>NZ_JBHLWN010000024.1:0-110257 GCF_042432825.1 Paenibacillus chartarius | reverse complement strand
GACGCCGTTAGAGTACCGACGCCAGCTCGCAGCCTAGGGCTTTTTTCAATGTCTACAAAATCGGGGCTTGACCAATACCGTCACAGGGACTTATTATTGTATATTCAGATAATAAACCCACAATTATTGTTTCATCTTTAATGTAAACTCGAGCTGAGAGAATTGGTCCGGTATCGCCGCAGGCTCATTGAAGAACGCACTCGAGAAGTCTGCTGCATTCAGCCGTGAAGGCCACTGTTAGAACAAATGAGACGTAATTACCCTGCCAATATCACCCGGATTGCTGCACATGGGTTAGTTCAATATCACTTGGATTCAATCAACGGTAAAAAAACCCTCATTGCAAGTAAACAATGCCAGGAAGGGTTTGAAGATTGATTCATTTTTTAACATTAAGACAACAGGGAAATCGAGCAACGGCCGCTCTAGCACACAAACGTAAGTTCATTAAGAAAGGTGGCTGCAATCCGTCTACAAGAACATTTCCAAGAAGGCAAACAGGCTGTCCCAAAAGCAGCTTTTGGAACACCTTCAGCATGAAAATAAGTAGATATACAGAATAAAGCTAAGCGGCTTGTTCTCGCTTAGATTAGATTTTACTTTTTCGAGATGAGGAATAATGCAGCGCGTATCGATAGGTCGCTGGTGAACACTGTAACCGACAACGAATTGATTTTCGGTGCCGATCTGCACATTGTAGCCCGGCTTGAGCTGGCCGTTTCGCATGTGGTCTTCTTTCATTCGCATGAAGGTGGCGTCATGGTCTGTTTTGCTGTAGCTGTTCCGAGTGCCTAAAATCGCTTCTTGAGTCTCGTACTTATGAAGGCAAGGAAGCAAGTCCTTGCGGAGTGTACGCACCGCTTTCTTTAGCTGCTCGCCTTTGGGCTTCTCCTGCAGGTGCTCTTCCAATTGCTTGACAGCATGCTCCAGTTTTTCACTATTGATGGCGGAGGATTCGCCCAGTTCTAGAAGAACCTGACCACAGTGTGTTCTTTTTTCTTGCTTTACGGCATCCTCAATTGCATCGAACAAGGTTTGCACTTTTTCCTGGAGCTTAACCTTCTGCTTCACGACGGCCTTTCCCCAAACAAATGTATACCGTTTGGCATTGGCCTCAATCTTGGTGCCGTCCACAAAGTAGTGTTCCAGCTGCAAGTAGTTCTCTTCAACCAGGAATTCAAGAATTGCAGTAAACACGGTCTCCAGTACATTTTTCATTCGCTCCGAGCGAAGCCGGTTGATGGTGCGGAAGTCCGATCTCTGTCTGCCAGCGATCCACATGAACGTGATGTTCTCGCGTACGGCTTTGGCGATCTGACGTGAGGAGTAGATGCACTGCGAGTAAGCGTAGATGATAATTTTGGTGAGCATCTTGGGGTAATAGCTATCTCGTCCGCCTCCGGGGTAAGCCGCGTTGAAGATAGCGTCGTCGAGGAGGTTAGCTGCGGCATTAATGACTCGAACTAGGTGATTAGCTGGAATGTCCTCCTCCAAATCCATTGGCAAGCAAAGTTGGTCCATGGTATATTGAATGTACAAAGAAACTAATCCTTTCGTAAATGGTAGGTGGTAACTTCCATTTTACCAAGGAACGGTTTCTTTTTTTGTACAAAATGAAAAGAGAGGCTGCCCTCAGTCATCTACGATGACTTTTGGGACAGCCTCTTACGGATGTACACTTAGCCGTGCACTTGATGATGTTCTCCAGCCTCCAGTGCATGGATCATGTTCAACATCAGCTTCCGCAATTTCACATAATCCGGATAAGCGTCGGCGATCAGCATGGTCAGCTTGTTAGAGTGCGTTCGCTGCTTTCCGTACGCGGCTGAACTCACATCGTATTCATCGGCGAAGTCATGATGGGCTAGAGCCATTTGCGCACAAAACGTTACCAGCCTGCAAATCGGCTTCCCTTCCGACAAAAGCTCCTTCGCCTGTATCATATCGGAAGGGCTTAGCAATCGCCGCGCTCCCTTCGTCGGATTGCTGCCCGCCAGATCGTCAAGCAGTTTGGCAAGCTCCGTATATTCATCGAGCGATAGAATCGAACCCGCGGCAACTTCACTATCGCCTTCCACGAACGTATCCAACGGGCGGAACAGCTCCTTGCAAGAATACAGCGTTTCTTGGACATCCAGTCCCAGATGGGTATCCAGCTCTGCCAGCGTATCGACAATGGTTTCCGTCTGAATGCTGGCCTGACTGCTGATTCGTCTTTCGATAACGGCCTCCACCTTGACCGGCAGCTCGAACGCATGATTCTCACCGCTGTATTGTTTCCGAACCGGTTCCGACACGCGGCCTTTGTATACCTGGCCGTCCTGCGCTTCCAAAGTAAATGTTTTTCTTGCCAGGTTGATTGCCGTCAAACTTCCCTTCACCTGGACGATTTCTTCCGTCACGACGATTTCATTGATCATTGCGTGAGCGTTCTGCAGCTGTTCGGTACTCAAATGCAGAGAGCTCCGCTCACCGCCCGGCGAAGCCCATTCCCAATCGATCGAAGCCGGAATTTCCAGCAACTCGTGAAGGAACCGTTCGTATGCGAGCACCGTTCCGGCAGCCATAGTGACAAGCCGTCTTTGCAGGACGGTTAAATCCCGTGTATCAAGAAGTAATTGAGACGTTCCGCCTAACGCGTGAGTGACCGGCGTAATTCCGAAGAGATCGGCGGTTCCGCCTGACAATAGCCGGATTGCGTTAATACCGCGCACCGACTCATACATACCTTTGTCAGCCGGAATGAAAGCCGGCGGCTTCCTTCGGCTTCCCTTCCAGCTGTCATCCAGCGAATAAATGAGACTTTGCAGTGCCGCAAGCAATGGGTTTGTTATACGAGCATTCGCTTCGCCGGAGCAGTCCGCAGCGCTAATCGATACTTGAATCACATCCCGACTGTTGTGAACCGCCTCGTCCTCAATCGCCATCCAAGGAAGCTCGGACACGTTACCACACCTCTATAACATTTGGAATATATATACCAGCATTATAGCACATACGTTCGCCTTTGAACACTCCCGCCGCTTGTCGGGCTAGTAGCTTTTTAACGACCCCATCATATCGATTTTGCTCACTTTACTTCTAAGCAGGAGGTTGGATAGAGCGGTAAGCACGAAGGCGAGCATGACGGAAACCAGCATGATCCCTACATCTAATTGATCCGGGATTTGTTGATGGCTGCTCGACAACGCTCCTATAATCAATGTAAACATATAGCCGCTGACCGGCAAAGCTGCGATTACCGCAAATGTGGTGAGAATCATATTTTCCAAAAAGATGAGCCTGTTGATTTTATTTTTTTGATAGCCAAGCACCTTGAGCGTCGCGAGCTCTCGATTGCGTTCATAGATGTTGATGGAAGATATCGTATAGATGGCGCCGAACGACAAGATAACCGCACAAATGATAAACATAATAAATACAAAGCTATTTTGTTTCAATATATAATCGGCCGATTTCTTGAGATCGTTCCGATCTGCAATCGTATCTGCTTGAGGATCTTGTTCAAAGTAGCTTCGAACGCTGATCAGATCCGCCCCGCTGTTCGCCTTCACTAAAAGCGAGGTTGGACTGTAGTCGATGCCGAGGCTCTTTAGATAGGCCGGTGTGCAGTAAAACGACGGATTCGAATATTGTGCAGATATGCTGGCTACCATCATTTCGACCGTCTTTTGTTGAAGCTCCGGCGCTGTAAACTGCAGCTTGACGATATCCCCTTCCGCAATACGATACTTGTCGGCGTAAGATTGGGGCACCAACACACCACCATTTTCCAACTGTATCCAATTGTCATGTTCGTCAAGGAAATGAATGAGTTTGTTTTCTTCCTCAGTAACGATTAGAATGGCATTCTCTTTAGCGTCGCCTTTGAGGAATTCAACGGGAAGCGTGGATAACCAATAGCTGCTTTGAATGCCGGGGGGCAGTTCGACCGAATCGGCGGCCGTTCCCAGCGCGTAATCGACCCGCAAATCATAGTCATACGCAGCTTCAATCTGGCTGGCTACTTTGAGCAGGGCCGATTGCGTGCCGAAAGCAGTAATCAGTAACACCGTGCTGACAACAACTCCGACCGAGCTTGCTAACGCTTTGGATTTATTTAATCCGATATTTCGCAATATCAGCTTGTAGCTGTAGGGAATACGGCGCCAAAGCCCCGGAACGCTTTCGATCAGCAGCTTGTTCATCTTCTTCGGCGGTTTCGGACGCATTGCCTGGGCCGCACGTTCTTTCAATATCGTCCGGCCGCTTAAGTAACAGGCAACGACCCCAAACGCGCTGGAGAACAGGATCGGAGGAATGACCGAAAAGACGGATAGCTGGAACGTAATTCCAGGCAGTGCGTAGGCCCTCGCATTCGACGCCGTTACGAAAGGAACAAAGACACCTGCGGCAATAGCGCAGCCGATGATAGAGCCTATGATTCCCGCCAGCACGGGGTATCCCATGTAATGAAGCATAATGCTGCTGTTCCTGACACCCAAGGCCTTCATCATCCCTACTTGATTTCTTTGCGAATCGATCAGCCTCGACATGGCAAGAAACAGGATCATCGCTTCAATCACAAACAGAACGAAAGGAATCACCTTGCTCATCAAACCATTGTTATAGATCGTTTCCTGTAATTTCGAATAACTGAACATCCGTTCTTTGCTTACCTGGCTTAGATAAGGAAGCTGTTTTTGCTTGGATCGTGCTTCGATGGACCGGCCTAGTTCGTCGATATCGTAGCCTTCCTCGGCATCGATGATGATTTCGTTATAAATGATGCCGTCTGCGACAGCAGATATGGCGGCTTCGGAAATATAAGCGAAACCGTAGTTTTCATGGTCTTGGATGTCGTTCTTTTTGGCATGCTCGGCATTCTCGCCCAAGCCGCTGACGGTGAACATCACCTGTTTTTCATTCACACGGACTTGGATCGGATCGCCGACCCCAATATGATGTGCCTTCGCATAATGGGAATCTACCAAAATCTCGTCCTTTGCCGACGGGAGCTTCCCCTCCAGCAGGGCCGGGGTATTGATTTGATTATGAACGGGGATCGAATGAATCGTTAATGCAGCTTTACGATCCTCAAAGTCTTGCGCGGCATCAAAGGTATACCGCCCTTCGATGTTATGGATACCTTCCAATTTGCTGAAATCAGCCAAGTCGCGCTTGGAAATGTGACTGTAATATACGTTTAAGTCGCTTACATGATGTTCTTTGAAATAGGCCTGCGTGTAGCTACTCAGATTATCGCTATAGGTGACCAGCCCCGCATAGAAAAACGCTCCTACCGCGACCACCGCAACAAACGCTGCAAATTGTCCGATCGACTGCTTCAGATCCCTCACGAATTTGATAAATAGCTTCATGATTACCACTCAATCTCTTCAACTTGAAGTTTGGTTTCATTCATGGCGACACTTTCGATCGTCCCGCTTTTCACCTTAATAATTTTATCGGCCATAGGAGCAATGGCGGTATTATGGGTAACGACTACGACGCACTTTTTCGTTTCCTTGTTCAAATCCTGAAGCAGCTTTAAGACGGACTTGCCTGTCACATAATCCAAAGCCCCGGTCGGTTCATCGCAGAGCAGAAGCAAGGGATTTTTGGCAACGGCTCTAGCGATCGCAACTCGCTGCTGTTCTCCTCCGGAGAGCTGGGAAGGGAAGTTTCTCATCCGATGCTGCAGCCCTACCTTCTGTAAAATCTGTTTGGCATCCAGATGGTTGTGACATACTTCAGCGGCAAATTCCACATTCTCGAGTGCGTTTAAGTTCTGAATTAAGTTATAGAATTGGAATACAAAGCCGACTTTCTCGCCGCGATACCGCGTTAATTGTGTTTCGTTATATCGGGTAATTTCTTGACCGCCGACAAACACTTGACCTTTCGTTGCCGTATCCATCCCGCCGAGAATGTTCAGAATCGTGCTTTTCCCGGCGCCGCTTGCTCCCAAGATGACGACGAATTCTCCCTCCGCTATGGAAAAATCAACACCGTTCAGCGCTTTAATCGGCACTTCTCCGATCTTGTATTCCTTCGTTACTTGCTTGAATTCGATGAAACCCATTTCCTCAACTCCCCAGATTTGGATAAGATGATCCGCACAGTCAAGTCGATTATACGAATCCAAGTCAAGGAGAACATCCATCTGCAGACTTTTCTTCTGCTGGACTAAGGTCGGGCATAGGCCGGGCGTTCTCACGACAAAGAGCCTTCCCGTGAAGGAAGGCGGACTTGTCGTATAGGTTACTCCATCATCATGGACGCTCCGGGCTGCCCATCCTCTCCTCGCGATACTGCCCGGGCGTCATGCCGACAAGTTTACGAAAGGAGCGGATAAAGTTGGCGGAGTTGTTGTATCTGAGCCGTTCGGCAATTTCAACAATCTTCATATCGGACTCCGTAAGCCATTTCTTGGCTGTGTCGATTCGATACTGCGTCAAATAGTCGCTGAAGTTGACGCCGGTCTCTTGGCGGAACACCCGGCTTACATAGTGCGGATGATAGTTAATGCGGGAAGAGCATTCCTCCAGGGTCAGCTCCGAATCATATTCCCGGTGAATCATATCGATGACCGCTTCGGAGATATGCTTGAATTGACTGTCGCGGCGGTTGCTCAGCTCCCGGAAGTAAGGATGGACGAATTTGGACCAGAACCAATGCTCGATATCCTTGACGTCTCTAAGCTTGAACAAAGACTGAATGAGCGAGGCCTCATCCTCTACAATGCGTTCCATGGAAAGGGACATTTCCTGTCCGAATTTCAGGAGGTCGACCAAGAGCCGCAGTAAAGACAGCTGATAATCCTGATGCTTCATATGGGATTCGAACAGCTCCGTGATAAAATGCTTCAAAGCGAGCTCCGATTGTTCAACGTTTCCCGCCCGGATCGCATCGAACAATGCCTGCTCCCCTTCATAGGGAAACCTGTACAAATTGCTCTGCGGCTGAACGTCCTCAATAAACAATATCGATTCTTGACCGAGTCCTACCCTATACTTGAGCGAGGTCATCGCTTCATGCATCGCCAGCTGCGTTTCCGCAAGCGTGCTGAAGGGACGGCTGATGCCTATGCTCACTTTGATATCCAAGTATTGGACGATCGCTTTTTGGATTTCGTCGGCCAAGGTGAACATCTGCTCCTTGAATGCCGCTCCTTCTTTCGACGAACCATATTGTTAATGGCGAACATGAGCAAATCGCGGTCCGTCTCTTCAAACCTCGTATCCTTCAGCGTGTCGATCTGAACGGCGAGCACGCACATGGCAGGCCACGGCTGCTCCACATCGTACAAGCTCAATTTCGCTTCAAAATCCGCCGGGTGAATGGTGCCGTCAAACAATTTGTGCATGAAAAATTCCTTAAGCTGTACCTGCTGCCCCTTCAGCTCGTTCATAATGAGGGATTGATTTTTGATCAAATAGTCGACGCGTTCCCCGATCACCTGGAGCTCGCCGCTCGGCTTCCCCTCATCGATGGATGAGGGAATGCTGGTGAGTGCGGTATAGATCGATTGAATCGGACTGTACATCCGCTTCGACCCGAACCAGGCAAGAATGAGAGTAACCAGCAGGATCGCCATGCAGGCGAGTAACGTAATCCAGCCGATAATTTTATTTTGTTCGTTCACCTGCTCGTTAGAAGCTACGGAAACATAGCTCCAGCCGTTATAGGAGGACTTCCTGTAAGTAACGGTTACTTTCTCTCCATTCAGCTCGGCGGCATATTGGCCGAAAGCTTGCTCCGTGTCGAGGAGCGGCTGTAGGAACGGCTGCCCCGCCATGCTGCCACCGAGCTGCGTACGGTCGCGGTGATCGATGATTTGGAAATGCCGATCCAGAATGAACGTGTTGCCGAGCTTGCCGTTCTGATCCGGGACCATGTCCTTCATCACATTGGACGACAGCACGACACAAATCATCCCCTTGGGATTGACGGCGTTAAAGGGGTACTTCTTGACAAAATAGATTCGCAAATCATCCGGTCCGGTGGTCCAGAACGAGCCTGCCTCCCCGCGGGAAAACTGCTCCAGCTGCGGCCTGAATTCCGGGGAGCTGTATTCGTTAACTCCCTCCCCCGAGACGATCCATTTCTTGTCCAAGCTGTACAGATAAACATCCTTGATGCCAAGCTCGTACGTCTGAATCAGCGAAATGCCTTTATACAGCTCATGCACCAGCTCGAAATCATGATTCGTCAAGGGTTGATCGAAAGCGCCGGTCACTACGGGTGACTGCAGCAGCTGCGTCGCCGAGTTGTCAATCGTCCTGAGCGTCTGTTCGACCCGCATCTGCATTTGCTGCAACAGCTGCTTATTGCTCTCGTTCACTTTATCCTGTACGGCTCGGGAGGAATTGTAGTACGCAAACGTACCGAGCAAAATGACCGGGATCGTGCCGACCAAGATGGAAAATAGCATTAGCTTCAATAAATACGACGAGGACCGAAATCTCATCATGTCTCCTCCAAGTCGTTGCCCTGTCTGTGCTACAAGTTTACATGAAAACCTTGAAGTTAACTACGTAAACCTTATGGAAAAAAGGAGGAAAGGGCGTTATCTCCCTCTCCTCCAACAACTTATCTCATTACTTCGCTACTTTCGCATATTCGGCATTCATTTCCTCGATGACCTTATTCCCGCCGCTTTGCTGCCACTTCTCGACCGCCTTCTGCCAGTCGGCCTCGCTAAGCGAGCCCATGATGAATTTGACGGTAGCATCCGCAATAATCTTGGAAAGCTCCTTGCCCTTCTCAATCTCCGTGTTGGAGATAAACGGCGAGGCAGGATTCGAAACCGCCATCGTTGCGTTGTCCTGGAATTTCTTCGCAATGAGCTTCTCCAGATCGGTTCCGTAGGTCACCACTTCATTTTGCAAAATCATAAACTGATTGCTGTCATTCATCTCAGCCTTGATCTTCGCATCCTGATTCGGCTTGTAGCTGCCGTTCTCAATCGTGTAATGCTTTCCTTCGACACCGTATTTCAGCAGATTTTGATTGTCCTTCTCGGATACCTTATCGAAGTAAGTCAAAATTTGCTTGAGCTCGGCTTCGGTCTTCACGCTCGTCTTCGGTATCATGTACAAGCCCAAGTAGCCGGCGCCGGCCCGGGTTCTTTCGCCCTTCGGACCGGAGATGCGGTTGATCAAATCGATCTTGGCCGTCGGAACGACCTTCTTCACGTTGTCTTCGATATTCTTGGCGTCCAGCATATTGTCGATCCAAAGTCCGGCTTGGCCTTTATACATGACGGACCGGCCGTCTTGAACGATCGCGAAGTCCTGATTGATCAGCTTCTCGTCATACAATTTCTTGTAGAATTTCAATGTGTCCATATAAGCTTGCGTCATGTGGGCCGGAACGAGCTTCCCGTCCTTCAGCTCCCACTCGTTCGGGCCGCCCATATAAGCCAGTATGTCTTTAAAGCCTGCGATGTTATTGCCCTGCATGCCCACCGCGAGTCCGATCGTATCTGGTTTGCCGTTCTTGTCCGGATCTCCCGTTGCAAAGGCTTTCAGCACATTGTAAAGCTCATCCAACGTTTTCGGCGGCTGCAGCCCCAGATTCGTTAACCAGTCCTGACGGATCATCAGACCGAAGCGCGCCAAATCCCGCTCGCGGTACAAGCCGTATACTTTGCCGTCGATCGATACGTTCTTCAATACGATGTCCGACATTTTGCTCAGATTCGGATAGTCTTTCAGATAAGGGCCGACTTCCCAGAACATGCCGGTACGGGCGGCGTTTACAATGAAGGAGGCCTTCGGCTCCAGCGCGACAAACGTTTTCGGCAGCTCGCCGGAGGCAACGGTAGCGCTCAGTTTATCCGTATAGGTCGTGGAAGGTACCCATGACACCGTAAGCTTGGTATTCGTCTTTTCCTCGAGCTGTTTCATCACCGAGCTATCCGCAGGCATTTGCTCCGGAAAGTAGGATGGCAGCATCATCGTCAGATTAAGCGGACCTTGATTCCCGGCCGCTTCGCCGCTCTGCCCTGCAGCGGATGGCTCCTTGCCTCCGCAGGCGCTAATCACGAATGCCAGAGATGCCAGCAATGCACCGCTGCTAACCAAGGTTTTGCGAATGGTTCTCTTCATGTCTAATATCCTCCCTTTTACGTCTACTATTATATCTTCAACCCTTAACCGATCCCAGCAGTACCCCTTTGGCAAAATGTTTCTGCAAGAACGGGTACACCAGCAAGATCGGCAGAGTAGAGACAACGATAACCGCCATTTTCACGGACTGCTCAGGCGGGACGAAATCCGCTTCCATTGCCGTAGAGTCCCCGACCCCGCCCGAAGCCAAAATCACAATTTGTCTTAAGAGCACCTGGATCGGCCATTTGGTATTGTCGTTGATGTACAGAATGGCGTTGAAGAACGTATTCCAATGACCTACCGCGTAAAATAAGGAGAATGTGGCGATCGCAGGCATCGAAAGCGGAAGCACGATCCGAAAAAATATCCCAAGGTCGTTGCAGCCGTCGATTTTGGCGGATTCCTCCAGGCCGTCCGGCAGCTGCTGAAAAAAGTTACGCATAATAATGAGGTTGAAGGCGCTGATCGCGTTAGGAATCAGCAAAGACCAGTACGAATCGATCATGCCCAGCTGCTTCACGACCAGGAACGTCGGGATCATGCCGCCGCTGAACAGCATCGTGAACACGACCATCATCAAGATCGGTTTGCGGAAGTCCATATCTTTGCGGGCTAACGGATACGCCATCAAGCAGGTAAAGAAAATATTGATCAGCGTACCCGCAATTGTGATGAATATCGTAACCCCCAAGCTGCGGACAAGCGTCTGGGTGGAAAATATATACTTGTACGCATCCAGAGAAAACTCTGTCGGGAATAGGATAAATCCCCGGAGCATCAATTCCTTCTGCGTGGCGAACGAGCCGGCAATCACATAAATGAACGGGATGACGGTAAGCAAAGCGAATATGGCGAGCAGCGTGACGTTCACGCTATCGAAGATTCGGCTGCCCCAGCTTTGTTTGATCGGCATGGCGCGGTAACGCTCCTTTCCTAGTAGATTCCTTCTTCTCCAAATTTTTTCGCCAAACGGTTAGCTACGACGACAAGAATCAAACCGATCGCCGATTTAAACAAGCCGACCGCCGTACTGAAGCTGTACTGTCCTTGGCTGATCCCCACAGAGTAGACATAGGTGTCAAATACTTCACCGACATCGCGGTTCATTGCGTTCAGCATCAGGAAAATTTGTTCAAAGCCGGTATCGAGAAAATGGCCCAGCCGCAGAATGAGCAGGATGACGATCGTGCTGCGAATCGCCGGCAGCGTAATATGCCACAGCTGGCGAAGCCTATTCGCTCCGTCCATGCGAGCCGCTTCATAAAGCTGCGGGTCGACGCCGGCCAGCGCGGCAAGGAAAATGATCGTGCCCCAGCCCGTCTCTTTCCAAATGACCTCGGCTGTAATGATCGTCCGGAACCATTCATTGCTCACGAGAAAATTAATCTTTTCTGCGCCGAAGCGTACCAGCACCTCGTTGACAAGACCGCCTTCCGTCGTCAGGAAGATGTAGGCAATCCCTACAACGACAACCCGGGACATGAAGTGCGGGATGTAGACCAGCGTTTGCACGGACCGCTTCACAAATTCATGCCGCAGCTCATTGAGCATCAGGGCGATCACAATCGGAAGCGGAAAGAAAAACAAGATATTGTAGGCTGCCAGTATTAACGTATTGCGAAACAGAACGAGAAAATTGGAATCGCCGAAAAACCGTTCGAAATGCTTGAAACCTACGAACGGACTGTCCCAGAAGCCCAAATAGGGCTGATAGTCTTTAAATGCGATGAAGATGCCGTACATCGGCCAGTACTTAAAAATGAGAAAGTACAGTAGGCCGGGGAGAACCATAAAGTAAAGCCATCGGTTCCGCATAAGTCTGCCCATCATGGTCGACGACCTCTTAGCCGTAGACGCAGCGACCCGCGCTTTCATACTTGTCTGCATGCTGCTTCCTTCCTTTCAATTTCCGGTGAGATCCGTTTATGTCTGTGAAACTGCAGCTCCATCATATCCCCCGTTTTTAATTGCCGTCGATAGTCCCTGGTTGTTCAGATCACCGTTCGGTTGATGCAGAAGTCGATATTTCCCGGAAAATAGTCATGAGTTGCACTCGTTGTCTTTGCTTGCTATGACGTTGATTGTACGCAAAAAAGAGCTGCTTCGAGGAAGCAGCCCATACTCCTGTATCAACAATTACCGATCAAGAATGTCCCAGCTCGCTTGGTCAACCGTTCCGCTCTCATTCAAACGATTCGCTCGTTGAAATTTCTTTACCGCCAGCTCCGTTTGATCTTCGAAATAACCGTGGATCTCTCCGGGATATAATCCGGCTGTTTGGAGGGATTTTTGAAGCTTCTTCACATATTCCCCCTTTTCCCCTTTCCGCAGAGTGGGTTGGCATTTCCCGAGGGAGATCGAAGCCGGTACGGATACCACAGCCCTCAGCTGCTCTACTCCTCCCCATGCTTCCAATGCCTTCGACCCAGCTTCATTGATTTCATCAAGTGTTCTTAATGTATTCGGCCCTTTACCGGAACCCGGAAAGATAAGATAAATAATTTCAGCATGTTCCGTACCGCCATGTAATTTGGGATCACGGCCAAGGCCCAGGGCGCATGCGAGAGCCATTGATCCTTCTCCTAATCGATTTCCTGCACTTTGCGGCCAAGTATCGGCAAATATCGCAAAGGCCATTTTGCCGTTCCTTTGATTGATGACAACTCCAAGATCCCCAATGTTGATTTTCGCCCCTCCTGCAATCCATTTTTTGAATGCTGGGGCTGGAAGTACAAAATAAGGGATGGTTTCGGCATCGACGTATTTTTTTGGATTTCTATTTTCCAGTCCCGCCTCCGAAAGCGTTGTTTGGGAAACATAGTAGCCCGGAGCGGGATCTGTATTTCTTTGGATATATGGCCGGCCATGGACGTCCGTCGCCAAGCCATACCAATTGCCCGGACTTCCTGCATGCGCCAAACACTCCAGCCCCATCCATTTCTCCGGCTCATTGGGGTAGGCATTGCATTTTTTCCCCAAGTCGTTTGGATGGTAAGCCCAATAAGCGCCATCTGCGTCTACATGCAATTTGGATGAAAAGAATACTCCCTTTTTGCCAGGAAGCCTGTAGACCGCTATTCTTTGCTTCAGTACATCGTCATACACGTAGCCGATCGTTTCCTTGGTCGTCACGCTGCTGCGCTCTGACAATTCGCCTTGACGATGAGCCAAATATGGGGTTGCGCCTAAGTACTGAAAGCCGGACAAGTAAGGATACGGGATCTGGACAGGCATATAGCCTTGCCCGGTTACTTCGTTGATATAAACCATTCCCGCATAACCATCAAATCCACACAGCTGTACAAGCCTGTAATTACCATCATTCGCATAAGATGCCCAATAAAAGTGACATAGTCTTCCTAAACATATTTCCCTAGCAATAAGAGAAAATATGTCCGGAGCAGCTTTCTGTGTATGCTGCGGGTCGTACTGGGGAACATTCAGTGCCGGCCATCTTGTGCCATGAAACTGATTATTCGATGTCTCCATACAATCCCCCCTTGATTACACAAGAAAATAACATCTGTCTAATTTATACATCATGAATACCAAATAATTCCTAAACAAAAAAACAGAGACACTTGAAATCTACATCCAAGTTGCCTCTGCTTCAGGTTAAAATTCCGATTCCACGATCCTTATGAGCCGGCCTGCTTGCGCTCCGCGATCAGCTTCAGGACCCGATCCGGGTAGTTGGTAATGATGCCGTCTATGCCCAGCGCGAGCATTCGTTCAGCGGTTGCATCATCGTTCACCGTCCATGCCATCACGCGCTTGCCCTTTTGCTTCGCCTTGTTCATCATGTCTTGGTCGATCAATGTGCTCTTCACGCTTAATATCTCAAACTTCATGTCGTAGATCGAATCGTTGATTTGCTGCTTCGCATCGATAATCCAACCTGCCTGGAGTTTGGAGTTCAGCGATTTTGCCGTATTCACGAGGCCCAAATCCATGGAAGTGACGACACATTCATTAGCGAATTGATTGGCTTCGATTAAGTGAACGACCTTCTCCGCCAGCTGCTTCTGGTGCCCATTCTGTTTCAACTCGATGTTAAGCTTGATGCGGCCCTTGGCCAGCTTCATAATTTCTTCCAGCGCAGGCAAAGTCTCTCCTGCAAAATTCGGCTTGTACCACGCCCCTACATCGGCCTTCAGTGCCTCTGACGAATCGATCTCCCAGATCGATTTGTTGATATTCGCCGTTCGGCGCAGGTTATCATCATGCAGCAGGACGACAACCCCATCCCGGGTCTCCTGCACGTCGATTTCAGCATAGCCTGCCCCGTCCTCGATCGCCTTCAGGACAGACGCCTTCGTGTTCTCAGGGGCTGAGCCGGAGCTCCCGCGGTGCGCCATGACGAGCTCACGGCTCTTATCCTCCTGTTGTTGTACGGTTTGAGCTTGTTGTCCGCAGCCAGCCAGCACTACGGTCAGCAGCACCATCGCCAAGGCTAGAGCTGCCTGCATATTCAATTTCCTCAGCATAACGTCCTCCTGTGCTCTACATGTCCCTAACCATGTTAATGGTCAATGATCAAGTAGGCTTCAGAAGAAGATTAATTATTTGTAAAATGTTCGATGTCTTTGGGGACGGAATAATATTGTTGATGATTTCCAGAGAACAAATAGCCATCTCCAATATAAAAGAAATCCGCTGAAGGGAATTTGATCAATACAGTTTCTTTCGCTACCTCAGGTTTGATCGACCCCACATTTATCCATTTATACAACGAAAATGTAAGATAGTTAGTTGCGCTAAGCTCCTGTGATTTTTTCGTACAAGAACTGGAAGGCGGATTTCGTCTAACTGTATGTTTCCGCTTAAAGCGTGATCAGCTTCAGACAGCTGCGAATCTCCTTCACCACAGAGGCTTGGCGCCATTCCTTGCGGTATCCGAGGCAAGCGCAAATCATCTCGGTCCCTTGATCGGTATAGGTTTTGCGGTAATGAACATGGCCCATGACGCCATAGCGCACGCCGAAGCTCCGGTATAAGTCTGCATACTCGACACTGCCCAAAAAAGCGTTAAAATACGCCCACAACGGATTCGGCATCGGCACCTTAAAATACGGATGGGCCAGCATATGGGTGACCATGATCGCCGGCCTGCCGCGATACGCCGTTAAATCGCGTTCGATTCGTTCGTGGAAATAACGGTGAACGTCCCGATTGCTCATTCCCCAATTCACAAACAGGCTGTCCTGCCAGATCCTGTCCATCGCCTGCATCCGATCGAATTCTTCAACCGTATAGTCAGGTTCTCCCATCGTGTAATCGTACCAGCCCGAGCTGCCGACAATGACCCATCCGTTCTCCAATTCGTAAGGCTTTTCGCAAAGGCACCCCTCGAACGTTTGAAATTGCCGGTACAGCCGCCACGTATCCTCCGTATCGTTCCCTCTGCTCCAATAGTCGTGATTTCCAGGGACAAATAGTACGGGAATTCCGCATCGGTCCCGCAGCTTGTGCAGCACAGCGAGACTTCGGCCGGCATCGCTTGAAATATCTCCGGCAATCACCAGAATGTCAAGACCGGTTTCCGCTGTCACTTCAATCAGCGCCTCTTCAATCGGGGGCTCCCCCTTAAGCTCGTTCACATCGACATGCAAATCGGAAATAACGCCTATTCTCACGGTTTGCCCTCCATTTTCACCAGCCGATGAAAGTCATCGTAACGATTCCATTCTAACAAAAGAAACCGCTCCGTTGGCAGGAGCGGTTTCGAATTCATATTAATTTTTCGTCAAGGCATCCCGATTACTTGAATTGTTTCGCGTCGATCGCCTTTTGCTTCTCATCCAATATTTCTTGATAGCCGGCTTCGAGGAACTTTTTCTTGGCCTCCGCATACACCGCATCGAACTTATCCGGGGAAGCCATGACAACCTTCAAATACTGCTCTTGGAAGAGAGCGTTCAGGTCCGCCTTATACTCGCTCACCTTCTTGAGTACAACGGTGAACATCGCGTCCGGCGTACGATATTCAGCAGTTTGATCCCAGTATTTGATCATCTTATCAGCGAGCTGCTCGTATCCGGCAGGCGCCCAGTTACGCAGGTTCGCCTTTCTTGTTAATTCCGGCGTATTAAATTCCGCAATTTCGGTCACAAGCGCCCAGTAGTCTTTGTTGTTGTTCTGGGAAAGCTTCGATTCGCCTTTGAAATCCGCTTTCTTCACCGGCAAGCCGTCGGCATCGAGCGTATAGTTCTGGCCTTCGACGCCGTTCTGCATGAAGAACAAGTTCTGCGGCTGGCTCAGCCACTCCAGATACATCCAGACGGCTGCGCGCTCCATCTCCGACGATTTGTGATTAATGCCCATGATCAGTCCAAACGGCCAGTCGGCGCGACCTTGCGGCTTGCGTCCTTGCGGAACGCCCCAATCAGGAGGCAGCACGTCGAATTGGGCATCCGGATTGTTCTTCAGCGTTGCGCTGAACACGTCGGTATTGCTGGCCATATAGAATCCGAACGTGCCTGTCTTGCCCGCAACGAACTGAGCCTTCACCTTAGCTTCATCGTCGCGCAGATAGAACTCCTTATCGATAAGACCGTTATGATATTGATAGTTTAAGTTGCGCAGCCAGCGCTCCGTATCCGCGGTCGTGAAATCCGCGACCGCGAGATCGGAATAAAGCGCGCGGTACTTCGGATCGATCGGCCAATCCCGGAAGGCATAGCTGTAATTGAAGGAGTTTCTGGTTAAGGCACCGCTTAAGGTACCGAGTCCCGCTTGCTTCCATTTCATGAGCATTTCATTGGTCTTCTCGAGCGACGTCAGATCCTCCACCTTCATGCCGACCTTCTCGACCCAGTCCTTCCGGACAATCGTAACCCAGTTATTATAGTTCGGACGTGCGGCGAAGACGAACGTTTTCTTTCCGTCAACGGAGCCGTATTGTTCAATGGTTTTGCTCATCTTCTTCCAATAGGTCGGCGCATACTTGGCAACCTCATCGTAATTCAGCTGCTGCAGGACACCCTCGCCGTAGTAGTTAAGGGCCTGGGGCATGTCATAGTGGAAAATAATATCCGGCGCCTTGTTGGCGGCAAGCAGCTGTTCGAAATCCCTTACTTCGTTGGTTCGCGTAATCGGGATGAAATTGACTTTGATGTTGAATTTGTCTCCGAATTCCTTCTGAACATAGCGCGTATAGAAGTTGTCGGCGACATTCCAGCCTTCGAAAGCGCGTTCATAAACCGGAATATCGAGGCTGACCTTCTCGGGAAAGCCTTTCGAGTAATCATTCGAGCTCTGGCTCGAAGTTCCCGTATTGCCTGCAGACGGAGACGCTTCGTTCTCGGCTTTGCCCGTGCAGCCAGCCAATAGACCGACACTCATCACAGATGCTAATAACAATGGAAGCACTTTCAATTTACGCATCGCAATTCCCCCATATCATTAGTTTATATGCTATAGCCGCCAAAGCTTACTCCTTGACGGCTCCAAGCATTGCTCCTTGGACAAAATACTTCTGAATAAACGGATAAACGCAGATGATCGGGAGCGTCGCGAAGACAACGACCGAAGCCTTAAGCACCTCGGGATTGCTAAGCGACACATTCGTTGCCTCAAGCTGGAAGCTTTCGCTGGCCTGGATAACCAGGTAATACAGCTTCAGCTGCAAAGGCCTCAGATCCGTATTCATTTTAATGTAAAATAAGGCATCTTGGTAAGCATTCCAGCGGCCGACTGCGTAAAATAAGGAAAGCGTCGCAAGGATCGGCTTGCAGAGCGGAAGCACGATGCTGAACAGAATTCGGAAATGTCCGGCTCCATCGATGCGCGCCGATTCCTCCAGGCTGACCGGAATGCTGCTCGAAATCGCGGTCTTTAAGATCAGCATGTTGAAGGCGCTAAACGAAAGCGGCAAAATGAGAGACCAAATCGTGTCCAGCATGCCCAGGCTGTTAATCAGCATGTAGTCGGGAATGATCCCGCCGCTGAAGTACAAGGTGAACACAAAGATAAAGGTCAGCGCCGTACGGCCCTTGAGCTGCTTGCGCGATAGCGGGTAAGCCGCGCAAATCGTTACGATCATCCCAAGAATCGTAAACAGCACCGTGACGATAATGGATACGTATAGCGATCTTAGGATGCTTGCGTCGGCAAAAATTTTTCCGTAAGCCTCGAAGGTTAAGCCGGCAGGCCAGAGATACACCTTGTTAGCGATTACATAGGCGTCATTGCTTAACGATTTTGCGACCACATGCACGAACGGCAGCAAGCAAACCAGGGAGGCCGCAATCAAGGTGAGGTAGATCAGCACATCCCAGATATCAAAGCGCGATCGACGCCGTACGGTATAAGTGCCAAGAGCAGTTGTTTTCATGGTTCGCCTCCTTTCTAAATCAATCCGTCTTCACCCAGCTTCTTCGCGATCCGGTCGGCGATCAAGACGAGGACGAGCCCGATGACGGATTGAAACAGCCCGAGTGCGGTCGCGCGGCTGAAGTCGCCGCTCTCAATGCCCCAGCGGTATACCAATACCGGTATGGTGGTGGTGAATTCGGTGGTCGCCTTGTTCTGCAAGGCGAGGATCCGCTCGAAGGAACCGCCCATCACATTGCCCAAGCTCAAGATCAGCAAGGTCACGATCGTCATTCGGATCGAAGGCAGCGTCACGTTCCACATCTTTCTCCATCTGCCTGCGCCGTCGACGATCGCCGCTTCATACAGCTCCGGGTTAATGCCGCTCATGGCGGCCAGATAGATGATCGTGCCCCATCCCATGCTCTGCCATACGCCGATGAGCAAATAACTGATCAGCCAATTGGTATCCTCCTGCAGGAACGGGATCCGTACGCCCCCCAATTGCTCAATGACATTATTCACCATGCCTGTGCCTTCGCTTAAGAGCTGATAGGCGATAGCGCCGATAATAACCCAGGACAAGAAGTGCGGCAAGTAGAGGAGCGTCTGATTCACGCGCTTGAACATGAGACTCTTGACCTCATTGAGCAATAAAGCGAGCACAATCGGCGCCGTAAAGCTGAAAATCAAGTCCAAAATGTTCAGCATCAGCGTATTCCGAATGGCGCGGCTGAAGTCGGGCTTGGAGAAAATTTGTTGAAACACCTCAAATCCGACCCATTCGCTGCCCCAGAAGCCCTTCGCAATCTTATAGTTTTGGAATGCGATCGTGAGGCCGAACATCGATGCATACTTGAAGACCAGCACCATAGCCAGAGGCAGCAGCAGCAGCGCGTAGAGCTGCCAATCGCGCCGCAGAAAGTAAAGCGCTCCATACTTATTGGCTTTGGACAGCTTTAAAGCGGTTTCATTTTGGGCGGCAGAATCCGTTAGCGTTTTCACAATCTCACCTCCTGTTGCGATATGCCCCGGTTGTTGTTGTCATTGGTTCCATCCAGGTTGGTCTCATCATACCGCTCCCTCGGCCTCCCGGTAAATCGTGAGTATTGATATTCCTCATCATTTTTGATAGTTCCGCTGCCATTTCGCCATTCCGAAGCGCTCAAATAATCAATTCTGATGGGTATGATCAAAAATTAAGCTGCCTTATTCCGCACCAATGGCAGAAAAGGCAGCTTCGATGTATCCGTTATTCAAGAATAACAGCGGCTCGTTACACGCTTCACGATGTTTTCGACTTCGCCGCCTTGTAGCTGCTTGGAGGCATGCCTTCGAATTTGCGGAAAAACCGGTTGAAGCTTTGCACGTTGAAGTACCCGACCTCTAACGCAATCTGCGCGATCGTCAGCTTAGATTCCACGAGCAGCTGCTTCGCCTTCTCGATTCGCAGCAGATTGAGGTAATCGATCAGGCTTATGCCTGTAATCTCGTACACAATCTTGCGCATATAGGAGTAGCTGATGCCGATTTCCTTCGCCATCTCTTCAAAGACGATTTCGTCACGGTAGTGCTCATTCAAATAAGCAATAATGCGCTCGCCATAATTGTTGGCTTCGCCTGGAGTACGGGCAAGGTACTGCACGATCTCGCCATAAAATTCACGAAGATATTCTTCCAGCTCGTCAAGCGTATCGATCGAAGCCAGAGCGGCGTATATATTCCCTCTTCCCGCGAATATTCGCGCCGTACTCACATTATTTTCTCGAAGATGCCTGATGGTTACGCCGGCCAACTGATTGTAAATAAATAATATATTATCGTAAGAGATATATTCGGCTGAACGGATTTCACCGCCAATGATGTCCAATTCTTTGATAATGCTATCGAGATCGCCGTGATCCAGGAAGTTGAGAATCCGCCTTTCGCTGTTTGCGGGATAAATATATTTTTTGTCGCGCCCGTCCTTCGCCTTCCAGTACGTAATGCCGCCGCTTCCCGCGATCATGCGATGCTTAATGACCTCCATCGCTTCGACGACGCGGTCCGGGATCGTGTCGTTCATATCTGTCGGACTGCTTACGCCGATTGTGACGGAATGGTCCAGCAGTGCCGCCGCTTCGTCCCGAATGCTGCCGAGCGCGGCATGGATGCCGGCGCCCTCGCTTTCATATTCCGCCTGTCCGTAGTTGATGACGATCACGAAGCACCCGTCTCCTTGGTATATGCATCGTGCATATACGTCCTCCGGGAACAAGCTCTCACAATTGGAGATAAGCAAATACCGATGGTAGCTGCGTGTCTCCGGATTGTTCTTGTTCACATACTTCCTGTATCGATCTATAGAGACGACGGCGACCAGGAAATACGGGGCCGGGAACATCTCGGCTGCCTGCGGAGTCGGTTCGCCCTGCAGCAGATTATGGATCGCCAAGCTGCGGGAATCCTGTTCGCGAACATTCAGCAGTCTTTGAAGATCCTCCCCTTCTTCCTGCATTCGACGGAATGCTGCGTTGAGATAAGCGAGTTCATTCCTGCCCTCGATCCCGAGCTTGCCATGCCTGCGCAGCGTACGGACGAGCTCTCTCGCCGGCTTCGACAACCATGTCGCAAGAAAGACGGTCAGCACGGTCCCGGCAAAAATAATGACGGCGGTAAGGATAATAATATTTCTCTGCAAGGTATGAGTCTTGGTCATCAATTCATGGACGGAGTAAACGTTCACGTTGATCCACCCGAACAGCTCCGACCTGGACCACGTATAAAGCAGCCGCCCATCCTTAAGCTCTTGGAACGTATACCCCTCCGATGACGGATTGTCCAGAATCTCTCGAATAAACGGCTCCTCGCCGCCGTTCTTGAGCAGCAAGCTCTTGTCATTGTGGGAGATGATCGTGCCGTTCGAATCCATGAGCAAATAAGCCTGCTCGCTTGTCCCCGACGAACGCAAATAGTTCTCAAGCTGACTTTCCCGCATATTCACGACAATCGTGCCGCGCGTCGTTGTGGAGAGGCGGTTCAGCGGAAGCACATACGATACGACATGTACACCGGATTCCAGCTTGCGCGGATACCAGACGCCGGCAATTCCGCTTCGCTCTGCAAGCGCCTTCTGCATCCAATCGATGGACTCGTACCCCTCAAGCGTCGTTATGCCTTTGTCCGTTGACACCACATAGTCCGAATCGCTGAGGTAAAAGAATGAGGAATAGATGCCGTCGCCAATTTTATTTAAATTCAACAGATCCTGATGCACCGCAAACGCGTTGCTCACATTGTTGAAATTCGAGTTGAGCTCGGCAAACGTTTGGTACGGGCGGATCCGGTCGAAGCTATGGGTATCGGCGAGACGTATCGTGTTCTGGGCGATGACGTTCAGCGCATTTTCGTTGAGACTGCGGCTGACGTTCAATCCGGCGAGCGACGATTCCGCAATGGCGCGCTCGGAATTCCGCAAAATTTGGTCGCCGCTGTACCATGTTAAGATCGCCGTAGGAACGGCCATAACACAGAACAGGATCAAAGCCAGTTGAAGCATCATCGGAAACCGCTTCATAGGGGCCCCCCATCTATGTGTTTGTTAAACGCTTACACAAGCTGTACAGGAATATCATACAGGGTTGCCGGAAGTATCGGCAACCCTGTATCGTAATTTTTTTGATCGCTGTGACACCAGCTTGGCTAAACCTCCTATTTTGATTTGATACAAAAATTCCTTTACATTCCGAATCCCCCAATTGTTTACAGCATACATTTTCCTTGTATGACTTATGCGAGGAGTGGTTACCGTGGAGGAGATGAAACCATTCGGCGAACTTGTTGTTAGTGTTTATCGAGAAGGGAACCTCGCTCCTATTTCCGGAGCTCAAGTAGAAATTAGCGATATGAACGGCAATGGCGTCCAACGTCTGCAGACCGATGAGTTCGGTATTATCCAAACCGTCGCTTTGCCTGCGTTGCCTAATCGTAACAACCGCAGCGACAATACGTCTGGAGCTCAAGCAGTGCAGGGCAAATATAACGTTACTGTCAAACATCCTCGTTATGAAACGGTTCGTCTAGAGGGTGTTCGCATCTTGGAAGGTTCGAAAGCCATACCGGAGGTTCATCTTTCTTCCGTAAGAAGCGAAGGCTTGCCCGTAATGAAAACATTGAAACTGGAGGATCCCGAACCTCCCGTAGTCAAAATAGGACAAAATCCATTTAATATTTCCGAGCTTACCGTCAACTCGCACGCCATAGTAAAATCATTGAAGCTTCCAATGTCCCACCATCATGTTCCTTACCATCACAACCCCCACCCGCCTATCGGCCTCACCATTCCCGAGACAATCCGATTGCATGTATTTCCCAAGGAAGGTACTAACGAGCCTGTACGTACGGTTGTCGTTAAATTTGTGGACTATATTAAAGGTGTCGTCCATCAAGAGCTTGACGGATTTACTGAAGATGAAGCCATTAAAGCGAATATCATTGCATTCGTTTCCTTCACTTTAAACCGCTATTACACGGATCATTATAGAAACCAGAATAAAAATTATCATATCACGAATGATCCTTCGGTCGATCTCGGCTTTATAGAAAGACCTACTATGCAAGAACCTCTTGTCAGGAATACGGACGCATTCTTTAGTCAATTTATCGAATACCCGGGTCACCCGCATTTCCCTTTTTTGGCATTGCATTGTACATCGGGCTGCGCTAATGAAGGAAAGTTAGATATGGAGCAAAGCAGGATTCTAGCCAGGGAGGGGAAAGATCACGTTCAGTTGATTAAACAATTTTATGGCCAAAACTATAATCCCCGTTCCGCGGCTTTCATCATGATCAATAATCAATTTTATACCTTTATAAATCCGTTGAAGTTGGGTGATTCCGGTGGGCGCGTGCAAGAGATTCAAACCTACCTTGATGCAATAGGTAAAAGTTATGGTCTTCAGGTTTTAAGAAGGGCGGTTGAAGAGAATGGACGCTTTGGAGAAAAAACACTTAAAGTGGTTAAAGCTTATCAGCAATATGTGCTGAAATGGAAAGGTAATAAAATTACGGGAGTCGTCGATCAAGCAACATGGTATAACCTATTAACGAATTATTATATAGCGATTAACAGTCCATCGCGCAATGATCATGCTTTCGATTTTCCGGCTCCACCTCCCCCTGCACGTCTGGAAGCGCAAACGCCAACCGGCGAGCTTGTCGTAAGCGTTTATCAAAAGGGAGACCTTACCCCCATTCCCGGGACCCAAGTAGAAATCAGCGATATGAGCGGAAACATCATCAGACGTTTGCAAACCGACCAATTCGGCAATATGGAAGCTATGACTTTACCTGCCTTGCCTTCGGATATTCGCAGCGAGAACGCCGGCGGAGCCCCAGCGGCGCAAGGTAAATACATCATCACCGTAAAGCATCCGAATTACGAGCAAGTGCGTGTAGAATATGTAAAAATACATGCAGGCTCAAGAGCTATACCCGAGATTCATCTCACTCCGGCGCGAATGGAAGATACGTCCGCGATCAAAACGATCAAAATCGACGATTCCAAGCCCACCGCAGTCAAACGTCCTGAGAATCCTTATAATATTTCGCAGCTTTCCATACATCCTCAATTATTTTATAGCACCTATAAGTTTGCTCATGGATACGAACCGAATCCACACCCTGTTATTGGTTTAGTTATTCCCGACACGATACGATTGCATTTAATTGTGAAACGGGATCTCATTACCGGCAGGCTTATTCGAACCCAAGCACGAACCATTGAGGTTCCATTTGTCGACTATATTAAAGGCGTGCTTCATAAAGAAATTAACGGATTTACGGAAGACGAGGCGATTCGGGCGAATGTCATTGCAGTCGTATCTTTTACATTAAACCGTTATTACACAGAGTTTTACCGCAGACAGGGTAAAGATTATCACATTACGGACAACACAGGCATCGATCATGATTTCGACGAGCATCATCTGGCTAACGCACAAGAACCGCTTGTCCGAAATATCGAGGAGTTCTTCAACAAGTATATTGAATATCCGGGCGATCACTTTTTCCCATTTTTATCACAATATTGAAATGGCACCAGCATTAAGTGTGCAGGAAAAAAACAGATGGAGCAAACCCCGGCCAGATTAATGGCAAGAAGAGGTAAATCGCACCTGGAAATCATTAAGCATTTTTACGGCAGCCATT
Organism: Paenibacillus chartarius; assembly: GCF_042432825.1. NCBI lineage: Bacteria > Bacillati > Bacillota > Bacilli > Caryophanales > Paenibacillaceae > Paenibacillus > Paenibacillus chartarius. Next base: position 85,658 of record NZ_JBHLWN010000024.1, on the reverse strand, counting down.
TTGAAACGACCTTCGCCGCTCAAATCGTTATCCATAATGAACTATATAGCTTTATTCCCCCGCTGAGTTTAGGCGATACGGATAAGCAGGTAGTAAACATTCAACACTATCTTGACGTCATTGGCAAAAAATACGATCAGGCGGCTTTCTCCGCTGCTGTGGACGAAAACGGACGATTCGGGGAAAAGACGAAAGAGGCGGTCACACTTTTTCAGAAGCATTTCATGAAACTGACTCCTGACAATATAAATGGAGTCCTCGATTTAAAAACGTGGTATGCACTGTTAACTCGTTATTTGAAGGCTGTAAATAACGGAAATCAGCGAAATGCTGCCTCAGCTCGTTATTTTATGCCAATTCCTCAATATGGGCTGGTATGTCGATCGTTTCTGACTCCCTACGGACCTCAACAGTTTTGCTACTACACTTATTCTTGGGAGATGATTGCCTGTCGATCTCCCGGGTGAGCCGCGACGGCTGTTCAACGATGTTATAATACAAGGATTGGTTTGTCAGCCTACAGCTATCTTCATGAGGTGACTACGGTTCATGTTGACGAAGCGGGAAATCCGATTGTAACTCCTCTTCTCATCATTTCCCGGCTATACATGTACGAAAGAGAGGGGCAAAGCCCCTCTCTTTCCATGCAGCCCCGCTGACGATGTTATTTGCCCGGCAGGAATTTTAATGTATACGCATTGTCGATCGGTTCCGCTTTCTTGAGCACCCCCACCTCAATCAGCTGCTTCTGCAGCTCCTCCCAGCGGGCTTTGCTCATCGTTCCGGTGCCATTCGTCGCCGCATCGCCGCCAAAAGCGAATTCCACCTGCTTCTGAGCGCTGAACTTCATCATATCGATGCTCATGTCGGGATTTTTCTCCTGGATTGACGGGTTGATTTCATCCGAATGATCCTTGTAGTAATCCCATCCTTTAACGGTCGCTTCTACGAAAGCCTTGACCTGGTCCGGGTGCTCGGCGATCATTTTCTCCGTCGTAAAATAGACGCCTGCGTAGATGTTATAGCCGGAATCGGCGTTCAGCAGCGTCCCGAATTCAACGCCCTGCTGCTGGAGCGTGTACGATTCGGAAGTGATGTATCCTTGCGTGACGGCCTGCGGATCGTTGACGAAGTTGACGAGCGAGCCGGTATATTTCATCTCCTGCGCTTTGTCCAGCTTATATTTATTTTTCATAAACAGCCAGAAGCTTGCGGTCGAAGCGACATATACTTTGCGGCCGTTCAAGTCGCTGAAGTCTTTCAGTCCGGAGCTCTTGTGATAGAACAGCGCCTGCGGGCTCTTCTGGAAGGCGGTGGCGATCGCTACGACCGGGACGCCCTCTTGCCTGGCAACAAGAATATCGTCGGCATTAGCCATGCCGAATTCCGCTTTGCCGGAAGCTACGATTTGCGTGGAGGAGACTTGCGGACCGCCCGGCATCAGCGTCATATCGAAGCCGGCATCCTTGTAGAACCCTTTGGCGAGTGCGGCAAAATTGCCCCCATGCTCCGGCTCGGCGAACCAGTTGAGCACCAATGTCGCTTTTACCGGCGTTTTCGGCTCGGCGGACGCCGCCGGACTGGCGGCGGGTGTTCCGGCTCCTCCGGCTGCCGGGGCGGCTGCATTCTGGCCGCAGGCGGCAAGCAAACTCATCGATACGGCCATGATCAACGTGTAAGTGAATCCCCGTTTGCCCTTCATCATCTTCATCGTCTCTTCCCCTCCACAATCTGTAGGATGGATTGCTGTTTCTGGCTCTATCTTATGTGCCCGTCACCTACACGTCAATATTCATAACATCGACTTTGTAACCAAATACAATCCGGCAGGAAGTTTTTGTTCAGCTCTACAAGAATAAGCCGAATCCATCCAAAATGGGAGTGTGTATCTGACATGAATTTAACATCTATATCGTCCCTACCACTACCCCCAGCTCTCGCAACCACCTTCGATACGCTACCGAGAAGCGATCGACGCGGTGATTCAGCTCCGCCTGCAGGTCGAGCGGCAGCAGCTCCGGCTTCTGCGTTTCGATGACGCGCGCATCCTGCTCGAACACGATATTTTGAAATTGAATGAAGTTGGCGTCATCCACATCGAATCCGTAGTTTCTCGAGACCATCATAAACACAAGACACTCGTTCGCCGTAACCGGCGTGACCGACAGCATGATCCAGAGCGTCTGCCCGTTGCTCGGATCCGTTTTGGACAGACGTGCCCCCAGCGCCCGATACACTTCTTTGCGGTACATGTACGTCGTCCCTTCTCTTTTATCGGATCCGGAATGCGCCACCGGCTGAAAGATCGGCACGTTCTCGATATAAATCCGGCCGTTCTCTTTGACAACCTCAATGTCCGGCAGCTCGGCATGATCCGGATGGCCCAGCAAGTTTTGGTGAACGAACATCAAATGGGCGAAATCGGTGAAGTTCTCGATGACTCGCGTCCCTGCCGCCTTTACTTTATAGGGACCGCACGGAAGCGGGCGATAGGCGGGATCGGCAAATTCCTCAAAATGCGGCACCCCGTCCCCCGGCTCGCCCAGACATACCCACACGAAGCCGTATTTTTCCTCGCACGAATAAGAGGACGTCTTGGCTCTAGGCGGAATTCGCTCCCCCTTCGGCTGAGCCGGTATACAGACGCACTGTCCGTTTCCGTCGTACTGCCAGCCATGATACGGACAGACGACCGTTCCATCCTGCAGCCAGCCCTCGGAAAGCATCGCTCCGCGGTGAATGCACAAGTCTTGCAGCGCATGAACGCCATGTTCGTTGCGGAACACGACGACCCGTTCCCCAAGCAGCTTCACTCCGATCGGCTTATCGGTCAATTCGGATGCCAAGCATACGGCATGCCAATCGTGAACCAACACCGGATCGTGCAATCTTCCTAACTCCATAGCTCATCGTCCCTTCGTATCGATTAGTCATTCGCAGCGAATATCGGGTAATGCACCGCCAGCCTGGCTCGTAAAGCGTCGACGCGGGACTGGGCCCGGCGCAGCACTTCCCGTTCGTCGATCAGCACGCACTGTCCATGCTCGACAACGACTCGCCCGCCTACCAGAACAAGCTCGACATCGTTGCCGTTAGCGTTGTATACAAGCGCCGATGATACCCGGTGCACCGGGCCGATATGCGCTTTCTCGAGATCGACGACGACAACGTCCGCTTTCTTCCCCGGCTCCAGGCTGCCGAGCTCGTTGTCTCGTCCCATCGACTTCGCCCCGCCGATCGTCGCCATTTGCAGCACCTCCATCGGCGGCAGCAGCGTCGAATCGAGCTGGTCCACTTTGTGCAAGCAAGCGGCAAACTTCAGCACCTCGAGATTATCCTGACAATTGTTGCTGCCCGGACCGTCCGTGCCAAGCGCAACATTGATGCCCATCCGCAGCATTTGCGGCACCTTGGCAATTCCGGAAGCCAAATACATATTCGATACCGGACAATGCACGACGGACGCCCGCCTTTTACGGATCGCCTCCAGCTCGCCGTCATCCAGCCAGATGCCGTGCACCACCTGCGTACGCTCGCCAAGCAAGCCGACCGCGTCCAGCAGCTCCAGGTTTCTCAGTCCGAACCGTTCCAGCGTGTTCGCAATTTGGCCGCTCGTCTCCGCCACGTGCACATGATTGATAAGCCCGCGCTCTTCGCTGTAGCGTGCGGCGTTCTCCAGAAAATTCCGCGAGCAGCCGTATAAGTTAAGCGGCCCAAGGGCGATGCGGATGCGTCCCGCCGCCGCTCCATGCCACGCATCGAGCAGGGCGTCCGTGTGGGCAAAAACTTGTTCGTCCGTTTCCCGCAGCCGGAGCTGGCCCGACAGATCGGAGCCGCCGCGCGCCAAATGTCCTCGTATCCCGGACTCGGCGAACGCCCGCAGAACACCTGCGGTATTATCCAAAGAGGTATGAATGTAATGATGATCCATAAGGCAGGTCGCGCCTGATTTCAAATTTTCGACACAGCCGATCAAAGCCGCCAAATAAAAATCCTCCGGCTCCATCGCGAGACTCATCGGCCATATGACGCTGCGCAGCCATTCGGACAAAGGCATGTCGTCGGACACGCCTCTCATATACGTTTGAAACAGATGCGTATGGGCATTCATCAGACCGGGGATGATCGCCTTGCCTGCCGCATCGTAAACATGCGAGCAGCGCTTGCGGATGCTGTCCAAACGCTCGTTCTCCGCCCATTCGCCCACTTCGCGGATCGTGTCTCCCTCGATATACACATAGCCCGGCTTCAGCACGCGGAGGCCGCTGTCCATCGTCAGCACCGTTCCGTTATACAGCAGTGTCCCGTTCACGGCAATCCCTCCTCAGCCTTATCGTGCATTTCGTCGTACATCCGAAGCGCGGTCCGGACGGCGCTTCCCGCGGGCAGCTTATATCCGGCATAGAGCAGCGCCGCCTCCAGCGCTCCGAGCAAATGCAGCACGTTCGTTTGCCGGCAGCTGTAGCCCATCGTACCGATCCGCCAAATCCGCCCCTTGAGCGGCCCGAAGGAGCTGGCGATTTCGATGCCGAAGCTGCGAAGCAGCACGGCTCGCACTTGTTCCCCGTCGATCCCGTCCGGAATTTCAATGCAGGTGACGACAGGCAGCTTGCAGGCCGGTTCGCCGTACAGCTTCAACCCCATTGCCGCAAGTCCGGCCACCAGCACCGATTCATGCTTCCGATGCCGCGCAAACCGGGCCTCCAGCCCTTCCTCCAGCGCAAGCCGCACTCCTTCCCGTAAAGCGTACAGCATCGAAGTCATCTCCGTATGGTGGTTCAGACGGGCCGGGCTCCAATAATCTTGAAGCTGGCTGATATCGAGGTAATTGCTGCGAATCGGCGAACCCGCCGGCAAGCTGGCCTCCCCCCTGCGATCGCGCTCGTTCCCATCCGCACGCAGCCCTCGTTCAACACGTTTGCGCGCGAGCAATTTTCGCTCAACTCGTTCGTTATACGTAATCGGCGCCATTCCCGCCGGGATGGACAGGCACTTCTGCGTGCCGCCGATCACGGCATCAAGCTGCCAAGCGTCCGTCTCGACCGGCACTCCTCCCAAGGTGGCGACTGCATCCACAACAAGCAGCGCCCCTGCCTCCCTGCAGGCTGCACCGATTCCTTCCAGCGGCTGCAGGCGACCCGTGGACGTTTCCCCGTGAACGAGAGCGACTACAGCGGGACGCTCTCGCACAATGCAGGACGCCAGCTCCCCGGGATCGAACACGGTCCCCCATTCCTTCTCCACGGTGACCACCTCCGCCCCGCAGCGCTCGGCAATCTCCTGAAGAAGATACCCAAACCTCCCATATATCGGAATGAACACCCGGTCGCCCGGCTCGATCAAGCTGATCAACACCGCCTCGATCCCCGAACGCGACGTTCCGTCGACCGGATACGCCCACCGGTTCTTTGTTTGGAACAGCTCCCGCAGCAGCTGCATCGTTTCATTCATGAGTCCGGTAAACTCGGGGTCGAACTGTCCGAGGATCGGATAGGACATGGCGCGCAGCACGCGCGGATCGACTTCCACCGGCCCCGGAGTCATGATGATTCGCTGAGAAGGCGACAGCTCGGCGTAAGCGGACCGGCGCTCGATCATCGCAACCCCTCCTCTCCGTAAGCTAGCTGCCGCAAGCAGTTCGCAAGTACGGCGGCGCCTTCCTGCAGGTGTTCCGGCATCGTATACTCCTCCGGAGAATGACTGATGCCGTCACGGCTCTGCACAAACAGCATGGCGGACGGACATATCCCGGCCAGCACCTGTGCGTCGTGACCGGCTCCGCTCGCCATACGGCGCGACGTGATCCCCATCCCGGCGGATACGCCCTGCAGCACCTTCACAAGCTGAGAATCCATCTGCACCGGCGCCGTTTGCAGCCATGAACGAATGTCGAGCGTTAGCTGTCGGGATTCCGCAATAAACCGGGAAGCATCCAGCACTCCTTGGGAGAATCGCTCTAATTCCAGCTCGTCGTCGTGACGAATATCCAAAGTAAAGCGGACTTCACCGGCAATGACATTAGGGGTGTTAGGGGTGGCCTCGATCCGGCCCACCGTAGCGACCAGCGGATCGCCGGCATGCCAGGCCCGTTCCTCAAGCTCGAGCATGATTTCGGCAGCGCCGGCCAGCGCGTCTCTGCGCATCTTCATCGGCGTCGTACCGGCATGGTTCGGTTTTCCCGACAACGTTAACGAATATCGGCGCTGGCCAACGATCGATTCCACGAGACCGATGCGCCGGCCCATCCGTTCGAGAACGACCCCCTGCTCGATATGAAGCTCGACGAAAGCGCCGATATCCGATCTCCGGCTATCCGGTTGGGAGGACAAGCCGAACCCGGCTTCGCGCATCGCTTCCTCCAGCGATATCCCTTCATGATCGAATATCCCGCTGCCGTCACGCTCCGCATACATACCGGACACATTCCCGGAGCCCCAATAGGCCAGCGGAAACCGGCTCCCTTCCTCCTCGCAGAAAGACACGACTTCAAGCGGCCTGACCGGCGTTCCGTAAACCTCCTTCAGACGGGCGACCGCGAGCAGCCCGGCAGCAATGCCGTAGGCCCCGTCAAACCGGCCGCCCGCCCGCACCGTATCGATATGAGAGCCGGTAAGCACGACCGAGGCGCCGGGCATCGAGCCGGCGAGACGGCCGTACAGATTGCCGACCCGGTCGAACCGGACTTCCAGCCCGCAGCTTCGCATTCGTTCGGCCAGGAACATCTGGGCGTCCAGCCACGCTTTCGTATACAGCAGCCGAGTCACACCGGGTCCGCCGCTCTCGCTAAAGCCGGCCAGTTCCTCCAGCAAAGGAGAAAGTTCGGCAAAATCATCCGCTCCGATGTCCATTCGTTCCACCCCTTATCGTTTTTACTTACCCGGTTTGAGCAGACAGCCGCCGCCGGACTGTACGATGCCCAGCCGCTCCATGTAGACGGTCCGCCCTCGGCACAAGGTCCGCACCACCCTGCAGGAGAAATGCTTGCCGATATACGGATTATGCTTATGGCGATGCAGCAAATCACGCTCCGCAAGCGTATAATCCGCACGCGGATTCACGATGGCGATATCGGCGTCAAACCCTAAAGCGATTTCCCCTTTCCGCGGATACAGCCCGAACCGGCGCGCAGGCGCCGAGGACAGCAGCTTGGACAGCAGCGGCAGCGGGACGCCGCGCTTGACCCACCCCTCCTCCAGCATCAGCTCCAGACTGTTCTGGGCTCCGGCAATACCGCCCCAGGCATCGAAGTAGGTCAGCCCGGGAGCCGTCTTCATCTCTTTGGGGCATGGCGAATGGTCCGAGGCGATCAAATCGATCTCTCCGCCGAGCACCCGCTCCCAGAGCAGCTCCCGCCGCCCGGCGGAGCGAAGCGGCGGGGCGCATTTCGCCGCCGGACCGAGCGACGCCATATCTTCCTCCGTCAAAGTTAAGTAATGCGGGCAGGTTTCCACGCTGACGTCGAGCCCCCGCCGCTTGGCGGCCGCTAGTCGCTCCACCGCCTCCGGCGTGCTGATATGCACGAAGTGAAGCCGGCAGCCGGCGTCCGCCGCCATCGCCAGCGCTTCTTCTACCGCCGAGAGCTCAGCCTCCGGAGGCCGGGACGCGGCGAAGGCGGCGGCATCGGTATGGCCCCGGGCGCGCGAGAGCTCCGCAAGCCGCGACGTGAGCGGCTCGCTTTCCGCATGCAGCGCAAGCAGGCCGCCGAACGCTGCGATGCGCCGCATGCCGGCATAAAGCGTATCGGGATCAACCTCGCGAAAGCGCCCTTCGTGAACGCCGCCAGGGTTAGACATGAACGCTTTAAATGCTATGACCCCCGCCGATGCAAGCTCCTCAAGACGATCCAAATTGCCGGGAACCAGGCCGCCCCAGAACGCATAATCGACTGCAGATTCGCCCGCCGCAAGCCGAATTTTCTCTTGAAGGGCGGCAAGGTTGACGGTAGGCGGACATCCGTTGAGCGGCATATCGGCATAGGCCGTACAGCCGCCGGCGGCAAGCGCCGCCGAGCCCGAAGCAAACCCTTCCCAATGTCCGAAATTCGGTTCATTGAAGTGAACATGCATATCGACGACCCCGGCCATTACCAGATGCCCTTCGGCATCGATAACTTCAGCCGTCCCCTGCGGGATAATCCGCTCGGCAATAGCGGCAATTTTCCCGGAGCTGATCCCGACATCCGCTGCGGCGACTTCTCCGGGCATGACGACGGTTCCCCCTCGAATTACGGCATCCAATGCTTCCACGGCTCTCAGCTCCCCCGGTATGTGCTGTATCCCCCAGGCGCAACAAGAAGAGGGATATGATAGTGGGATTCGGAATCGGCATTGCCGAGCCGGAAGCGCACGGGCACTTGCTCCAAGAACGCCCAGCCCCCCGCAGTCGGCTCCGCAGCTAGCTTGTCGGTCGGCCCGTCAGGCTGTTTCCGGAAGTAATCCCTGACTGCGAACATAAGCTCATATACACCGGCATCCGCATCCCCGTCGAGCAGCGGTTGATCCAGCCGGCCGTCGGCATTCGTTACGGCTTCCGCTACAAGAACCGGCGATTCCCGCAAGTGCCAGAGCTGCACGTTGACACCGGCAGCAGGAACTCCTCTCGATATATCCAGCACATGCGTCGTCAGTCGGGTCATCATCCGTTAATCCCGCTTTCGCGGTTCAGATCGGCCCTCGTCATCGAGAAGCCCTGGAAGCCGTAAGGCGGGCGAGGCTCCGTATAAACTCCGGCTTTCCCCGCTTCTGCAGGCTCCACCACGGTCTCCCACGTCCGGTTGTTCGACTCGAACCGAACCTCGGCGATTTGCGGGAACCGGGTCAAGATTCGCTGCCCGATCAACCAGATCAAATACTGAATCGACGGAGTGGCGAATTCGTAAAACACATTGTGCGCGATATCATGGATCTGCTCTGCGGCCGCATAACGCCCGTGCTCCGGCGAAACGGCATCCGCCGAATGCTCATACCGCCACAGGATGTCCAGGAAGATGAACAGAGGCCGGTCCTTCGTTTCGGGCAGCGTCGTATATTCATCCCGGACAAACCCGTAAAACGAGCTGCCGCTGACCTTGATCAGCTGCAAATCCGACAGCGTGCACCACAGAGAGGCAATGGCCGCCGACACCCCTTCGCGCCGAACCTCCATATGCGCGCCGGCATGCTCGTTGCGCGAACGCCGGAAGACGAGGCCGTTGCCGTAAAAACCGCCGGGCCCCGGTGTGGCGAGCGCCTGATACGGGATCCGATCCGCGCTCAGCTCGATAGCGTCGATATGAGCGTAGGTATCCAGAAACTTTTCAGCCACATAGGCGAGAAGCCCCTCCGTACTGCCCCCTTCGAAATGAGCCGCCTGGCGCAAAATAAAATTTTTCATCGAATCGGTCGCCACTACTCTGCTGTTGTCCCCTTCGGTGAAAGAGGTCAGCAGCGATACGCCGCTAACGGCAAATTTCATATTGTGGGCGAAAATCACATTGCTGTCCCCGGTGAACGGCGATTCCGGTATCGGCACGACTTCCAGCGGCTTTGCATACGTGCGGTAAACAAGCACATCCCCCTTGCCGTAATAAAGCGTGCGCCCAGTAGTCAAATGCAGCATAAGCGCGTCCCTCCTCTTCAGTGTGCTGTAGATTGAATGATGCGTTCCAAGCGAATTTCCGTTATCTTGGCAATTTCGCTCAGCGCCCGCCTCCACTCTTCGGCGGCCTCATGCTGCAGCCTGCGTTCCATCGCCTCTGCGATCTGTTCTTTGGTCTTGCCTGCAACTGCGAGGATGAAGGGGAAGCCGAATTTTTGTTTATACCTGCGATTCAGCTCGGAAAACCGTTCATACTCCTGAGGAGACAGCCGGTCCAAGCCGGCGCCGCCCTGCTCGCCGGCCGACAGCTCGGTGACCTTCAGCCGGGTGGCGAGATCCGGATGGGCGCGAAACAGCTGTAGTACGGCCGGTTCGCCGGCTTCCCGGACCCGGCTCATCATCTCGCCGTGCAGCTGGGCAACCGACCGAAACGGACGGAAGTCCCATACCCGCTCGGCTACCCATGGCGAATGCTCGAACACAGGACCGACTATGCGTAAAAATTCATCCTTATTCATCTCGTTCAGCAGCTCGATCGTCACCCTCATGACCAATACCCCTTATGCACGGATATGACTTCCTCTTCCAGCTCCGGGAACGGGCCTTCTACAACGATCGGCTTGCGCCCCCTGGCGAACACTTCTCTGCACGGCAAATCGAGCGTCGGATTCTGCAGGTGGTCACCGGTCAGCTCCGCCAGCCGTTTCTCGGAGACGCCGTAAACGACGGTGCCGACGTGCCCCCAATAGATCGCCCCCGAGCACATTGCGCACGGCTCCACCGTCGTGTACAAGGTGCACATCCAGAGGAACTCCTTGGACCAGCGGTTGGACGCTGCTTCCATCAGCCTCGTTTCGGCGTGTCCGGTACAGACGGATTCGGTGATTTCGCAGTTGTCCTGCTCCCACAAGACCGTGCCGTCCGCTCCCGCGAGCAAGCAGCCAAACGGCGTATTTCCCGCTTCGCGGGAACGCCTGGATATGTCGACACAGCGCGATAGCAGACGAATATGCATAAGCCGATCCTTCACGTCCCCGCCCTCCTTTGTTCAATGGCTTGCCGGACGGAACGAATAATCCCCCCGTATCCCGTACAGCGGCATAAATTGCCGGACAACGCTTCCTCCACCTCTTCGGGCGAAGGATCGGGAATCCGATCGAGCAGCGCCGTAACCGAAACGATCATCCCCGGCGTACAGTATCCGCATTGGTAACCTCCTTGCTCCAGGAACGCCTGCTGCACCGGGTGAAATGCCCCCTCTTGCGCCGCAATTCCCTCAACCGTCCGAATTTCGCTCCCATTGCATTGATACGCCATCATCAAACACGAATTGATCGGACGCCCGTCAACCATGACCATACAAGCGCCGCAGCGGCCAATTTCGCAGGAACGCTTCGTTCCGGTCAACTCCAGATCATCACGCAAAATATCGAGCAGCCGCCTGGTCGGAGCAGCCGCCAGCTTTACCGGACGGCCGTTCACCGTTCCCGTCCACCATTCGCTATCGTCGGCTATTTGCCTTGCGGCATCATGCTTCATCATGGCCGTTCACCGCCTTCGCTCGAATGTGCGGCGCCGCTTGCAAGAGCTGCGGGTCAATCGGCAGCCGGTCGACCCGCACGCCTGCGGCGTGCTCCACCGCTGCTGCAATGGCGGGCGCAAGGCCGACCGAGCCGATCTCCCCGATGCCTCTCGGACCGTGCTCATCACCGCCCGGAAGATCCTCTAGGGCGACCACCTCGACCGGTCCGCTCATATCGGCGATGGTCGGAATTAAATACGTATCGAGATTCCGGGTGGCGTAATGCCCCTTCTCCATGACAGCTTCCTCCATCAATGCATAGCCTAACGCCATGGAGGCGCCCCCCTCGATTTGCCCCAAGTATCCTTGCGGATTGATCACCGGCCCGGCCGCAACCGCATGGAATTGCTCGACCACCCGGACTTTGCCCGTGAGCTGATTGACTTCGACCTTCACCGCGACCGCTGCGGTAGAGTACAAGTAATGGGCGCCTACCCGATCCGTAGCCGAGACCGGGTAATGCGTCCGCGCTTCACATACGATCGGCTCGGCTGCTGTATCGGCCAACTCGGCATAACCGATCGCGGGCAGATCGGCCTCCCGCTCCCAAATTCCGCCGGGGCCAAGACGCAGCTTCACAGCCGGTATACCTGTCGCCCGCTCCGCCGCCTGGAGCATTTTTGCGGTGAACGGTTCCTTCAGCAGCTGAAGCGACCGCCACATCATGCTCGTTGCCCGCGATGCCGTAGTGGAGCCGCTATCGGGTACGGCATCGGTATCTCCGATGAGCATGCGTATGTCGCCCGAAGCGAGTCCGAATTGCTCGATCAGCATTTGCTCCAGCGAAGCAAGCAGCCCTTGGCCGCACTCTTCGTAACCGAAGGCCGCCTCAATCTTCCCATCCTTCGCTAACGTCAGCCGCCCTCCCGCCGGATCGGGAATACCGTAGCCCAGACCGGCGCCATGGGTGACGAAGGCCGCTCCGATACCGGTCTTGAGCCACGGAAACTTACCGGCTCCGCAGCCCTGGGCGCGCTCCTGCCACAGGCGGCTATCCCGCAGCGTCCGCCACACCTTCTGCGCGTTGTCGTTCACCGCGATCGGCTGCCCGAACGGCCCGGTTCCGTCCGCAGACTTGAAATTCAGCCTGCGGAATTCCCAAGGGTCCATGCCGGTACGGGCGGCCAAGCGATCCATCTGGCCTTCCAACGCGAAAATCGCTTGATTCCCGCCAAAGCCGCGAAACTCCCCCGACATCCCGTTGTTCGTAAATACCGAGACACTCTCCACGTCGATGCTGCCAAATTCATAAGTGCCGATGACGTGCTCGGTGGCGAAATTCAAAATTTCGGCTCCCAAAGTCGCGTAAGGTCCGGTATCCGCAAGAATGGTCACCCGGTGCGCCGTAATTTTCCCGTTCCGGTCGATTCCCGTCTTCATGCGCACTATCATGGGATGGCGTTTGAGCCCGGACCGGACCGACTCCCGCCTCGAATTATGCAGCTTGACCGGAAGGCCGGACGCCATCGCCAGCAGCGCTCCGTACGGCTGCACGTTCAGCTCATCCTTGCCGCCGAACGAGCCGCCGATCGGACTGGATACGATGCGTATCCGCTCCTCCGGCACGGCCAGAATGCGCGCCAGCTGCAGACGGTCCATGCGGCCGTGCTGAGTGGGGGCATACACAGTAAGCCGCCCTTCCGCTTCCGGTACGAAGAGACCGCCCTCCGTCTCCATGTACGTATGCATTTGCCGGGGCGTCCGGTACGTTTGCTCGACGATGTGCGCACAGTCGGCGAACGCCGCATCCGCGTCGCCAAGCTTGTAGGAAGCGGCATGCAGCACATTTCCTTCCGGATGAAGCTGAGGCGCATCCGAAGCCAGAGCCGCTTCGGGATTGTCCAGTACCGGCAGAAGCTCATACTCGACCTCGATCAGCTCCAGCGCGCGGGCAGCGAGCTCGGGCGTATCCGCCGCAACCGCCGCCACGGCATCGCCGACATAACGGACGCGGTCTTCGCAGAACACAGGCTGATCCTGACGCGCGATACCGAACCGGTTCAAGCCCGGCACGTCCTTGCTCGTAAGCACCGCCCGTACGCCGGAAAGCTCCGCCGCCCGTTCGGTCCGCACCGATACGATCCGTGCATGCGGATGCGGACTTCGCAGCACGAGCCCGTACAGCATGCCCGGCGCCTTCATATCGGTCAAGTACGCTAGACCTCCCGTTACTTTCCCCGGACCGTCCGGTCTGATCCGCCATCTCGCCCCGCTATTTTCCCGATTCAGCAGCATGGCGTCACCTCCGTTCCCGCGTGCCCGCTTTGCGCCGCCTGCCACAACGCCGCCGTAATCAAGTTCGCCGCCGTGACCCGGCGGTATTCCGCCGAAGCGAAGGCATCTCCTTTCGGGTCAAAGCTTTTCATCACCGTCTCGTATGCCGCAGCAAGAGCCGCCTCCCCGGGCGCCGCCCCTTCGAGCTGCTCCTCCAGCTCAACGAGCCGCCGAGGGATCGTTTGTCCGCCGCCGGCTGCTGCTCGCAGGCCGCAAAGCTTCCCCTCACCGCTCACACTTCCTCGAATCGCAACCGTTACTACGGAAGGAGTGAACGCCTCCCGCCGGCCCACCTTATGATAGCAGCCGAAACGTCGTCCGGCGTGTCCCATGCCGGCATCGATCGGCAGTCTGACGGATACAAGCAGCCGATCCATGTCCGCATCCCCCTGCTGCTGCATCTGATCCAGCCACATACCGATGGGCTCGATTTGCCATCCGTCGTTCCCCAGCCACAATAGCTCGGCTTCGTAGATCAGCAAGGCCGGAATCGTATCGCCGACACAGGATACGACATTCCCTCCAAGCGAGGCCAGATTGCGCACCGAAGGCGCTGCAATAGCGCGGGCCGCCTCTGCCAGCAGCGGAAAATCCTGCATAAGCAGCATACTGCTGCGGCATTCGGCTAGTGTCGTTTGCGACCCGAGCTTAAGTACACAGCCGTCCTCCGCAATTTCACGAAGCTCCCGAACGGAGCCAAGGTCGATCACATGCTCGGGCATCTTCCGAAGCTCCGCTTCCCATTGCGTTCTGAGCAGCGTGCCGCCGGCAACATAGAGGCTGCGGCTGCCGAGCGACATTCTCAGCCGTCTCGCCTCCGCTGCGTCTTTCGGGTGCCATACGGCCGGATGCGCCAACTCCTTCCCGATTCGTTCCGCCATGTACCGCCGCCCTCCCTCTATGCCTATTTCGAAATCATGATCAATCGATTAATCCAACTATACTCAGACGTAACTTTAAGGTAAACAAACATAACATACATTTGTGCCGCACACCAATGAAAACGATCGGTTTTTGTGCATCACGCACTGAGGGACGAAATTACATGTCATATTTACTGTCATGGACGTACCTGCACTGTCCGGCGTACCGTCTCGCCCGATCCAAATCGCCCGGAGCATCCACATCCATCACTTCATCGCCGCCCGACACCCGGACCGCCGCCCCGGAGTACCGTTCACTCGCAAGCAGCCGCCTCGCCCCCTGATCGCCCTTAAGCCGCAGCAGCGCCGGAAACATCGACCCGGCCAGCAGCACGGGAGGCAGCAAAGCTTCTCCATGACCGGCGGCAACGTAATCGAGATGCGGATATTGCCGCCACATGCGCACAATCCGCTTTACCAGCCCGCCGGAGACGAACGGCTGATCCGCCAGCATCACGACTACCGCATCAGGACGGAACGGCATGACGCTGCGAAGACCGCATTTCAACGAGAAAGACATCCCCATCGCCGAATCGCCGCACACGGTGATTCGGAACGCGCCATCTCCCGCTTCGCGCGAACTGCGCAACTCGTCCGGCAGCCACTCCAAATCGTCTCCCGCCCGCACGACGACCGAAACCGCAGCCAGACCGGCGCCGAGCAGCGTCTTGAGCCCCATTCCGCCCATAGACACCCCGGGCAGCAGCGGGATCGAAGGCTTGTGCTCCCCCATCCGCCGCCCTGCCCCCGCCGCCATATAGATTCCGGCGATCTTCATGCTTCCTTCCTCCCCGGCTGTACAACCTGTGCGGTCCGCAGCCGTTTCTTCCAGGCAACCAGTTCGGCGGCCACACTGACGGCGATTTCGGCCGCGCCTTCCGCACCGATCGGCAGCCCGATCGGCGCTTTAACGAAGGGCGGTACCGGAGCTTCGCCGAGCAGCAGCTTTACCCGCTTGGCGGATCCGACGATGCCTAGATAAGCAGGGGATAACGGCAGCAGACGGGTGAACATATCATGGTCCCGGCGGAGGTGATGGCTCGCTATCATAACAAAATCCCCGCCATTCACTTTCAACCGGCGCACAACATACTCCGGCTCCCCGACGATGATCTCCGCCTGCGGGAACCGTTCTTCCCGGCACAAGCCGGGGCGCCAGTCGGCGATTACCGCGCGAAAGCCGATGCTCTGCGCCAGCCCGTTAACCGCCGCCGCCTCTTCGCCCGCCCCGAAAATAATAAGCCTGGGCCGCGGTGCATAGCACGAAACATAGAACGGCACCTTGCCGCCGCGGAGAACAGGCTGATCTTCCAGGCAGTAATGCAGCGCCCCGCCTGCCGCGTGCCGTTCGAGCCAAACCGTCTCGCCGCCTCCGATTCTGCGGCCGATCTCAATCAACACCCGTCGCATCGAAGCCGTTAGCGGCTCCAGCAATATACGGATCGCCCCGCCGCATCCGATCGCCTCACCCCAAATCGCGTCCTCTTCGGGACTCAAGTTGTACTCCGCGACCTCGTACACACCATTGCGCACAATTTCGGCCACTCTGGCCTGCAGATCCGCCTCGAGACAGCCGGGACTGACGCTTCCGATGCGGCGGCCGTCCTCCGCCAGCAGCATAAACGCCCCTTCCTTCCGATACGCATGCCCCTGAACCGAAATGACGGTAGCCAGTACCGCGCCGGCCTCTTCGCGCCCCGCATATGCCGCAATATTCTCCATGTCCATATGCCCGCCCCCTTATCCCCAGGTAGACTTAAAGCCGGGAAGCGTATCGGTCGCCCCCGGCCTTTCATTCATCTTGCGATGCGCTGCCCCGCCTGCCGCGCCATCCGGTAATTGATTTTCGTCCGCAGCGTCGCTTCGTTCAGCAGTCTGGCCGCCGCGGCTTGCGCCTCCGCCGCCACCCTCGTTTCATCCACATTCGTCAGCTTGCCGTCCCGCACAACAACTTTTCCGCCCACGACGGTCATATCCACCGGCCGCGACATCCCGACGATAATCGGAAGCGCAGCGTCGTCAAACAGCGCACCCGCGAATTCCATCCTGCGCGTATCGATCATAAACAGATCGGCAGCCTTGCCAACCTCCAGCGAACCGATCGCATCCTCCCACCCGAGCACGGAAGCCGATCCCCGAGTCGCCAGCGCGAGCACCTCCTCCGCCCGCAGCGAATTCGGACCGTGCGCGAGCTTGTGCAGCAAGTAGCTCACCCGCGCTTCGGCCAACATGTTCGAGCCGTCATTGGAAGCCGAGCCGTCTACACCGAGCCCTACCCGAACGCCGGCATCCAGCATGCGGTGGACAGGGAACACGCCGGAGGACAGCTTCATGTTGCTCGTCGCACAATGGGCAATACCGCACGAATGCGAGCCGAGCAACCGGATTTCGTCGTCGTTGAAATGGATGCCGTGGGCAAACCAGACATCGTCGCCGACCCAGCCGCGCTGCTCCATATAGTCCAGCGGCCGCATGCCGAACCTTTCCAGGCAGTACTGCTCCTCGTCGATCGTCTCGGCCAAATGCGTATGCATCCGCACCTTGTAGCTCCGCGCCATCGCCGCCGATTCCTTCAGCAGCTCGCTCGTCACGTTGAACGGCGCGCAGGGAGCTACGCCGACGCGCACCATCGCGAACTTGTCGTCGCTGTGGTACGTCTCGATGACCCGCTGCGTATCCTTCAGCACAACCTCGTCGCTTTGGCAAATTTCATCCGGAGGAAGACCGCCCCGGGACCGACCCAACGTCATCGAGCCGCGAGTCGGGTAAAATCGGATGCCCAGCTCCGCAGCAGCCCGAATCTCCTCGTCGATCAATTCGTCCGACGCCCCGTTCGGGAAGCAGTAGAAGTGGTCGGCCGCCGTCGTGCAGCCCGTTTTGAGCAGCTCTCCCAACCCGACCGCCGCGCTGATATAAATATCCTCCGCACGCAGATTGCGCCAAATATCGTATAAGGTGCACAGCCAGTCGAACAGCGTACAATCTTGAGCGAGCGGCAAATTGCGGGTTAACGTTTGAAACAGATGATGATGCGTATTGATCAAGCCCGGATAGACGATCATCCCCGCCGCATCAATCACCGTGTCGGCATCCTTGTAGGGCAAATCCGTGCCGATGGCGACGATTTCCTGTCCGATTGCATACAAGCTGCCGCCCGGAATGACTCGCCTCTCCTCATCCATGGTCACGATGGATCTGGCATTTTTAATTAGTAATGTACCCATGGCTCCCCTTCTTCCTGCAGCTTAGCATGATTGGATTCAGCCGATTTTCCCAGGATTCAAGAGCCCGAGCGGATCGTTCATCCTCTTGCGGGCCTGCATGCTCGGCACGGCGCCGCGCCCGCCGTTGTCGAGCGACCACGTATGGGGATCGTAAATTTCCACGCCGATCGAACGGCACGTCTCGATAATGCGGTACAGCCGCTCCTCCGATTCGAACCGGACAACCGGCAGCGCATTCGGCAGCAGCTGCCCTCCGGACAGCACCCACTCAAAGTGCATCAGCAGCTCGCTCCCGAATTTCCCTTTCAGCGTCCGCAGCTGCTCGATGTACCGGTCGGGGTCGAAACCCGCTTGCAAATACGTATACGCCGGATCCGATTTCAGCGCCCATAGCGTCGTGTGATTCCACGTAAAATCGGATAAGCCGATCGTCTTGCGATACCTCTCCGCAGGTATGACATGTCCGGGCCGCCCTCCGAATTCGGCGGCCAGCGCGGTAACTTCGGTCAGCAGACCGTCCGCTATCTCCGTAAAAACAACCGATTTATCCGGACTCAGCACCTTCCCGATCGGCTTGAAGAAGGAGGGCAGCGGCCATTCGATGGGAGTCACCAGCCGTTTGGAAATATCCGTCCTGCGGGCCAAAGCCTCGCCGAATCGTACGGACGCCTCGAAATCCTCGAACTCGACGACAACCTGCATCCATTCCGTTCTCGGCGCCAGCGCAAGGGTCACTTCCGTCATGATCCCCGTCGTTCCGTAATTATGAATGTAGTCCACGAGCAGATCGCCGGAAACGACCAGGCGCTGCGGACGCTCCTCCATCGAATAGACCACTGCGGAAATTACGTTGCCGTCCCACAGATTGCCCCATGTTACCGAGCCTATCCCTCCCGATCCCCCGCACACGAAGCCGCCGACCGTCGCTTTTGCGTAGGTGCTGGGATAGATCCGCAGCTCTTGACCGAGCTCACGCGCCTTCTTGTCCAATACGCCCAGCTTGACGCCGCACTGAACGCGGGCATACCCGTCGCCGATCTCGAGAATTCGATCCATTTCACTGACGTCCAGCACGATACCGCCGTCCAGAGGAACCGCCTGGCCATAATTGCCCGTACCGGCACCCCGCACGGTCACCGGCACGCGATGGCGGTAGGCAAAGGCAAGCACGTCCGCCACTTCCGCTTCATCCCGGGGCACGACGACTGCATCGCCGCGTTTATCCTTCAGCTTCCTGTCCAGCACCGGCGAATACCAATAGAAGTCCTTCGACAACTTCTCTACGGTGGCCTCGTCCGTATACAACGCCTTGCCCGCCAAGTCCCTTTCCATAAAGCTCTTCCACGATAACGCCATGATCATCCACCCGCCTTAACCGGTTATATTCCATCATGCTTCATCCATGATTCATTCGCGTTCCGCCCGCACCGGATTGACCAATGCGGTGAAATCGCCCAGCCGGCATTCGACCGTATCCCCGTCGGCCAGCTCAACCGAGCCGGGCGTCCCGGTCATAATGACATCGCCCGGCAGCAGCGTCATCATTTTCGAAAAATAGGAGACGATCAGCCACGGCGAGTACGTCATTTCGCCCGCTTCGGCACGATGTACAACTTTTCCATTCAAAACGGTCTGCACCTGTAACGCATCCGGATCATTCAGCTCATCCCACGTCATCAGATGAGGACCGAAGCTGAAGAACGTATCAAAGCACTTGGCCCTTCCCAAAAACCTCGGATTTCGCGCATGTATATCCTGCGCCGTCATGTCGAGCGTCGGCGTAAACCCGGCCACCACCTCCCGGGCCTCACGTTCGCTTACGTTTTTGCAGGCGCGGCCGATCACGATGCCGAGCTCGGCTTCCGCCGTGATCCGCCCCTGTCCCCGGGGCAGAACGATGCTGTCGCCCGGTCCGATCAAGCTCGTATCCGGCTTCATGAAGCAGATCGGCTCCGCCTCCGGCGGGATCACCTGCATCGCTCCGGCCTTCGCGGCATAGTTGGCGCCGATCCCCCATATTTTGCGGGGCCTGCGGTATAGCGGCCGGTAAACCGCCTCCGCCAGCGGAACCTCCGTCAGCCGATTCAGCAGCTCCCGCCCGGAGCCCCGGCACCATGCCTGAAGCCTCTCGTGCTCGCCTCCCGTCAGCAGCCCCAGCATCTCGGTGCTCCATCCGGCACCTGCAGCCTCGTTGATCCGGCGGATCGGCGCAAGCCCGCCGGACGTAACGATCGCCGCCTCCTCTCCGCGGCCTAAAGAAATCGTCGCCAGCTTCATCCCCGGCCAAGCCCCCTGACCTCGTCAGGATGGAACTCGCACATTTCAACGAGCACCTGCGCCAGGACCGTTGAGATCCGGTCCTGGATCACCCTCCCTTTGCCGGCGCTCGCCTTCGTTGCATCGCCGCATATGCCGCTTGCGGAAATGTCGGTCATATGCCACGCGAAGCGAATGCGGCCCTCCAGCGTCACAAATTGCCGCCCCTTGATTTGCGGCAGCTCCGCAGTCACATATTGCTCCTGCACCCAGCCCGGTTTGATCGCTTGCACAATGGAGGTTTCGTACTCTCCTCCGTGTATGCCGTATTCCAGCTCCTCGGGATCGATGATTCCATCGGCTCCCCCTAGCCCCGAGGGAGACAAATAAAACACCGTCATGCCGAACTTCAATCGGATTTCCCTCGAGACGACGTTCAGCAAGTCGACATTCCCGCCGTGCGTATTGAACAGGAGAAGCTTGCGGAAGCCGCTGAGCTGTAAGCTTTCGGCAATATCCATCACCAAGCCCTGCAGCGTTGCAGCGGAAAGCGATATCGTCCCCGGCAGCCCCATATGTTCATTGCTTTTGCCATAAGCGATAGGCGGCAGCAGCCAGACCGGCATCTCCTCGGGGAGCAGCTCCAGCGCCTGGGTCAGCGTCGCTTCACCGATGAGCGCGTCGGTCATGACCGGCAGATGGGCACCATGCTGCTCCACGGCGCCGACCGGCAGCACCGTCAGCACCCCATCCTTCGGCAGCTCTGCGATTTGCTTGCTGGTCAATCTCGGCAAGAAACGCCGTTCCCAAGCGGCACCGTCATATCTTGTAAACATAGGCATGTTCCTTTACGAAGGTATTCATCCTTAACCGCTCCCTACTGCACTGCAAATATGGCCGCAAAGCTCCTTGCCGCCTCCCGGATCCAGCCGAGCAGCTTCAGATCTTGATAAGGTCCGGCAATGAAAGACAACCCGACCGGCAATCCGTCCCGCCCGGCAATAGGAACCGTCACCTGCGGCAGCCCGGCCAAGCCGGCGATGCAGGAAAGCTGCATCACTTTGGCGCGGGTGCTCTCGGTCACTTCGCTGGCAAGCCCGCTCCTCGGAGCGGTGCATGGGGCCGTAGGGAGGACCAGCAGCCCATCCGTTCCGAGGAGCCGGGTCAACGACTCCTTGATCGCCTGACGAACAGGGAGCATCCGCACGTAATCCTCCTTGCGAAGCGTCCCGGCCCATGCAAATCTTTCGGCAATACCCGGACCGAACTGCGGCTGGTGCCTGCGTATCCACTCGCCGTGCACAGACCAGATTTCGTAGCCCTGCAGCGTCCGAAACGTCTGAACCCACTGCGGCAGGCCTTCCGGAGCCAGCTCGACAGGACGGCAAACCAGCTCCGATTCGAGCACCCGCAGCGGCAGCTGCAGCGCCTCCCGGTAAGGACGATCCGCCGAGCGCCAGGCTTCCGACGCTACAAGCAGACGACGGAAACCGCCGTCCGCACCGCCAGATTGAACCACACTGCAATCAAGCAGCGTTTTCCCAACTTCCCACAGCACATCCCCGTCTCTGGCCATCCAGCCCACGGTATCGAAGCTCGGAGCCAGCGGGATTACCCCTTCCATGGAAACGGAGCCATGGGTCGGCCGCATACCGAATACCCCGCAGTAAGCCGACGGAATTCGTACCGAACCGCCGGTATCCGTGCCTAGCGCGAAATCCGCCAGACCGGCCGCTACCGCTACGGCGGAGCCGCTGGAGGAGCCTCCCGGAATGCAGCCGGGTGCATTCGGATTGACCGGCGTTCCGTAATGGAAGTTTTCCCCGTTCAGGCTGAACATCAGCTCGTCGGTATGCGTCGCGCCCTCTAGTCTCGCCCCTACAGAGAGCAGCCGTTCCACGGCATCCGCATGCTGCGCAGCGGGCTGATGCGTAGCGAGCCAAGCCGGGTTTCCGGCGGCATTCGCATGCCCCTTTACCGCAAACACGTCCTTGACCGCAAACGTCATGCCCTGCAGCCCCCCGCCGCCCGAGGGCTCGATGCGCAAATCTTCATCTATATAAGCATTCCATAAGCTCCGCATGCGTCATCCTCCTTTCCCGCCGCACGATCCGCTGCCGGCTACGGCAGTATCCCTTCCAGTACAGCCAAATCCTCCTCATCGAGCCGCGCCTGCGGGCCGGCCTTGATCAGATCGGAGAACTTCTCGTCGGGCACCATCGTTGTCAGGACGTACAGCCGCCCCTTGCCCGTATTGATGACCTGATGATTGTGTCCGGGCGGAACGATAAAGAAAGAGCCTGCACGAATTTCCGTACGTTCCTCCCCGACAATCGCCTCTCCTGCGCCGGCCAGTACATAGAAGTACTCATGGGCTTCGGCATGCTCGTTAGGCGGCGTCATGCCGCCTGCGTCGAAGATTTCCACGACAGATACGAAGGGTGCCTGACCGCCGTCGCACAGCAGCACGAACTTATTCGAATCGCTCTCGGAAATTTTACGCACCGGACAGTCAGCATAATGTCCAATCACAAGACCGGGTATCGCCATTACTCATTCCCCTTTCCGCCCGCAGCTTCCATCGCCGCAAGCACGGCTCCGGAATCGGCCACGAAGCCGTAGCACGTTTTCACGTTGTAAAATGTCGCTTCCTTGCAATAATCCGGCGAGCTGGTTGCGCAGCAATCCGCCAGCAGCACGGCGTCGTAGCCGAGGCACACGGCATCCTGCAGCGTATGCATGACGCATTGATCCAGATTAACCCCCGCAAACAACAGCGTGCTCACACCGAGATTTCGCAATATGCTGTCCAAAGGCGTATCCCAGAAGCCGCTCATCCGGTATTTATCCACATGAATGTCGTCCGGCTCCGCCGTTAATTCATCGATCAGCGCCGCTCCCCAGCTCCCTTTCTCCAATACGCGGGAGCCGCTCTCCGGCAGCGGACTGCCGATTCCGTTCCCGCCGCCGTCGGGATCGTATACGTGCAGCACCGAAGGACTCAAGTTCATCCGGTCTTCGCGATTGCCCCAATTGAGCCAGACGACAGGTACTCGCAGACGCCTTAGCTCCGGGAGCAGCAGCGTCAGCGGCCGAACCGGCGCCAGGAGCCCAGCCGTGTCGACCCCGATCGAACCAAGCCACCCCTGGGGGGAGCAGAAATCGTTCTGCATATCCACGACAATCATCGCACATTGCTCCAAATCCAGCGTCAGATGCTGCGGCTCGGCCGGGAAGCTGACCGGCGCCTGCGGGCGGCGCTCCCGGCGAAGATCCGCCGCTTCCCGCGAAACTCGCCAATGAAGCCTATAATTTCCGAGCGTGTTCATCTCACTCATCACCTTCCGACCGTCAAGCATTCATCGCCGAGTCGTGCCACGAACGGAGCAGCCGGTTGGAGAGCGCACTAATCAGCAGGAAGAACACGATGCCGACCAGCGCCGCCGAGATGCCGCATGCGAACAAATATGCGGTCTGCAGCCGGGTGGACGCCACGGTAATCGCATAGCCCAGGCCGCCCTGCAATCCGCCGATGCCGGCGATGTATTCGCCGACGATGGCGCCGACAACCGACAGGGAGCACGATATTTTCAATCCGGCCATAATGTACGGGAGCGCGGCGGGAAAACGCAGCTTCCATATCGTCTGCCACTTGGTCGCGTTGTACAAATAAAACAAGTTTTTCATGTTTTGCTCCGTCGCGTTGAGGCCAATCAGCGTATTGGACAATATCGGGAAGAAGCTGATCAGAAAAGCAATCGTGACAATGGCGTTCATCCCGGCGCCGAACCAGATGACGATGATCGGGGCGACCGCCACGATCGGTATCGTTTGCAGCACGATCGCATAAGGGTACACGCTCCGCTCGATCGTCTTCGACAGGGCGAGCAAAATCGCGAAAGCAACCCCGAGCACGACACTGGCCGCAAAGCCGAGAACCGCCTCGGCCACCGTCGTTCTGACGGATACCGCCAAATTGGAGGCGTTCATGACGGCCGCCTGCACGATGTCGGAAGGCTTGGGAAACAAATAGGCCTTAATGCCGGTAAGCTGCAGCACGATCTCCCAAAGTCCGACAACCAGAATAAACACGCCGAGCGGCGGCAAAATCCGCCCCAGAGCCTTGTTGAATTTTTCATCGAACGACCTCTTGTGCGCCTCGCGCTCCTCATAGATCCGGATTTCGAAAGCGGCGGCATTCATTTCCGTCAACATTGCCGGGCTCACAGCCAGCTTATCCATAGACATTCTCCTTTCCCGTGCACTCATCCGATTAATGCTTTAAGACATCCGACACTTGTCTTACATAATTGCCGAATTCCGGTGAAGACCGGTATTCGTCCGTCCGGGGGAACGGAACATCGATATCGACGATATCCGCTATTTTGCCCGGCCTCGGCGTCATGACGACGACCCGTGTCGACAAATATACCGCTTCGAAAACATTGTGCGTGATGAACAATACCGACATCGCCCGATCCTGCTGCCATATACGGAGCAGTTCGTCCTGCAGCGTTTGCCGGGTAATTTCGTCAAGCGCCCCGTACGGTTCGTCCATAAGCAGCAGCTTGGGTCTGGAAACGAGCGCTCTGGCAATCGATACCCTCATCTTCATCCCGCCCGAAAGCTGGCGGGGCAGCACCTTCGTATAGTCCTTTAAACCGACCAGCTCGAGCACCCGCTCCCCTTCCTCCACGCGCCGCTTCTTCGGGACTCCGCGGAGCGTAAGCGGCATCGTTACGTTATCGATCAAGTTCGCCCATGGCAGCAGCGTATGCTCCTGAAAAACAAAGGCCAATTCGCTCCGCTTGCGAGCTTCCTTGGGAGACGTACCGAGCACGGACAACCGCCCGGAGGTCGGATCGGTCAGCCCTGCGATCATATTAAAAATCGTGGATTTGCCGCAGCCCGACGGTCCGACGAAACAAAGAAACTCGCCTTCACCGACATGCAAATCGGCCTGCTGTACCGCTACGGTACCGTTCGGATACACTTTCCCGACATCCTCCATGCGCACTAACGCTTCCGGACGGACATCCGGGATTTCAGACCGGGACGAAGCCGTGACCGTTACACTCATTCCATATCCCTCCTCGCGTCTATATGTTATATTTTATTACGCATAGCTGCGATTCAACAATGATTCTTAGCGATATCTGTGCACATTTACAATGAAAGCGGCCTGTTTTTGGTTTTTTCTACGATGGGACAGTGAGTGCATGTAATATTATATGACACAAAACCTCCAGCGATTCGATAGGGCAAGCCTTTACCCCCCCGCGCCATTACAGGGATAAAAAAATGACCGGGTTCCGGCTCTTCGAATGCCTTCTCCCAGTCATTTTTCAGAAATATTCTTCCGGCGGAAATTGCAGTCCGGTCCCGCTATTTTATAAAACCGTTCGCCTTAAGCGCCTCAGCCACAGCAGCGACACGCCTGCCCAGCCTGCCGGCCATGAGCAGCTCCCGATCATCCGGCGTCAGCGAGCTGTCCGGTCCCGCTACGGTAGAAGCTCCATACGGCGAGCAGCCGATCGCTTCCGCCGTTAAATATTCCGGGTTCTCCGAATACGGAAGACCGACCATAATCATGCCGAAATGAAACAGCGGAACCATGGCGGTCAGTATCGCCGCCTCCTGTCCGGTATGGATCGAGCCGCTGCTCGTCATGAGTCCGGCCGGCTTGCCCTCGAGACTCCCGTCTGCGCAAAGCTCGGAGGCGAATTCCAGAAACAGCTTCACCTGTGCGGGCATAAATCCGAAATACGTCGGAAACCCCCACACGATGCCGTCCGCCCAGCGCAGATCATCGTTCGTCGCGAACGGAACATCCCGCTGCAGCTCAAGAGCCCGCTCATACTTTTCGAAGCGGCCGACGGTCTTGAACCGCCGGGACAGCTCCGGCTCCGGGCTTTCCGCATTTTTATGCCGATCTTGAAACACCGTCCGATTCGCTTCGGACTCCAGCTCGGGTATCCGCCGCAGTCTGACTTCGCTTCCATACTCCCCGGCAGCCGCTGCGGCGGCCCGGGCCATCTCATAAACATGTCCGTAAGCACTGTAATAGACAACAAGAACCCGGCTCATCGGAACTCCCTCCCTTTCGCGAATGAAACCTCCTGCTCCGCTTCCTCCCAGCGTGCCCGAAGATCCGGCTGCACCCAAGAGGGCTTGCTTCCCGCGAGCCGAATCGCCTTCCCCTTGCGCCACACCCAGCGTCGATCCGGCAGCATGGCGAACAGCTCCTCGGGCGAAGCCGCATCGAGCATGACCATGTCCGCATCGCAGCCTGGACGAAGTCCATAATCGGCTTGCCCGATCACCTTGGCCGCATGCTCGGTAATCATCCGCAGCACCGTGCGGATTTCTGCCGGACTGCCCATGTGCGCGGCATATGCCGTAATGAGCGCTATCTGGAGCAAATCCCCTTTGCCGAACGGATGGAACGGATCGTGGATGTTATCCGAGGCGGAAGCGAGCGGCACCCCGGCCGCCAGCAGCTCCTTGACCCGGGTAACGCCACGGCGTACCGGGAAGCTGTCGCGCCGTCCTTGCAAATACATATTCGCCCCCGGGAGCGTCACCGCACTCAGCCCGGCTTCGGCCATCAGAGCGATGATCCGGGCCGCATCGCCGTCCGGCATGGCGGCAAGCGAGCACAGATGATCGACCGTCACCCTGCCACTCCAGCCGTAATCCAGCGTTCTGCGGGCGATATAGGCGGCCGTGCGGATATTCGGGTCGTCACTCTCGTCCGTATGCAGGTCAAGCGGGCGATCGAAGCGGGCGGCAAGCGCGAACAGCCGGTCGATGTCCGGCTCCGGCGCCGGAGCCAGGTGGGGCGCGCCGCCGACACCGGTTACCCCCATGCGGAGCGCTTCCTCTGCCGCTTCTATCGCTTCTCTCGTCAAATCATAATACGGAAGCATCGGAAACAGCTGGATGGTCACATATGGCTCGAGCTCCTGCTTGACCTCCAGCGCCGCCTCGACGGTGCGCATGGCAACCTCCTTGCCGTGCTTGACCTGAAAATCCAAATGCGTGCGGATGTGCGTCGTTCCGAACGAGACCGCCTGCAGCGCCGACCGCATGATGCGGGCTTTGATCTCCCGCTTTGTGAAAGCCGGAGCTGCGGCGGAATAATTCAGCACCGCTTCCTCCAGCGTCCCCGATCCATTGCCTACCTGCGGCAAGGAAAACGCCTTATCCAGATGCATGTGGGCATCCGCCAGCCCCGGCAGAACGATGTTCCCCTTCGCATCAAGCGTCACATCAGCGCCGCCGTTCCATTCCTCCACGGAAACCGCATCCGGCGCACGGTCGTAACCTTCCTGCGCGACAATTGTCTCCCACTTGCCCCCTTTGGCCGCAAGGGTATACAATCGACCTTCTTCCAGCAAAGGCAGCGAAGCATTGACCACTTTGAGGTCCGAACCCATACCCTCACCCTCCTCAGCTTGTTATACGCCGGCAGCCTCGGCGACCGGAAGCTCCAGCCACGACTCTTCCCCGGGACGGCTCATGACTGCGACTGCAGCAATATTCAGCTCCTGAAGGCCGGCATGAATGCCGTCGCGAATCGACATGCCGTTCGGATGCCTCAAAAGCAGCGGATAGCCGCTCCCGGTAAGCTCCAAGCGAAGCCGGGAACCTTCGGGACAGCGGACCGCGAGCGGCCGAAGTCCGAACTGTACCGCCTGCCAGCCGCTAACACCCTCGGCACCGCCGGCCGCCCCGATTTCCACACGGCCCACGGACAGAAATCTCGCCTCTTCACCAGGCAATACTAGCGAGAGCACCGCTACCAGATCGGTCGGACCGTCCATGACTTGACACACTGCCTTCACCTGCGGCGAACCGAACAATCCAAGCGCTTCGGAGAGAGGCGGACTGCTGTACACCAAGATTTCGTACCGGTCCTGCTGCGCGCTGCGGTCAACCGGAAGCACCGATGACAAAGGCATGGCCAGCCGGGCGTCATACACAAATACGTCCGGAGCTGCGGATTCGTCGATCCATTCCACATGCCGCGTCAGCTTCCCGCCGCCGAGCGAGCCGTTCGCCGGCAGCTCGGAGCCCGACAAATAATATCGCTGCGCCGCCTCCCCGTCCGCCGTGTCCGGCAGGCGGTCCGCCGTCCGCCACCGGCGGCTGCACGTTTCGTAATACCGGACGGGCGGCTCCTCGAACAGCCCGTTGCCGCGCTTTTCTTTAAGCCAATAGTCGAACCATTCGATCTGCTTCAAATGCATCAGGCCGTCCGCTTCCGGACCGTGATCGACACCGCCGGCCTTCCTCCCCCACGGGATGTGCGTCCACGGCCCGATCTCCAGCCGGTGAAACAGCTCCGGCGTCCGCCCCCCGGCCCGCTGAAGAGCCGCGTAGGATTGAAGCGTGCCGTGCAGCAGGAAATCATACCAGCCGCCGATATGAAGCGCAGGAATCGGCTGCTGTAAAAATGGGTCCATCCAGTTCAAGCGCGACCAATATTCGTCATCTTCCGAACGCCCCGCCCAATCGAAAAACGCAGGCATATACGTTTGCAGGACAGGGTGATCGCCAATCAGCGGCAGCTTGTTCAGTACTGCCGAAGGATTTTGCATGACGTGCGTGCAGATTGCCTCCGCCTCGGCGTCTCCCGCCAGGCGGGCCCCGTCTCTCGCCAGCTGATAAGCCCAAGGCAGACAGCTCTGGATATCGAAGCTCCCGTACGGATACATCCAGCCGCGATATAAGTCCGCAGCGGTCATGCTGGGAGCGATCGCCGTCAAATGAGGCGGATGCAGCGAAGCCGCCGCCCACTGCACGGCCCCTTGATAAGAGAAGCCGTACATACCGACTTTGCCGTTCGATTCGGGCAGGGCGGCAGCCCATTCGACCGTGTCGTACCCGTCCTCCGCTTCATGCAGGAACGGTGTAAACTCTCCCTCGGAATCACCCCGGCCGCGTACATCCTGGATCACGACGATATAACCGTGCGACGCATACCATACGGGATGGGCATGACTGACGGTAGAGGCGATCTTCCGCCCGTAGGGCTGCCTCATTAGCAGCACCGGATACACCCCCTCCTTTCGCGGTTTATAAATATCCGCATAAAGAGTGACCCCATCCCGCATGACACAAGGAACTCTCCGCTCTATCACCACATGGCCAAACTCCATTCCCATCCCCCCGATTGCGCAATATCCCGTTTGCCCGGCAAATCCAATCAACCGTTATTCATTTACCACCCGATCGCCGAGCCGTCGCTGCGCGGATCGGCCGCACCGATCCGATAGCCTTGCCCATCGATCAATATCGCCTGCGCATGTCCGACGACTCCGTCGTACGAGCCCGCCGCCTGGACCTGATGCCCCGCCTGCCGAAGCCGGTCCGCAACCGCCGCATCGATTCGGCTCTCCAGCCGGAGCCCCTCACTGGCATCTCCCCACGTTCTTCCCCACACCCAACGTGGTTCGTTAATGGCCGTTTGCGGATCCATCCCGTAATCGACAATCCGCGTCAGCAGCGCCGTCTGCGTCTGAGGCTGGCCCTCTCCCCCTTGCGTCCCATAGATCAAATACGGCTTGCCTTCCCGCAGCACCATCGCCGGCATCAGCGTATGGAACGTCCGTTTCCTAGGCTCCAGCCGGTTCACATGAACGGGATCGAGCGAGAAGAACGACCCGCGGTTATGCAGCAGCACACCCGTATCCCCGGCAACGACGCCCGATCCGAATTCGAAATACAAGCTTTGGATGAACGACACCGCATTGCCTTCTCGGTCGACCACCGCCGCATACGCCGTATCGCTGCCAAGCCTCTCAGGCGTCAGGGACAAGGCGCGATCCATCCTGATTTGCGAAAATAGCCGCCGGCAGTACGATTTATCCAGCAAATCGGACACAGGCACGGCCGCGAAATCCGGATCCGTAAGCATGGCGTTCCGGTCTCGAAACGCCAGCTTCAGCGCTTCGATGAGCGTATGATAATACTCGAACGAGCCGTGCCCGATCGCCCCAAAATCGCAATTCTCCACGATATGAGCGGCCATAATCCCGGCAAAGCCTTGGGAATTCGGCGGCAGCTGAACCAGCTCCAACCCTCTGTAAGCGCCTGTCACCGGAGCGACCCAGTTCCCGCTATGATCCGCAAAGTCGTCGGCGCCAAGCAAGCCCCCTCGCCCCTTCAGGAAAGAAGCAATACGCCCGGCTATATCCCCCTTGTAAAATGCTTCCCGCCCGCCGGCTGCAATGCGCCGGAGCGTATGCGCCAGCTCCCGCTGCAGCAACCGCGCCCCCGCGGCCGGCACCGCACCCGACGGCAGGAAAATGCGGGCGGCCAATCGCTCGGAGGCAAGCATCTCCCGCCGCAGCCGCGTATCCTTATGCTGATCGGGAGAAACGGGAAACCCTTTATCCGCATATGCGATCGCCGGCTCCAGCACATCCCCGAGCCGCATTCGCCCGTATTCGCGAACTACGGCGTCCCAGCTGTCAACCATACCCGGAACGGTCACGACGCTGCGAACTCCCCGTTCCGGAATGGCCGCTTCGCCGGCAAACGCATCGAGCGTCGCTCCGTACCCGGACCTGCCGCTGCCGTTATAGGCGCGGACCGCCCGATCTCCGGCGTGATACATCAGCCAAAACGAATCCCCGCCGACACCGGTCATATGCGGATATACGACTGCCAGGCAAGCGCTGACCGCAACCGCAGCATCGAACGCATTCCCGCCTCGTTCCAGGATGCGCGCACCGGCGGCGGAGGCAAGAGCATGGGGACTGGCAACCATGACGGAAGCCCCGATTGTCGCTTTGCTCACACTCCCATCACCTCTTCTCACTCAGTATATGTTAAATAAACTAACACTAATTTCATGATTTTTGCAATAATAATTAATATCACGGATATTTCCCTTGAATTTCTCATCATTTGGACTTATATTCAAATAAAAAGTTGATTAACCATTGGCTAAGATCAATTTTTCGTCACATTAATGTCATATATAGTAACATGTTCATACCACAGGAGGAGACTTCCATGCGCCGTATATATTTCGATTTATGCACTGCTATGCTAAGAACCGGACTTCTCGGGTACGGCGGAGGTCCCTCCACCGTTCCGCTCATTCGCTTCGAGGCCGTTACCCGCTACCGTTGGATGACGGACGAGGAGTTCGGTGACGTACTGGCGATTGCCAACGCCCTGCCCGGTCCGATCGCCACCAAGCTGGCGGCGTATTTGGGCTACCGCTTGAAAGGA
The DNA here is from genome assembly GCF_042432825.1 of Paenibacillus chartarius. Lineage (NCBI taxonomy): Bacteria > Bacillati > Bacillota > Bacilli > Caryophanales > Paenibacillaceae > Paenibacillus > Paenibacillus chartarius. Next base: position 54,576 of record NZ_JBHLWN010000024.1, on the reverse strand, counting down.
ACGGCCGGCGCGATAGCAGGCATTGCCGCCCATATTTTTCCCAGCTGCCTGGCCATGATCGTACTGGTCGAGTTCATACAAGCGTTCAGCTCCTCCGCATTCATCCATGGAATGATCGCCGCAGTCGTTCCGGTCGTTTCCGTTATGCTCGCGCAGATGACGTATGAGTTTGCGGTCAAGGCGGCCGCCGGGCTGGGGAAAAAATGGGCCATCGTCTTGGGCGTTATCGTATTCGCGCTTCTGCAGTGGTTCCAGCTCCACCCCGCCATCGTCATTGCATTATTTCTCGGCTACGGCGCACTACACTTCAAGACGATATCTCACTTTAAGAAAACAAAGGGGAAAGTCAGAAAAGAGGAAGCGGTATGATGGAATGGCTGCAGCTGTTTATCGGCTTCTTCCTGGCCAATGTGTTCGGGTATGGCGGCGGTCCCGCCTCCATTCCGCTTATGTATGAGGAGTCCGTCACCAACTACGGCTGGCTCACCGGTACGGAATTTACGAACGCCCTCGCGCTCGGGAATTCGCTGCCCGGTCCGATCGCTACGAAGCTCGCCGCATATGTCGGCTACGATGTCGCCGGCTGGGCGGGGGCGATCGCTGCGATTACCGCCACCGTCGTCCCTTCCGCCGTTGCTTTGATTTTCCTGCTCAAGCTGCTTTACGCACACCGTCAAACGCCCGTCGTCAAAGGCATGACCCTGCTCGTACAGCCGGTTATCGCGATCATGATGCTTCAGATTACCTGGCAAAGCTCCAAAGACTCCGTGCTATCCATCGGATTGCTCCAATTCACCGGCATTGCCGCGGTTGCCGCCTGGTTTCTTCTCAAACGCAAGACGCATCCTACATGGATCATTATCGCCGCATTCGTTTACGGAGGTTTATTTCTGAACCATTCCTGACCCGCTTCATCTCGAGATCACGGATTCCGACAGGGAGGGCGATCGGTATGTATTTGACTGTAGAAGACGCACTTACCATATACCCGTTATCCGAAGGGAAGCTGACTGCCGGACGAAGCGGCCTTAACCGTATCGTGAAATCCGTCAACGTTATGGACGCCCCCGATATTACGGATTGGGTCCGCAACGGCGACATTTTGTTCACGACCGCTTACCTGATGAAGGATGATCCTGCGCAGGGCGTACGGCTGCTTCGCAAGCTGGCGCAGAAAGGCGCGGCCGGGATCGGCATCAAGCTGGGCCGGTTCTGGGCGAGCGTGCCGGAAGATATGCTGGCCGAAGCGGACCGCCTCGGATTTCCCTTAATCGAGCTGCCGTTCCCCTTTACCTTCTCCGACCAAATGAAAGGACTGTTCAACGCCGAGCTCCAGCGCAGCACGCGAATGCTGCACGGCGTACTCAGCAAGCAAAAGGAGCTGATCCGCTTCGCTCTCGAGCCGCACGGCTCCGATGAAATGTTCAAACGGATCTCGTCGATATTGGGCTTCCCGCTGGCCGTTATCGGCATTCGCGGACAAACGTTGTTCAGCAGCTTGCCCGGTGAAGATCTGGAGCTTGCCAAGAAGCACAGGCCCAAGCCGGCCCCGCAATGGCTCCGAACGGAAACCGGCAGAATCTTGTGCATCCCGCTGCAGAACGCCAAAGCAGGCATTGAAGATGTGGGATACGCCGTGTTTCAGACGGCCGGAAGCATCTTTCTGAAGGAAGAGGAAGGGTTGTTCCACCAGGCTGCGGAAATTATCGCGCATCACCTTCATGCCCTGGAACGGGACTACATGGAGCAGTCGACTCAGAATGAATTCGCCTCGCTGCTCAAAAATTACTTGAAACATCAAATCCCCGTGGAGTCGCTGCTCGAGTGCGCTTCACGGCTCGGCATCCCGTTCGGCCGGGAGCCGTACGTCTGCTCGCTCATTTCCATTTCGGACATGGCCGAAGGCAAGAAGGCGCAGTTCTTTCGCATGATTCGCCAGGAGCTTCAGTACAATCCATTGATCGAATCGATGTCGAGCGTGCACGTCAATATCGAAGGAGCGATCCTGTCCGTCATACCTGCGGCCGCTGCGAGCGGCGGGCGTAAGCCGGCTCAGCTGCTGAACCGGATCTTTGCGGACATCGCCAAGGAAGCCGGCGGCCGACTGCGGATCACCATCAGTCACGGTAAATACAAACCGGAGCAGCTCGGCCAAGCTTACCGCGAATGTCTCGACGCCCTCCAAACGGCCGACCGCCTGCAGATCGAAGGGCACGTCATCGAATTCGAATCCGTGGAGCTCGCTTATATTTTGCAATCGGTGCCCGCGGAGAAAATGCGCCGCTTCACGGATCTGACGCTCTCCCCCCTGTTCGATAAAGCTCCGGACTCCGCCCCCGATTTGATTCGCACGCTGGAATTGTTTATCGAGAACAACGGACAAATTAACGAAACCGCCAAGCAGCTGTTCATTCACCGGAACACGGCCGCTTATCGGCTGGAAAAAATCAGCGAGCTGCTGAACATCGACTTTAAATCGTATTCCGATCTATTGAAGCTGAAATTAGTGATGCTGTTCAAGCAAACGTTAAGCAATCCATGAGTGCTCCAGAACTACGAACTGCCCAGAACGCAGCGGCCGGAGTACAAGCACAACAGGGCGTCACCGGTTATCCGGTTACGCCCTGCTTACGACCGCTTTTATCATGAGGACTAGGCCCCACGGCTGTTGCCAAGGGGCGCCCCTTATTGCCATTTCTTTATTCTGCTTGTACCGTTGAAAAAATCGCTTGCTCCGACAGTTTCCTATACAGGGATTGGTCCGCACAAATCGCTTTGGCGCTTCCTTCCGCCTGTTCGATCGCCGCCGCCAATCCGCCGAATACGCTGATTTGCGAGGGAGACAGACTCGAGATATCGACGAAATGGAAGCCGACCTTGAGCGGTTTCATAAACAGAAGGCCTTGTACCGATAGACGAGCTTGCTCCAGGGCTTGCTCCTCGATCCCGCCACGGAATGTCAAGATGATCCACCCGTCACGATTCTCCATACTGAAGGCAGGGAGAGGTCCTTCATGCTCATCGGCAGCCCGCTCAGAATTCGCCTCTGCCTCCTGGCCGGCTTCCGAATCGGCCGTTTGACTGGCGAGCAGCTGCTCGACGGTTTGTACGATTTTCTGCTCGGTTACCGGCTTGATGATGTAATGCTTGGCGCCTAATTTGATCGCTTCCAGCACCATCGACTTCTGATCGATCGCACTGATGATCATAATGCAAGCCTCGGGATAGCCCGCCAATATTTTCTGGACGGCTTCGATCCCGTTCATATTCGGCATCGTAATATCCATCGTAACGATATCGGGCTGGGTCACCACGTACTGCCGGTAAGCCTCCAAACCGTCCGCCGCTTCTCCTACGACCTGATGGCCGGCTCTTTCGAGCAATATTTTCAAATTTCGACGCATCAAATTGGAATCGTCAACAATCAAAATTTTTGCCATGATGGCCTCCTGTTACGAAATAAGATGTTGTTGGTAAGTGCCGTTTCGCAGCACAATTCGAATACTGAGCTGCGAATCGAAGCCTGACAACGGCTCGCAAGCCCATATATCGGATTCGACGTAGGTAAACGACGCTTTCTCCGTGCTTACGGTAATCGGCGGCTCCATAGTCAGCGTCCGCCCGCCCGCGCTAAGCTTCTCCAAGCAGTTGCCCAAGATGACATTGCCGGCCTCGGCGATCGCATCCTCCAGATCGGTGCCGCTGATATCCGCTTCGTCGACTTCCAGGGCGAGCTGCTTGAACAGCCTGCGCGCCGTATGTTCGTCCGCAGTGAGCACGAACAGACCGTCCAATACCCCTCTTAGCCCGATGAATACGGACACCTGATTCAGTTCAAGCCTGCGGGAAGGCACCAGCTGGAAGCTGGCATGCATGGGCAGGGCTTCACCGAGCGTTTCCGCGATGTATGCCTCCGTCTTGGCAATGAGCGGCTCGATCATGTCCGGCACGAGCGGTTCATCCCATACAAGCGCTTCCCGCATAGGCACTCTCAGCACGAATACGGTTCCCTTCTCCGGCCGCGAGTCGACCCGCACCGTTCCTCCGAGCTTCTCCGCTTCCGTCCTAACCGCCGATAATCCGACCCCGCGTCCCGACAGCTCGGACACTTCATTCCTGGTCGATAATTCAGCATGAAATATCAGATCCATGGCCTGCTCTTCCGTCATTCGCCCGGCTTCCTCTTCGGTTACAATTCCGTTCGCAACAGCCTTGGCCGCAACCGCGTCAACTTGAATGCCGTTACCGTCATCTCCAATCTCCAGCACAATCGCATCGTGCTCGAGGCGAGCCTTGCAATGAATGGAACCTTCTACAGGTTTCCCCCGTGCTTGCCGCACTTCCGGAGTTTCCAAGCCATGGTCGACGATGTTGCGGAACAGATGTATCAATGTGCGGACAAAGGAATGATAGACCTCGGAATCGACGTAGAATGCCCCGCCTTCGATCCGGAAGGGGTGCATCGCTTTACCGCTCTTCTCCGCCAGCTGCAGCGTATAAGCCGGATAAGCTTCCAGCATCTGAGCAAACGTCACCTGCCGCAGCTTTCGCAGCTCAGGCTGCAGCAGGCGGAATTCCGGCGCCGACAGCAGCGATGCCATCTTGTGCTCAATCGCCAGCAGTCGTTCCTTCTCAACAAGGAGAACATCTCTTTCCTGGTTGATTCCGGCCCCTAGCAGAGAGCCTAGAATGGCTAAGTCTTCATCCGTCCAGCCCGGCATATTCCACTCCTGCAGCAGGTTCATCAGCCTGCCGGCCGTAAGGGACCCGTCCGCCATCCAGCCCGAAAGCTCGGTCTCGGCTTCATGCAGTCTTTGAACGGTATGCGACAGTCCGAACAAGGCAAAGCTGCCTTTAAACGTATGGAGCTCCCTGTATAGATCTGCCGTCAGCGCTACTGACGGCTTGCCGGAATCGAGAATATCCATATAGCCGTCCTTGCTGAAATGTCGATACTCGGTCAAGCATTCCGTAAAGTCCTTGTACTGCGTAACGACCTTGACGATCATTTCCAGCCGCTTCCGCTCTTCTTCCTTCTCCGCCTCCAGCTTCCTCGTTTCCGTCATATCCGTAGCAATGACCATAATTCCGAGCAATAAGGAAGGCAGCTGATCGGCAGTAATCATTTTATAATCCAGGCGAATGACCTTTCCGGCCAACACGATCTCGGACGTCAGCAAAGTGACATAGATTTCGCGGCGCCCCGGGTTCTTCTCTTGAAAAATATTGGTAATCAGTGATTGGAGAAATGCCTCTTGCTCCTTATTGCCGAGAGAAATCAGTTCGGGAAACGACCGCCCCGCCAAATTGCCGCCGAACAGCTCCTCGCACTCTTTGCTGTACGTATCGGTAATCCGAAAGTCCGGCATAATCCCCATAAAGCCTTGTCCCGCATGATCAAGCAGCTGCTTAAGCGCCATGGCCTGCTGGGCAATCTGCTGCTTGGACCGCTCCAGCCTTTCGTTCGTGCCCGTCAATTCCGTATTGAGCGACTCCAGTTCATCGCGCTGAGCCTCCAGCTCCTCGCTTTGCGCCTCCAGCTCCTCAACCTGCTGCTGTTGAAGCTCCAGATGGGAACCGAGAAGCTTCACAATCCGATCCGCTTCGGAGGCAATCGCCGAAACTTCCGTATATGTTTCCTTGAACTGTACGCCGCCCTCCCACACTTGATCCGCCTTGCCGTCCGCCAAATCCTTGAACGTATCTTGAAGCTGCCGCAGCGGCCGCAGCACCGGCTTTGCAAGCATGGGGCTTAGCAAACGATTGATCAAAATCGCAGCAGCCGCCAGCAAGACAATGAGTGCAGCCGTTATGGACACAATCACAATGAGCAAGGGAGGCTCAATCCGTGCCGTAATCGTACCGATCTCCCGGCCGTCTTGTTCGGATAGCGGTGCGGTGTACGGCTTACTGAAGTAGCGCAAGAGCCAGCTGCTCTCGTTCATCGCCTCCCCGCTTCCCGGAGCCCCTAATCTGGCGCTGCGAAACAGCTCCCGGCCCTCAATCGAGACCGCAATATCCACGGCATGGATATGCCTGGGCATCTCCCTTCCTTCATCGTAGGGAAGGTTTTCGTTCTTATCGATGAACGGCAGCCGGTAATCGACCATTTCCTGACGCTCCATCGCTCTCTTCCAACGAGCCCAGCCCGGGGCGCTTTCATCCAGTTCCCTAAGGCTGCCGATGCCATGCTCCTTCGGAAATGCCGATGAGCCCATCTCCCGCATGACCGAGTGCGCGACCATCTGGGCGCCCAACTGCGCCAATGGCCGTAAAACCGCTGACATGAGCAGTAGAACCATCATGCCGAACAATAACACGGTGACCATGGTAGATAAATTCATGATGCTGCGGATCAACCGGGCCAAGCTTTGTTTGCGAGTAAAGCGGCTCAATTTCCTGGCTCCCTCCCGGCCTGTATGCCATCTCATCTACCAAACATTTCAATATCATGTCCCAAATTCCTGCATGAATCGACACGATTCGTCGAAATTAATCGATAATATCTCACTGCCGGCAGCCCGCCTTATGCATAAGAAAAATTAGGTAGCATTCAAACACTTTCTTAACAACTTTATTTTAAAATGTACGTAATTTTTCAACTTCCAAAATTATCCGGCGAAGAACATCTTGAACCAACAAGGTTTATTACTAGGGGACATGCTGCTATGTGGCAAAAAAAATATGTAATCGATTCAATTATGAACTTGACCTCCGACGGAATCGTCTTTGTGGATATAGCCGGGAAAGTGCTTGATGTGAACAAGAAATTCGAAGAATTACACGGGTGGACACGAGACGAGGTTATCGGCACCGTGCTGCCGATGGTTCCTGATCAACACAAGGAAAAGACTTTGGAGCTATACCAATCGCTTGTAGATGGTGAACAAATTTCCGATTTCGAAGCCATGAAACTGAGAAAAGACGGGTCTACCTTTTATGCGAACGTGACCGTCTCCCCGGTGAGGGATGAGCGGGGTACGGTCTTGGGATTCATTGGCGTGGAAAGAGACATCACCGAAAAGAAACGGGCGGAAGAGGAGCTATTAGAAAGAGAAAAACAGTTTAGAAAATTAATCAAACTAAATCCGGAACCGATTGTTTTACATAAAGACGGAAAGATCCAGTTTGTAAACGATATGGGCTGCAAGCTCCTGGGAGGCGCTTCAACAGATGATTTTACAGGCACCTCCATATTTGATTACTTCAGTCCGGTCGATGTGGACTTGATTCAAAAACGATTAAACCATGTTTACCAATCGGATCATTACACCGAGTTTATGGAGATCAAGCTGCGAAGAATTGACGGTGTCTTTATCGATGTCGAGTTATCTTCGATTTATGTTCACAAGAACCTCGGCTCCCCGGTCGTGCAGACGGTGCTTCGGGATATTTCCCAGAGAAAAAAATCTGAAGAAATCATCATAAGAGCGGAGAAATTATCGCTCATCGGCGAATTGGCGGCGGGAATCGCCCATGACATTCGAAATCCGCTCACGTCGTTAAAAGGATTTATTCAACTATTAAAGGCGAAAAATACGGAGTATGTCGATGTCATGATGGAAGAGCTGGAGCATATCAACTATGTTGTCAATGAATTCATGACGCTGGGGAAACCGCATCTGAATCTTTTTGAGACAAGCGATTTGCCGTCGCTTCTCAACAGTGTGGTGCATTTCATGACGCCTCAGGCTCGTCTCTATAATGTTCAAATTCATACCGAAATGGACGGAGAGATCCGGCTTATTCCATGTATACCGGACCAAATCAAGCAGGTGTTAATTAATATTTTAAAGAATGCCATAGAAGCCATGCCGCACGGAGGAATCATTACAGCTGCGATTCGAAATCACCAAGGTCAAAGCGTCATTTGCAGCATCCAGGATCAGGGCGTAGGGATTTCCGAAGAAATGCTGTCCCGGCTGGGCTCTCCGTTTCTTACCTCCAAATCGAACGGAACAGGGCTAGGGCTTATGATATGCAAGCGTATAGTCGAGTGCCACGGAGGCAAACTGTCTTTCCACAGCCATAGAAACCAAGGGACGACGGTGGTGATTGAACTGCCGGTGCTGCAGCCCGTTCATGCCTAGGGCGGAAAAGGCGGCAGCCGAGGCCCGTAAGAAGCACCCGGCAGTCGCCTTTGCGATTGTTCGTTTAGTCACGCTCCGTACCTTCATCTCCGAAGAGCCGGAAAGACACGTAAGGATAATGGCCTCCCCGCAGCGCCAGCTCCCGCTCGAATAAGGTCATCCGTTCTATGGTCCGGTTATTGGCAAGCGCCCCGCCATCCATCACTCGAAAAGGGAGACGCTCCAACACATTCATCACGGTGCGCTTGGCATCCTCATCGTCGCTAGTTACGTACACATCGCTCATCAAACCGTGATGTACCGGCTGCTCCAGCACTTTAAAAAAGGTGTTTTTAAAAGCTCCGACAACCTTGGAATCCGGTAAAATCCGTTGCAGCTCCTCTGCGGCCGATTGGCCCCAATCAAGCTCAAAGCCGGAGAAGTCGACTGTAAACGGGTTCGATGGGTCAACGATAATTTTACTGGCCAGCCTCTCTTGGTTCGCTGCTGCCCACGGCAACATATCTCTAAACCACAACGTATGGAGAATGACGTCGGAAGAAGCGATGGCTTCTTCATACGTAACAGCCGTTACATTGGCATATCCATTCTCCGCGGTGATCTGTTCCGCTTTTGCAGGTGTTCGCGACCCCCATAATAAAGGCATTTGACTGCTAAGCATGTGAACGAAGCCTTTCCCCATTCTCCCTGTCCCTAAAATACTGATCTTCATATCCTTCATCTCCTTTCGATGACCTCTAGCATATCATCAGCCCGGAAGAACAAGAATAATCGATCGGTTTCAGCGGTGAAACGATGGGTTTCAGCCTCCTTGTCGCTTATGGCCAAAACCTATATAATTCGATCAAGGAGTTGGTTCGCGTGCGTTTTCAAGACCTGGAGGGATTAATGGAAGCCGTCCGTCTCGGCAGTATCTCGAAGGCGAGCGAGATGCTTCATATCTCTCATACCGCCCTTGGCAAGCAGATTAGAAGTCTTGAGGCTTACTACGGGGTGCAGCTGCTGAAACGGACTTCCAGCGGAGTCGTTCCTACCGAGGCAGGAACGTATTTAATCAACAGGGCAGCCGGTTTAATGAGTGAGTTTGAATCCATACATTCGGAGCTGCGAAGATACCGTGAACCGGCGAGCTATACGATCGGCGCACTTCCAAGTCTGTCGGCCTCCTGCCTACCGGATCGTATTCTGGCTATGAAGAAAGATGGTATGGATAGCCAAGTTCAAATTATGCATACGTCTGACGAGTTATGGGATCGTTTGGAAAACGGTCAAATGGACGGCATATTGGCCGAACTGTCGACTGCACATAAAGTACCCTTCGTGAAAATCTTATTCCATGAACCCTACGTAGCTGTAGTGCATGCCGAGCATGCCTTCGGCAAGCTTCCGTCGATTGAACCGCAGGAATTGGACGGACAGCAGCTTATCTTGTACCCTCAAGGATGCGGCATCCGAAAGTGGGTGGAAGCTGCCATGAAGCAGCATCGCTTTACGCCGGTGATTGCGAGCGAGGTCGGTTTCGGAGGGTTTATTGCAGGAATGGTTGCAGCGAAGGCCGGAATCACTGTGCTCCCCGAATCATCTGCAGTGCGTCTCGGCGAGCCGAATTTAGCGGTCGTTCCGTTTGCCGGTCAAGCTGCACATCGTACGATTGTATTTGCAGCATGCCGCAAAGAAGTCGGAAGACGGTTGTGGCCCTATTTCAAGCACAGCTAAACAGGGACGCTATCGAGCAGCGCCCCTGTTTCATCAAGGTGCTCACATGGACCGAACCGAAGGTTTCACCACAAATACAGATCGTTGCCCTTTAGCTTAAACACGGCTTCCATGAAATAATAATCGCCATAAATAATCGGATGGTGATGCCGCCCCCGATGGTAGGCTTCAGAGCCATATTGCAGAATACTGTCGCTGGCCTCCGTCCAGTCGCAGCGGGATTGCTCCACCGCTTTGAGCAGCTTCAGCGCCGTATTCACATAAAGCTCCCGTTCGCACTCGCCTACGGCCTTGGCGATCTCAATCAGGCCGCATGCGGCAATGACCGCCGCCGTATCGTCCTGAAGCTTCGGCTCCGGGGGTTGTCTGAAATCGACCGGAATGATGCCGTCCTCCGGAATGTTGGCCATAAAATAATGGGCGATCCGCTTGGCGGTGTGCAAATACTCTTCCTTCCCCGTATGAATATAGCTCATCATAAAGCCGTACAGCGCCCACGTTTGCCCTCTTGTCCAAGAGGAGCCTTCTGCATAGCCTTGCCCGCCGTATGTACGGACAACGCCGCCCTGAAACGGATCGAATTCCACAATATGATTCACGGAGCCGTCCGGTCTGACGAACGCCGTCATCGCCGTATCGGCATGGCGCATCGCGATTTGCTTAAAGCGCGGATCCCCCGTTTCCTCCGTAGCCCAATACAAAAGCGGGATATTGAACATGCAATCAATGATCGCCCAGCCTCTTGTATCGCCCTCCTCGAGGTCGTTCCATGCGCGGATGAAGCCGCCCGCCAAATTAAAGCGTCCCGCAAGCAGGCTGGCGGCATGCAGCGCTCTCTTCCGCGACTCCGGGTTTTGCGTTACCTTGTAATTCGCTACACTGGTAGGAAGCCACATAAACCCGACATCGTGATGAAGCCCGTAATATTCTTGAAAACACCGGTCCAAGTACGTTTCCGAGATGCCCGCGATCTCCTTGTATTTCTCTTCGCCGGTTTCGTGGTACATGAGCCACATCATGCCGCCCCAGAACCCGTTGGTCCACCAGCAAATGCCGTCTGCGTCATAGCCGCTCGGATTATGGCCGGCCCGGTCATCGTGCGTTCCGTTTACCGTCGTATAGGGAATTTTGTATCTCGATTTTTCGCTAACCCATTCCATCTTGCTTCTCAGCTTCCCGATTGTGTTTGTTACCCAAGCCTGGTCATGTGCATGTAAGGTGTCTAACATTGAATTCCCTGCTTTCTATGCATTCGTAATATGTTTTCATTGTATTTCACTGACGGGGCGATGGGTATGCGGTTTCTTTAGAACAATGTGTCCCTTTTTTTAGATCATGCCTTTTTTCTGCTCAAGGAAGCAGAAATGGCCGGACGCATCGAAGGCAGCATACGCATTTCCGGCATTACCGCATTAGCGGAATAACGAGTCATCCTGCTCAAATAAAAAATCGCAGAACATCGACGGTGACGTCGATGCTCTGCGACGGTTCTGCGCATTATCGATCATTTGCCTTCCTCATCGGCTGTGGGACCGTAGATGCTCGGCACCGGAATATCGAGCAGCCGCAAGTACACCCCGAGCTGCGCCCGGTGGTGGACCATGTGGCTTAATCCGAAGGTGCGAAGCGCGATCGCCCGCGGTTGGCGCAGGATGATATGATCGCCGCTGCGCAGGGTCCATTCCTCGCCGAGCGTTATCTCGTCGCATTCGGCTAACAGCTTTTCCAGCTTACCGACGTTTGCGTCGAACTCCTTCAGCACGTCTTCAGGTCTTTCCAAGGCTTCCCGCCGAAGCGGCACGGTCGAAAGATCAAATTCCGGGTAAAGAAAAATCGCCACCTGCCAGTTCAACAGATTAATCAGATGCGTGGCGAGCCCGCCCAACGTCATCGATTTCACGTGCGGCTTCCACGACATATGCTCCCCGGGCAAGCGTTCCAGGATGCGGCGTGTAGTAGCCAGCTCATGCATGGCGTCTCCGACGATCAATGATTTCACCATAATTCTCCTCTCCTTCCTAAAAGGCTTGTACTCTATTTTATACTAGCATATTTTGTAAGTTCTCGCCTGTCCCTCAATTTCCGGCGTTCACATCTTCACTTTGGCGAAAGATTATTTATGCTGCCATTGTTGATTAGGGACGACACGGAACCCGCGCCCTCCGCCTCTGACAACCTTCGTTTTGATATACCGGATGCCGGAGATATCCGCCCCGCTCCGCGCATTCTTCGTCACGGACAGCTCCAAAATCATGCCGGTGATCGTATCCTCCCGGCCGCGAAGCTTGATCGAAACGAAGTTTCCCAAGGAGGAGGCGGCGACCCTCGAGCGAAGCTTCCCGTCCCGATCCCGGCTGCGAATGACCCGGACGGGGTGCAGAACGTGGGGATGCGCACCGACCACAACGTTGGCTCCCTGATAGAGCAACCGGCTCATCAGCTTCTTCTCCCTCTCGCTCGGGTAATTCCGGAACTCCTTCCCGAAATGGAGATAGACGATAATGAAGTCCGTCTTGCCCCGCAGCCTGCGGATCATCGCCGAGATCCGCTCCGTCGAGCCGATTCGGTTCACCATCCACGGCTTCGGAACCGGTATCGAATTCGTTCCTTTCGTATAAGCGAGAATGGCGATCTTCATACCGCCGGCCCTGACGATAAGCGGTGCGCCGGCTCCTTTCACGTTGTGATAAGTGCCTGTATGCTTTAAGCCGTTACGATTCAAAACCGCAAGCGTGCGCATCAATCCCTTGGAGCCGCCGTCCATGCTGTGGTTGTTGGCGGTGACGAGTACGTTAAATCCGGCTTGCTTCAGCGCCGGGGCCAGCTCATCAGGACAGTTAAATACGTATCGCGATATCCGGCTGACCGATTCCGTCGGGTAGCCGTTTCTTTTCACACCCGGACCGCCATAGCCCGAGAAGGTCGTCTCCAGATTGCCTACGGTAACATCCGCATTACGCAGCAAGGTTCGGACCGGCCGGAATAGAGGCGTAAAATCGAAGCCCTTGGCGCCCTTGCGCCGGGCGGACGCGATCATCGGATGCTTCATCAACACGTCGCCTACAATGGCAATTTTCACTGCAGCCACGAAGTCGATCCCTCCTTCAATGTCACCAGCATATTCACCTCCTGTCGCATCGGTCTCCCAATCACGCGTCTGCCTAGTATTCGGCCATATACATCACGTGCCGTGTCATCAATATTACTCGAAAAATCTATACGTAAAATAATCAAAATCCGCGTATCGCTTCGCTCAGGTCTTGCGCACATACGCCGACCATGGCTCCGGGATTGATGATGTGCATAAGCTCGCTCCTTAAGAAAATTAGCTAACCCGATTCGCGCGGCACTGCCGGCATTGCTAGACTAACATAGGGGAAAACGGATGAGTATGCGTTGTTTTAAGCTTGATATGCACGAAATTTAAGATATTTCCATTCCAGCACAAAAAGCCTACACGTCAAGCCGCCGGGACTCGCATGTAAGCTTCCGCCGCTTATCAGCCTCTTAATTCTTGTGATTTTTGTAATCCTGCGGCAGCTTGCCATATTGCTTCTTGAACATATCGCTGAACTGGCGCGCATTGTTGTAGCCGACCTTCTCGGCGATTTCATACACCATCAAATCCGTCTGCAATAGCAGCCGGACGGCGTGCTTCATGCGTACTTCGGTAACGTATTGCTTAAAGTTCCGATTGGTGTGCTTCTTGAAGAAGCTGCTGAAATAATACGGATTCATATAGACGAGTGAGGCGATGCGCTCCAGCGTAATATTTTCACTGTAATGGTTCTCGATGTATTCCTTGACGAGCGTCATCTGCTGCACTTCTTTCCCGCTGCCGGACGACTGCATCCGGCCGAATATTTCCGTAATCTCTCCCTCAACATACTGCTTCAGCTCCGCGTAGCGCCCGAACCGGTGCATCGATTGCAGCTGGTCCTGTTCTGCCGGAACATACGCGACCCCGACGGCGGCCAGCTCCTCCGACAATTCCGCAAGCAGCTGGTAACATCCGGTAACGGCGGCTTCCTTGCTGCCTTGCGCCGCCGCTTCAATCCGGTTTAAGGCTTGATCCGCCGCTTGGGCAATCACGTTCATTTCCTTGGACAGGAGCGCCTGAAGCAGCTGCTGCCTGACTTCGGTTAAGGCACCCTGCATCGAATCTCTTTCCGATGCCCGCTGCAGGTCGGAAGCGGCCTGCCAATGGATCACGCGCCCCTGTCCGGTAAAATAACGGAGCTTCAGCGCGTCAGCAGCCGAGAGGTAAGAAGACTTAATTTCTTGCAGAGAGCAAGCAGGGCGTCCTATCCCGAGCGTAATGTTCGTTTTCAAATAAAAGCGCACCTTCTCGACCATCTCCTGCCCCAGCTCCAGCATATCGCTGTCCTCACGATGGTTTGTAATCACACACAGTGAGTCCGCTTTCCGCAGCACCAGGCCGTTCCCGCAAGAGCGGGCAAGCTCTCCCGTCAGATTGGAAACCGCAAAGAACAGGAGCCTCTTTTCATGCTCGCCCCACGTCGCTTGACCTTCCTGAAACGGCTCCGGCTCGATGACAAAAGCCGTATAGCACTCATATACATAGCCGGCCTCCAGCCTCTCCAGCTGCCGCTTCGCTTCTTCCTCCCGGATGTCCCCTTCCGTCAGGCGGTCGAACAGATCCTCCAGCTGCGTTTGCTTATCCTTCAGCTCATACGCGGCGAGCTTGCCCATGGAAGTCATCTCTTCCGTTTCTTCCTGCAGCAGGGAAACCGCCCTTTGCACCGCCTCCCTCAGCAAGCGTTTCTCTACAGGCTTTACAAGGTAATCGACCGCTCCAAAGGCCAGCGCGTCCTTGGCGTATGAGAATTCCTGATAGGCGCTGATAAAAATGACTTTAGTCCTGAGCTTCCTCCGGGCAATCTCTTTAATGACATCAATGCCGCTGCCGTCGGGCATGCTGATGTCCGTGACCACCAGCTCCGGATGCTCCCGCTCGACGAGCTCCAGGAGCCCCTTCCCGGTCCAGGCTTCACCGACAATGCGGATGCCAAGCTCCTCCCATGGAATGAGCTTCTTCAATCCGCGGATAATCATCGGTTCGTCATCGGCCAGGATCACGTTAAGCATGTGTGTTCGCCTCTCTTCCTATCGGGATCACCATTCGCACCGACGTCCCGATGCTCTGCGTACTGTTGATCTCGATGCCGTACTCCGGTCCGTACAGCGTCACGAGACGGTCGTGCACATTTTTCAGCCCGATGCTGCCGCCTGTTTCCGCCGGCGTATCTCCACTTAACTTCGACTTGACCCGCCTAAGCTGCTCCGGAGGAATGCCGACGCCGTCGTCATCGACGGTGATGCGCAGCTTGTCGGCGCTTTCCAGCTCTGCGGTGATGCGGATCGTCCCCTTGCCGGCCTTCGGCATAATGCCGTGATAGATCGCGTTCTCCACGAGCGGTTGTATAGACAGCTTCGGAACCGGCAGTGCCAGCAGCTCGGCCTCGAAGCGAAAATCCATCGACAGCCGGTGCTCGCCGTAACGGTACTGCATCAGCATGAAATATTGATCGATATTCGCTTTCTCCTCGGCCAGGGGCACCGTCTCCTGCCCATAGTCCAGCACGTACTTGAGCTGATGGGACAATGACAAAATCATATCGCCGACCTCATTGTCGTCATTGGCCACAGCGCTCATCCGGATCGCTTCCAGTGTGTTATACAAATAATGCGGGCGGATTTGACTCTTGAGTGCGCTCAGCTCAGCCTGCTTCTGCTTAATTTGGGCGATGTACACCTCATCGATGTAGCTTTGCAGGCGTACGACCATCTTGTTGAAGCTCCGGGCAAGCAAGCCGATTTCATCCGTCGTCCGCACGGTAACCTGGGTATTGAAGTTGCCGGATTCGATTTTGCCCATCTGCTGGCTAATGCTCCGTATCGGACCTGACAGCCGATTGGAGAACAAGATCGCCACCATGATTAACGACACGATACAGCCCGCGATCACAACGAACAGCGTATTCTTGATCTGCTCGATATGCTTAAACATATCCGCTTTGTAGAAATCGCCGCGAACCTTCCAATCCGTTCCCTCCGTTGTATGCTCAATCTGGATATGCTCATCGGAATGCAGCGGTGCGTAAGGCTTCCCAATAAGCTCGCGATGGTTGCTGTATAGGACAATGCCACCGTTATCCATGACATAGACATAATCCTTCGGGTTCAGCACCATTTGCTGAAAAATCTCATCGAACGCCGACATGCTTACGTCCATATAGAACGTTCCGACTTGCTTGGCATTCAAGCCTTCCGAACCGAGCACATCGGTTAAATTTCGGGCATAGGTCATGACCAGCTGATCCGAACGCAGAAAGTACGTTTCCGGATGAGTCGGGAAAAACACGAGCGCCCGCTCATTGTCCAGCTTCTTGGCCCAACCAGGCTCCGGGTAGCTGTAGCCGATATCGAAAGTCTTGTTTTCCTTATTCAAATGCTGTAAGCGGCCATCCGTCGTCACGAAGAAAACATTGGTCAGGTGCTTGTCCGTATACAAGATTGTCCGCAGGAAATCATCAATCGTACTTTGAAGCCGAACATCGCCCGACCCCGCCTGAGCCGCAATCGCTTGCCCCAGTTGGCTGTATACGCCGTCTACCCCGTAGGAGTACATGATTTTTGAAATATTATTGTATTTGGTGTTCATATCGTCCAGGTTTTTGCCGGCGTACAGGAACATTTGCTCGTAGTTGTTTACGGCATTGCGTTCCACATAACTGCTGAAGGTATTCAGTGAAAAATAGCTAATCAGAAGCAGCGGAATGAGACCGGCGGCAATGAACGAGAACGTAAATTTGGCAAAAATACTTTTGCGCATGCGGGAAAATGTGGTCACTGCCATCTATCGCTCACCCCTTAGACAGAGAACGGCCTTCCACTTCTTATCATAGCAGTTTTCTTCGGTATAACCATGAGCTTTGTTGTGGAAAATGTTAGCTCCCCTTCGAGCTTGAGTTGAGGGGATCGACTCGAAATACGATATCGCCGGCAAATTCATTCAATTCAAAATGGCCCTGCTCCGCATTCCGGATCAACTCTCCATTGATGCGCAGATTGGTGAAGGTAACGCCGCTGACTGTTCGCTCCTTATCGTAGCCGTAGATTCGATTTTTGTTCGAATTGGAGCCGTTGTACGAAATGTTCGTAAACGTAATATGTTCAATGCGCTGGCCGGGTACGGGATTGTAGTCTTTGTTCCATACCACGCGGAGATCGATCAATTGCCCAAGCTCGAAAGCCTCGACACGGATGCCGTCATAGCTCACGTTCCGGACGATGTTCTTGTCGCCCGCATTGATCGCCATAGCTCCCCAGTAGTTCGGCTGAGGCTCGTGGTGCTCCAAAATATCGATGTTCTCGAAGCGAACGTTCTCGATCACATCGCCGCTTCGGTGATGATCGCCATGAGTTCCGATCATGAGCGGATGCGCCACATCCGCCCACAGCACCGAATTTCTTACGGTTATTTCGCGGGAATCGCCGGCAAAGTCCCATCGCGTGCCATAGATGGCGATGCAGTCATCCGAGGTGCGGAGAAAAACGTCATCGATATCGATATGGCTGCTGGCCATCATATCAATGCCGTCGGACCACCCGCGCGTGCTGAACGATTTGAAGTTCCGTATGCGGATGTGCTCCGACTTGCCGATGTAGATGCTGTAATGCGGCGGATCCATCGTGATGATGCCTTCTACGGTGATATTCCGCGAGAAGACGATGCGGACGCCGCGAAAGGCGGAGAAACGATGGAAGTCGGAAAGGTACAACATGCCCCTCCCCCGTATCGTTACATCGTGAACGCGATCGCACAGCATCGAACCGACAACGATGGCTCCGCCAGCGATATACACGGTTGTGCCCGACGGGATGCGAAGAATCGTTTCCTCCAAGTAATGCATGCCTGGCGCGAAATAAATGACCTTCGGGGCTTGCCCCCCATTCCCGTCCGCTTCCCAAGCCCGGTACAAATCTTCGGTGCGATGAATCGCGGGCTTCATCACAAGCACATCGTCGTCCGCCGGATCCGGCGCCTGTTCCTCCAGCGGGTTGGCAAACAGGTGCAGATTGGAAAACCGTTCGCCGTTGATCTCAATACTCAGCTTACGCGGCCTATCCAAAGTAAAGATGATTGCATCATGCTCATATTCGAACGCAACATCCGCCGATAGCGGACGAATGACAGCACTACGAACAGCAGCGTTCAGGCTCTCCACTCTTACTTCCGCTTGTCCGGCCATATCGAAATAAACCATCGAAGCATGACGTACATCGTGCATGTCTACCTTGACTTCATAAACGAACAATTCCTGCCACTCGCCTTCGGGTATTCTTACGAATACGCGATAGTCCTCCCTGCCAATCGCTCCTTTAGGAGCCTCATACCCAACTACCTGATTCATGAACCCAAGCCTCCCGACGTCATTTGAATGCGGACTAAAAAAATCCGCTCCGGCCAAAGGACCAGAAGCGGATCATTGTATTACCCTTTTGTGGCTCCAGCCGCTATCCCCTTAACGAAATATTTTTGCAAAAGAATAAATGCGAGCAAGACAGGGATGATGGACAAGGCCGTGCCGGCGAACACCATATCCCACTGCGAGGCAAGCTCTCCGACAAACTTGAAAATTTCCACGATCATCGTTTTCGGTCTGTCCGAAGGGAGGATCAAGCTCGGCATCAGGAAGTCGTTCCAGATTCCGAGACCCTGTAGCACGACCAGGCTTGCCGTACAAGGACCGAGCAGCGGAAATACGATCTGCCAGAACGTTCGCACTTTGGAGCATCCGTCTATGGCCGCGGCTTCCTCAATCTCGACAGGGATCCCTTTAATGAAGCTGGTGAACAATAACACGCCCATGCCTACGGAACCGGAAATATAAATCAGAATCGGTGCCGTTAACGTTCCATAGAGACCTATTGCCTTCATTTCCTTAAACAGCGGAATCATGTACACCTGGAACGGAATCATCATGCCGGCAAGATAGTACACATAGACCGCATTCGTCCACTTCTTTCCCGTCCGTTCAATCGCGTACGCCGCCATCGGAATCATCAGAATCATGCACACAATGGACGTTATCGTCAGTAATGCGCTGTTGGCCATCGCCGCCGGGAAATCCGTTTTCGTCCAAAGGAATACGAAGCTGTCCACATAGAAGCTGCTCGGAAATGCGACGGCATCTCTTAAAATTTCCCCGTTCGTCTTAAATGCGGATATGATGCTGAAATAAATCGGGAAGCAAAATAAGACGGCAACGACAAGGGTTACTGTGAAGACGAACATATCGACCCATCTATTGGACTTCTCCATGTTACATTTGCACCTCTCTTCTCCGAAGCAATTTCACTTGAATGAGAGATACGAGCAGGATGAGCAGGAACAGGACGAGAGAAAGCGCCGTACCGTAGCCTTGTCTCAGCTCTCCGAAGCCCACTTTATAAACGATGTAGGTCATGGTTTCCGTTGCGAAGCCCGGACCGCCATCGGTCATTACCGCAATTTGGTCAAAGATTTTGAGCGCGCCGATCATGGACAGCATGACGCTTACCGTCATCGCTCCGGCAAGCAGCGGAAACGTTACATGGCGAAACTGCTGCCAGCGGTTAGCCCCGTCGATTGCGGCCGCTTCATGCAATTCCGGCGGAATGCCTTGAAGCCCGGCCAAGTAAATGATCATGTAGTATCCTGCGCCCTTCCAGACGGTTGTAACAATAATCGCAATCATCGCGTAATCGGGGTTTCCGAGCCAATCGAGCTTCAGACTCGAAAAACCGGCCTTGTCGAGCAGCTGCGAAATCACGCCAAAGTTAAAATTAAAAATGATGGCCCACACAAAACCCATCACGATCCCGCTAAGAAGTACGGGGAAATAAAAGATGCTTCGAAACAAATTTTTACACCAACGTACCTGATCGACCATCATTGCCAGCACAATGGCCACCACATTTTCGAGTACAACGAGTGCGACCGACATGATCAAGGTGTTCTTTAACGCGTTATGCACCCTGTCGCTGTGCCACATCTCGATAAAGTTATCGAAACCGATGTAGTTTACTTCAGGACTGACTCCATCCCAGTTGGTAAAGCTTAAATTGACGCTGTTCAAAGTCGGATAAATCACAAACAGGGTGTATAAAAGAAAAGAAGGCAAAATGAATAGCACAGAGAAGGAAAACCATGGTTTTTTCTTCTTATCCGCCGCTTTTGCCCCGGAGTAACCGTTTATTGTCTCTATGTTTGCCATTCTCTCACTCCAATCACCACTCATAAGGAGGGGGACCTCTGCCTAAGCAGAGGCCGCTCCATCATGTGCCGACTTATTTCTTGGCGGCGGCTGCGTTCGCTTTCACATTCGCATCCCATTCGGCGTCCATCTTCTTCAGATATTCGTCGCTGAAATCGCCTTTCACAAGCCAATCCTGAATGAGCTTGTAGTACCAGTTGCGCCATTGCGGCGGCATTGCATTGTCTCCCCAGAAGCTGTTGATTTGCAGAGACTTGATCGTCTTTGGATCGCTCATCACATCCAGCACGGTTTTCATTTGAGGAGACGCCTCATACGTGACCGGCTCTTTGGTTGTAGGAATTCCGTTAACGGCCTTCAGGAATTTCGCGTACTGATCCTTAGAGAAGAAAAATTTCGTAAATTCCAGGATAGCCGCTTTCTTGGCCTCATCTTGCCCCGCCTTCGCCGACAGCGCCCAGCCCTGCTGGTTGTTCAGGCCGTTGACAACGATTCTTCCCTTACGATCCGGAACCGGGTACCAGCCGAAATCGAATTTCGGATCTGCCTGTGAAATCTGCGCGAACATCCACGGTCCGGAGAACAGCTGCGCCGCTTTGCCGGTGACCAGCATCGATGCCGTCTGGTTATCCGCCGTGCTCAGATAGCCTTTGTCTACGTAGCCTTTAGCGAACAGCTCGTTCAGGCTTTCCATCGCTTTCTTAGGTCCGGCATCCGTGAAGCTCACCTGCCCTTTCGTCCGCTTGGAATTCCAGTTCGGATCGTCGGCGAATACTTCATCCATCAGAAACTTGTTGACCCAGAAGCCCCAGTGGAAAATATCTTTGCCGCCAAACGTGATCGGCGTAATCCCTTTCGCCTTCAGCTTCTCCTGAATCGCGAGGAATTCATCGTACGTTTTCGGTTCGGCCGTAACTCCTGCGTCCGCATACGCTTTTTTGCTGTATATAATTCCCTGCGGTGCGGTACCGACAATAGGAGCCGTATAGTTTTTACCGTTTACCTTCGGTGCGTCCGCGAACAGACTTAACAGCTCGGCCGGGAGCTCAGACAGCTTGCCGGCATCGGCGAACAGCTGCGTATCGCGCATCTCGACAAGATCCGGGAATTCTCCGACCGCATCCTTCGTCTTGAGCCAATCCAGATACGCTTGGGACCCGCCTTCGCTGAGGTCGGTTATTTTAATCTGGGGATTTGCCTTCGTAAATGCCGCTATGGCATCAACCATAGCCTGCTTCGTCGCCGGGTCGCCCGTAGCGTAACCGATTGTGAAGGTTACCGGCTTCTTCGCCGTATCCGTACCGGCGCCCCCCGCCTGACTGGTACTTGTATTCGAGCTGCCGCTGTTGCCGCCGCCGCACGCAGTAAGGACAAGCGACGCCGCCATAACGCCCGTCAGCATTTTAAACACCTGTTGTCTAATCATCGAATAACCTCCCTGTTAGTCTTACCTGTCTTCTTTTCATGTACTTAGACTAACATACCCCTGTAACCGGTTAAATGCTGTTTTTTAAGCTCCGTGTGAAGTCTTTTAAGATGTTCATTGATCGATTGCCACGCATCAATTTGAAACAAATTGTATCATTTTGTGAATACCGCTACAGAATGAAACACTCACCATCGTTATAATCGAATCTGTAGCCTGATCAGCCCGCAGCCAAGTGTTTATCCAGATTGAATGAACCGTGAATCCATGTTACAGCCAGCCGGACTATTTCACAGGCGGGATCCAGGCTGAAACTAAGAAAGTCATGAGGAGAGATTGCGTAAAATGAACCATTTGCTGTCCAATGCATGTCGTCGAGTTACAAGCATTGTGCTCGCTGGCGGGCTTACCTTTTCCGGAGCAGCGCTGGCCTTTGGAGAAACTGCTCCGCTGCCGGGTGCCGCCGCATTCGCTTCCAATCCCTCGGTGTTACCTTCGGCGCTGGCTCTTGCCACGAATAGTCCTGCTATTCGCGTGCTGTTCAAGGGGCAAGAGCTCCAATTTAACGACGTCCAGCCTGTATTGAAGGACGGCTCTACGCTGGTCCCTTTCCGAAAGCTGTTTGAAACGCTCGGCTTCTCGGTAAGCTGGTTAGACACAGGCACCGTCCAACAGGCGGTTGGAACCAAGGACGGTCTGACGATCCAGCTCGCCATTAACAGCAGCACGGCTGCCGTGAACGAGAAGAAAGTGCCTTTGGAGGTCCCCGCCCAGATGATTGACGGTCATACCATGGTCCCGCTTCGCTTTGTGGCGGAGAACAGCGGGTATCAGGTAACGTATGACCGGGCAAACCAGGTAGCGACGATCCGGATTGAAGAAGGAGGGGCCGGCTCGGCTCCGGTACCGGCGCAGCCGCAAAATCAAGAGACCGTAGAACCCTATGTCGTTAAAGGCTATGTGCGCGATGCAGCGGGCAAGCCGGTATCGGGCGTTTCGATCTATGCCGACAATACCTTGCTGTACGACAGCAACATCCTGGGAGTGACGGATGATTCCGGCTATTACCGGCTGGAGCTGCCGTCCATCGCCACGACTTGGAGGATGAGCGGCGAATACGTACTGGAGGCCGACGGCAGGGCTTATGACTTCGATATCATCCCCGACGTAGACCGGCCGTTTGCAGGCAATACCGGAGCGATCCGAAATTTCACATGGAAAAATGATGTAGGGTACATGTTCTTCTACCCGGATCACTGGTCCTTTGAAGACGATCTGCCCGAATTCAAAATGACGGACTTGGAAGTGACGCTGGAGCCTGTAGGTCCCATGATTGACGGCAGCGCTGGCCAAAAGATCGTCAAACGGGTCGGAGAGATGGAGTATGAAGGTCTTGGCGTAGACAAAGTACCGCTTGGCCGGTATAAGGCAACGGTCAAATGGATTCCAAGCGGCAGCCAGCCAATCCCCATGCTCGTGAAAATCGAGGGCGAAGGCGAATTTGCCGAGTCGGTGGAATTTGATTTCAGTAAGCGCAGAGGAACTCTGAGCGACGACTATATGATGGAACTGGAAGTCAGCTACCCATCAAATTAATTACACGTGGAGGATAAATGACTATGAAGAAAATGCGAACGAACCTGATCCGCAGCTGCGTAACGGCAGCTGTCATCGGAAGTGTACTCACCGGGGGCCTTTTACCGGTCCGCCATGCAGCCGCCGCCGAAAGCACCTCAGCCCCATTACAAGTCAAGGAGTTCAAGTTCCTCGACAAAGAGTCCGACCGGATCTCATTAGATCAAGCAAAGGGACCTGACGGAACCCGGGACGGCCATCTCTCCCTTCTGATCGATGCCGGTAGCGGCACGGAAATCAAATCGATTTCGCTGAAAACCGCAGATAGTACCGGCAAGGATATCAATCACGGCTTATGGAAGAGCTGGAAGGCCGCCCCTGGCGACATCGGCCACCTGCTGGCCGTCGTTCAGGACGGCCGGATCTTGAACGATACGTTCCAGCCCACGCTCGGCACGTTCAAGGGCGTCGCCCAGCTGGAATTGTATGCTTCGGATAACAACAGCATGAAGCCGGGCGAATACTATTACGTCGAAATCGAGACGGCCCAAGGGACCCTAAAATCGGAGATTACCCCTTTCAACGACAGTGAGAAATCGTATGCACCTGTCGTGATCCGGGAGTTCGCCTGGGTCGATCTGGATCAGGATAAGAACGGTATCGCCGAATTCAAACCGGACGAACGTACGGACGGCCACTTCAGGCTGAAGCTGAACCTTGCGCCCAAGACGGAAATTTTGGCCATGATTCTGCGTCCGACCGACAAGGACGGCAAGGAAGCATACCAAGGCATTTGGCGAACAAACCGGGCGGGCGTAGGCTGGCTGCTCGGGATCATGAAGGGCGACACGGTGGTTAACCCCAAACTGAAGGATGATGTGAAGGAGCCGCTCGGCACGTTCTCCGGAAATGTAGTCTTCGACCTGTATGCGAACAATAACGGCTCGATCAAGAACGGACAGTATTATACCGTTGAGATCGAAACCACTTATGGCACCATCATTTCCAAGCCGATCGGATTCGGCATTGCCGAATCCATTTATAGAGACGACACTGCGCTGGACTTCCGCACGATTGCTTTGAAGCTCGATTCCAAGCTGGCGGCGGTCGATGAGGCGGAACAAACGCTGGAAGCCGCGCCTTTCACACTCGAAGGCAGAAGCATGGTGCCGATCCGTTTTATCGCGGAAGCGCTTGGCGCCAAAGTAGATTGGAACGGGGCCGAACGACGGGTAACGCTAGTTAAGGATGATGTGAAGGTCGAGCTCGTCATTGATCAAAAACATGCCTATGTGAACGGAGAACTGAACGTGCTGGATTCACCGGCGGTCATCCGGGACGACATTACCTTCGTGCCGGTGCGCTTTGTCAGCGAGAGCTTGAAGATGAAGGTCTTCTATGATAATGGTGAAATCATCATTACGGATGCGAAAGAGCAGTAAACGTAAATACCTGAAACACATGATGGACCACGACAAGGGTTCCGCCTATGAGCTGATCATAATAATCCCCCTTCGTCAAATTGAAGGGGGATTGCTTCTTCCTATGCGGCTCTTAAACGAACCCTGCCTTTTTGAGATTCTCATAGCTGATTTTGAGGCTGTCGAAAGCTTCCGTAGGACCGGCATCGCGCTCGACCAGATACCACTTCACTTCCGCTTCCTCGCATGCGCGGAAGATTTCCGGCCATTGGAGGTTGCCTTCCATAATCTCGGTCATGCTCTGCTGCTCATCGATAATCGTCATATCCTTCAAGTGAATGGCCTCAACTCTGCCCTTCAGCTTACGGATCCATGCGCTAGGGTCGGCTCCTCCGGCTTGAACCCAGTAAGTGTCCAGCGTAAACATGAACGTTTCCGGATTCGTTTGCTCGATAAGAATATCCAAGCCCAGCTTGCCGCCATGCTTTTGAAACTCAAAATGATGGTTATGATAGCTGAACTTCAGCCCGTTTCTGCCCAGCTCATCTGCAATCTCCGCAAACTTCTTGGCAAAGGCAGCGTATCCCTCGGCGTTTCGGTACGGAGTCGGCAGGCCTCCGATTCCGGCCAAGCCGCAGCCTAGGATATGGTGATCCTTAATCACCCCGTCCAGGTCCTCCGTAAACCGGGCATATGGCGTGTGCGTCAAGACGATGCTCAATCCGTGGGAACGCGCGATGGCGGCCAGTTCACCCGCCGGAATAGGGCCGAGTCCCGACGCCTGAACCGTGGTGTACCCGATTTCTTTGAGCTTCCGGAATGACTCGTCGATAGCCTCCGGTGTTTTCACATATTCGCGTATCGTATACAGCTGTGCACCTGCAATTTTGGTCAAGGTTTATCCTCCGTCCACTCGAGAATGAATGCCTTTGCATTGGCTTTCAGTACGGCTGCCGCTTGGTCGCTGATCGTCGATGAAGCCGGCGTGCGTGTCAAATGCTTCAGCCACATCTCCAGATAATGCGCGGCCTGGTCCGGTCTTCCCTGCTCCAGCTGGTGCTCCGCTTGCTCGAGTCCGTTCCGAAGCTGCGGAAGCAGGGCTCCCGTAATTTCCCCTTTCGAGGCGAGCTGCTCCAGCAGCGCCCGTACCGCCGGGATCCCGGCCTCCGCGTTTTGCGGATTCTGGTCGGCAAGGTAGCCTAAATGGTATGCGTACAGAGAACTGGTCATTACCGGACGCATGAATGTAACATCAGGCAAGCTGCCGTCCGGTTTGCGCGGTGCAGATAATTGGCTCACATCCAGACTTACAAAATCTTTATCCGTAATGGGAAGACCGCCGCCGATCGTCCAAGAATTATTCGTTACATTTTCCGGCGGATGGTTATCGTTGGCTATGGCTGTACCCTTATATGCAATGTTATTGTGCAAAATTTCACGGTACCCAGGGATGTTGTTGGGATCCGTCGGACTAACGCGCTCCAGCATATTAAAGTTAGCTGTACTGTTATTATAGGCCGTATTATTAATCCAGTCCGCCGATTTGCCCGGTTGATGGTTCGCATAAAAGCCGTTAGCCCCGTTATTGACAGCTAAGGAATACTTTACGGTATGGGAGGGCAGCGGGTCAGGGAGTCCTTCGGTTCTGTAACTATAGCCGCCGACTTTAAACCCGTTTTTGTCGCCGAGTCCGTTCTGATTGCCCCTGTGATTGAAGGACCAGGAATGATCATACGTCACTGACGCGCTCGAGCTGATACTGTCAAATCCGTCATCGCTGTTATTCCATGCACGGGAGTTAATAAACGAGACCGGACCTGCATGAGCGCCAAAGCCATCCGTATTTCCAGCCGACGCGTCCGTTGGCCCAATGTTGTTGTAAGCGTCGCAATTGAGAACCGTTCCTGTCCCTCTTGTCGTAAAATAAAAACCGTTCGCTTCATTATCATGAGCGGCTACATTCTCGAAATTGGCCTGGCCGATCACTCGAAAAACTTCGGATTGCTTCTGATTGCCTACTTTCACCCCGATGACGTCGAAGCCTTTGAAGGTGATTCCGGTTACTTTATCCGCCACGCGGAAAGCGGCCACCCGCAAGTTCGTCGGCACATGTTGGAAATCAAATACCGGCCGTTCTCCAGGATAAGCCTCATAAGTAATCCCGCTTTTCGTCATATCGTGTACGTAATTATAATTACTGTCGGTCTTGGCAATGTCAAAATCATCATAAACGCCACCGCGAATATATACCGTATCTCCCGAGGATGCTGCGGCTTGCGCTTTCATAATGCTCTTGAATGGCGCTGCTTCCGTTCCCGGATTGCTGTCGCTGCCCGTTGGTGAAATGTAATACGTATCGGCAGCAAAAGCCGAGGTTGACATCGCAAATAATACCCCGGCGCTAAGCCCGATCGCAGCAACACATACTTTTAACGTTTGACTGGCAGTAACATATACAGATTTCTTTGGTTTATTCATATTTTCGCCTCCTATTTTCCTAAGGGATATAAAAATCGGAAAGCTGCTTATCCGTGAGCGGATATCCCGGCTTGTCTTCAAATTCCATGACATATGCTTTCAATTGTTCGTCGGCACCAAGCGTCAGATCCGTTGTGAACGTTACCGTTTGCGTGCCTTCAATGGTATTATCGATTTGCTCATTTGCATAAGCGGTACCTTTCAGCTCACCACTCGCTTTATATACCTCAACGATTCCCCGACCGTAGCTGGTCAGGTCACCTTGCTTGGTCACGGACATCGATACGATATTACCGTCTGCATCCAAAGCAACATTGCTGACAGCTAACGGATAGTTCTGAGCAACGGGAGGTACATACGGCTGAGGGTACGCGCTATTCGGTGCAGGTCCTAAGCTGGTAATCGAAGCGGGCACCGTGTATGGTATTTCGTCTCTTGCACCTTTCAGCAGACGGGCTAATACTTGGGCTTGCGGTGTTTCAGGATTTGCAATAACGACAGCTTTGGCGCCATCCATGAACATTTTCGCAAAATGATCCACACCGGCATCGTTTGGATGCGTACCGTCTACACTCCCGCCCTGCACGGCCCTGAAATAGTAATCCGTACTCGCAGCCGTATAGCCCAAAGCTTCGCAAAGCCGAGAATACCAAGCGAGCGATGACGCATTCAGATCGACAAAGGCGATATCCGCTGCACCGGCTGCAACCTTTTCCTCAACATATTGTTTGCCTATTGCAGAAAAACCGTCTAAGGTTGAAGTCCATGTGTTGGTTGCCGCATCGTATTGATAAGCCCTGTGACGGTCAACTGGACCTACAACGATGAAATTGGCTCCCTTGCTGCGAACAAAATCATAATAATAGGAAATACCGTTATAGTAGCCTGTCGGACCATCCGTTTTGTGATTATGTCCGAACTCGAAAAATACGAAATCGCCGGGCTTGATCCGGTCTTTAAACTGATCGAAATGCGGCACGCTGCTGTAGTTGTTCAAGCCGCTTTCCGCATGATTGGATACGGCAATATCCGGACCCACATACTTCGAAAGCGCTTGCCCGACACCCGAATAGTTTTGAAGCCTAAAATACGGGAGCGGTGCCAATTGATCATTCACTGTCGAGTCGCCAAGCACCCAAACTGTTGTACCATGGTCCAGCTGCTGAATTTGGGCGGACGAAATGGCAGCGTTTTCACCACTGACCGCAATATTTAACATCGTATCCACGTATGTCCCCGTTACTTTCGAGTACACATCTTGAACATTCACGTGGAATTCATAAGTCAAACTCGTACCGGCAGGAATAACCTTCTCCGTTAAGTGAAAATGTCTCTTCTCGGAAAACAAATTGACGACAGCATCCTGGCTCGGGTCGGCACCGGTTAACGTCACCTTTACTTTGTAATACGTATTTGGCGTTACATGCAAGGCGAAACGAATGGGCATACCCGGTTCCGTTACCGCTACCGCATCATCGTCAACCGTTTTCGGATTAGGCTTGGAAACCTCTTGAAGCTTAATTTCTTGTCCTTCTTGCATGACAAATCCGTCGCTTCGCTGATCCTCTTGATAGCCATTCAGACCCAATCCGAGAAAGCCGTAGCCTCTTTCCCGGGTGTATGCCAAATCGGCAGGTACGCTTGTATACCCGTTGGCCCCGCGCTTTTCCGGGCCAAAGTCGAATTTCCACTTATTGTTGTTTACGCTGCCTTTGTCGCCAATCATTTCGACCGTACCTCCTGCGGACATTGCTGATGCTGATGCGGAAAGCACCAAACAGGCTGCTAAACCGATCATGGCCATGGCAGCACCAACTTTACACACTCGACTCGCAGGATTCAACATCGATGTTATGGACTTCCTCATCATGATTCCCTCCCATTCATCTCGATTGAACAGCCAGCTTGCATCTGCGCCGGCCGGCGTTTATTCGACCATCATTACAACCCTGAAACCGATGCCGGCCGTTTTCGCGTCAGTACCAGCGGCATTGCGGTACGATGAACGAACCATCGTAAAGTCGTCTCCCCATGCTCCTCCGCGGAGCACACGCGATTCACCCGAATTTGGACCTTGCGGGTCGGAAGCGTCCCCTTGCGGGTATGGGCTTGCATACCAGTCGTTACACCACTCCTGAACATTACCGTACATATCGTAAAGGCCCCAAGCGTTAGGCTTTTTCTGGCCTGCCGGATGAGTCGCTTCACCCGAATTTTCCCCAAACCAGGCATAGCCGCCTAACATGGATTCGCTATCGCCAAAGTCCCATTTCGTAGTTGTCCCTGCACGTGCGGCGTATTCCCATTGCGCTTCCGTTGGTAGAGTAAATCGCCGTCCGGTCTTTTCTTGAAGCTTGGTTACGAACAATTGGGCTTCATCCCAGCTTACACTGTCTACCGGGAGTTGTTCACCTTTGAAATGACTTGGATTGTTGCCCATCAGCGCTCCCCATTGCTCCTGGGTCACTTCATATTTTCCTAAATAAAACGGTTTCGTAATCGAGACTTTGTGCTCCAGAGCTTCGTCCCCCTCTCCTACATGCAGAGAAGAGCCCATTGTGAATGAACCTGGATGAATCTGAACAAACTCCATGGTTACGCCATGGCCAAGATCAATGCTGTCCGTCTTGGATAGATTAACTGCAGTTCGACCAAACGTTTGATTGTAATTATAGAGTAGACCGACAGATGCAATACCTAAGACTACCGCTATGATGGTTAGATTTGAGTTCATTTTCATACGTCATTGCCATTCCTTTCGCTTCGATGGTCGCTAGCTGTCATCCAACCGCCACTCCCCCCCCCTCTGGTACAATTCGCAAACGCCTCTTTGGGCCGCTTGACGTAATAAGAATAGTTTGGAAACGCATTCAAGGCAATGAGACTTTCTTGCCAGGGTTTTAACACGAGCAGCACTTTGTTAACTGAATGGCACTTTCTAGCATTGGTTCATTTCGTTAGGATTGTAGCAGTCGATTCCTCTTGTAAGATATTTTTTCCAAAATAGTATGCAGGAACTATTACAATTAGTTATAATAAATGGTAATTTTATACATGTAATTGAAACACTGGCCAGTTTTCAATTGACATCCATTTCATTCCTCTGGAGGTTATTCCTGTGAAGAAAAAGCTCGCGACCATTCTTTCCACTATCGTTCTTAGCATGGCCTTCTCAACATCTGCCTTTGCCGGAGCAACGACCAATCTCGCACAGGAAAAAGATGGCTACACAACACCAACGTCCTTTACCTTTAAAGAAGGTGAAGCTAACTCCTTCTATGGTATCGGCGACTGGTACCATGGCACTTTCTCGCAATATGAAGACCATGACTACTTTTACTGGAAGAACGATACGGGGAACGGGAGAGTGTTCTATGTTTACTTTGATGTGAACTATAACGGAGTAAACAATAACTACCTCGATTACGGCATCCGTTCGATCTCCACAACTGGATTTGGAGCCAGCGCAAGCAAGCTTTACGACCAAACAGGGCGTGAGTGCTGGCAAGTATACCTGCCTGCCGGCAGCGAACTGAAAGTTGACGTTGCACCAACATACTACAGTATGGTGGATCCGAACGCACACTATGAAATTGACCTGTTCAATAACCCTAAGTATTAATAAATTGTGATTATTCCTGACATGTTAAAAAGAAGAGATGCTTCTCTAGTAAGCGTCTCTTCTTTTTCATTTCTTTCTGCGAGGCCGGAAACGCGGCATACCGCACACGCTGTCCTAATCGCCCCCGTCGCGCACCAACTCCCGGAATCGGCCCGGGGTGATCCCCTCCAGCTTCTTGAACAGCCGGATGAAATAGCTGGGCTGGTAGCCGACCTGCATAGCGATTTCATTAATCATCGTATTCGAGTCGCGGAGCATCGCCTTGGCCTTATCCATACGCAAATTGGTCAAGTACTCCGTGAAGGTGACTCCTGTCTCCGCCTTAAACGCTTTACTGAGAAAATAGGGCGCCGCGCCTACTTGCTCTGCACAGCTCTCCAGCGATATATCCTTGGCATAGTAGTCCTGCAAATAGTTCTTGGCCTGCTCGATCATTCTCTTCAATTGATCGTTGGATCGTTTCTCAAGCTCCTGCATGATAGACTCGATGATATGCTCGTTAAACCATTTCAAGATCGATTGCGTATCCCGGATTTGAGAGAGCGCTTCAAACATATTCGTCCCCTTGGACAGAACGGCCGGATTGACCCCTACTTGTGATACCGCATTCAAAATTCCCGCCAGCAAGCGCATCATGCCTTGCTGCGCGTCGATTTCTTTCACCCGCTCGGCGGACAGGGCTTCAACGAACAAAGACAGCTGCCGCGCGGCTTCCTCCCGTTCACCGGCTCGCAGCGCTTGAATGAGCTCACGCTCTATCGCAATCGGATAGCTCAAGCTGCCCGTTTCGGCAAGAAGACTGGGCTGCTCCATATCGATGATTTGGCTTTCGTTGTCAAAGCTCCGGTATCGGGTAGCCGATTTGGCGCTTTCGAACAAGGAAGCGATCTGCTTGATATCGTCCGTAGGCGGCGCGATCACCGCGGTTGCCTGCATGCGCAGCAGCTGGCTAATTCCATGGGTCAGCTCACGGCACAAGGACATAATACTGTCCCTATCACTCTTAAACGATTCAACCACCAGGAGCGCGATGGACAAATCATGAAAATTGATCACGTAAGCTTGCTCCAGCCGGCTTCGGGCCAATTCCTCAATGATATTGCATGCCGCAAAGGTAACCAGTCCCTCATCGCCCTTATTGAAACGGCCCGCGAGGCTGCCGAACCCGATCAATTGGATATGAACTACAGTAAACGCACTCCGGTCAACGCTGCCTCCGTACTGCCGGAATCGTTCGATAAGTTCATGGCTGGAGTACCGGTACAAATATCCTTGGATCAGCTGCTGGACGAAGCCTTCCTTCAGATGCGGAAGCTCTTGCTTCAGCTTCGTTTGTAAAGTAGTACTCTCCCTGGTCAATTCCTGCCACTTCTGATTGATGAATGAAAACTCATCCACCCCTTTGCCCAAAAGCTCCGTTCGGTATCCGCTCAGCATGTGAACCAGTTTGCCAATCGGAGAATAAATACGGCGGGAAGCCATCCACGCCATAGATACCGCGATCACAAGAGCTGCGCAGCTAAGAGCGATGATCAATTTCGAAATGGACAGCAGCGGGGCCGTGATCTCCCGAATGGGAGCTGCCGAAATATAGGACCAGTGAGTGCTCAGCTGAGTAAAATGATCATAGGTAACGGAATATTTGCTCCCTTTCCAGTCGAAATAATATAAGCCGTTTTCCTGCTTTCCGCTATGAATGTCGTTGATCAGCTGCTGCACGAAGGGCCCGTCCTCGCCCCCGACACCTGTACTCATGATCGTTGCTCCGTCGTTTTGGAAAATCACTGTTTTGGCACCGTTATACGGTGTGAGCGTACCGACCAGGCGCGCAAGCTTATCCATATTAATCCGGACCAGCAGCAGACCTACAGGTTCTTTGCTGTTGCCGGGCACTTTCTGGATTAAGGTCAGCTGCTCCTGCCTTTGAACACCCGGGAAGGTGTTGGACCAGAAGATCGGACGGGGCTGCTGCAGCAGACTGGCATATTGTTCATTCATGTCCGCGCTTAACATACTGTACTCCGGATTAAACCTGACGCCTTCCCGGTTTGCCGATCCTTTCACATACAGCTCCGCATGCTCAATCAGCTCGCTCGAGCTCAGGATGACCAGCAGCGTCTTGGAAATGTCCCATGCCCGTTCGTAATCATCGCCGAAGTCGATGTTCCCCAGCGTGTAATCAAACTGGGGCTCGAAGGCCCAATGTCCCAGGGACATTTCCAAGTGAGCCAGCGTTTCGTCTATGGTTTGCGCGCGTTCGTGTATGTTTTGCCGATGAAGCTGGTGGAGCTCTTGTTCGATCTCCCCTCCGGCCCCCCAATACATGAATCCGCTCAGCAGTAAACCGGGTAATGTAGCGATAGCAAGAATCAACAGCAAGCTTTGCCGGTAATATTTCGTTCCTTTGGAGAATAGCTTACCCATCGCATTCACCAGCCGTATATGTTTTTTCAGTAGAATACCCCATCCGTTACGAATCGGCAAGGCTGCCCATTGGAATGAATAATACCGGCCTCAGACTTACCGTTTTCCGTAAACGCGATCCAACGATCCTGCCAGAAGCTCCAAACTGATGATGGTATTTAAAGACCATTGGGAAGCTTCGTTCGTATTCATCCAATCGATTTCCTGCAGCTCTTCCAAGTGAATAACCGTTTTTTCGCTTTCCGCAAGGTTGATATCCCCGAAAGGATTGTCCAGAAGAATGTGCCAGCAGTGCTCCGCCGTCCGATTGTCCTGTCTGTGATACGCTCCGTAAGCCGCAATGCCGACGCTTAATACCGGGTGGCCCCAGCTCTCGGTCCGAATCTCTCCGTTGGTGATCAGATCCTTCTCTTCCTGCGGCAGATTGTAGTAGACGCCGAACTCGGCCAGCATATCCACCCATTCCGGATCGTCCAGCATATTCGCCAGTTCAAACCACACTTGCGGACCGCCCATACAGATGACCATATGGCGGCCGGAATTATCCTCTCCCATCGGGGAGAGCACATTGGTTTCAGGGTCATAGCCGTAGGAAGGGCCGGATAGCATCCGATATTTCGCGTTCTTCAAGCATTGAATACCGGTTAAGATCTTGTCGCGGTATTCCGTGTCCTCGAACCGTTCCCAGCGGGTCATCCAATTGGAGCAGAAGGCGGCCCAGTCAGGACCGATACGAAGATGGACCGGATTCTCATCCTTGGGAAAATAAGCCCTCATCGGGTCCATAACCAGCGTCGAATAGTCCGCGTCCTTCACCAGATCGAGCAGATCGCCGGTTCTTTCGTCCGCCGTCAAATAATAATAGTAGCGGTGCAGACCGGCCATAAATACGCGAGCTTCCTTACAGCCGCAGCCCCAGTGAACGACATTGTGCCTGGAGCCCAAGCCGGCGTACGGGCCGAAATGGTACGCATCGACCTCGCTGGTGTGCCGCGTCATCGCTTCAGCCATGCGGAATACGTCCGCCCTTCCGGTACGAAGGAACGTCGTCCACAACCACATGTTCGGCACCAGCTCCGCATTTTGCCAAGCGCATCCGCCCAAATCGTAATTCCATACGTGGCGTACCGGATCGTAGCTGTGCATCACATCGCCGAAATCCCAGAAGCCGTACCAATTCCGCTGCACGATTTCTCTTTGAAAGAAAGAAACGATGCCGTCCAGCCGGTCCTCCATATAGGACTTGGCCGGGGTGCTGCGGTCAGGCAGGCTCCACAAGCCAAAGGCGCGGACGCGGTAGTAATACTCGGGCTCGCAAACCAGCATAGGGGGCTCGTGGAGCTCCGCGAGCATCTCACCGAGCCGCTCCGGGCCCGGCGAAGCCGGCAATGCCCACAGCGTCAGCTCATTCGTATTGGCGATTCCATAAGGCGTAGCGTTCAATTCTTTAAAGCCTTCGTAGGACGATTCCACATGAGTTTCCGTATCGTAATGCCGCAGGTCCATAGCAGGAACGTCCGGAGACCACAGCCATACCTTAAAAGTAGCTTCGTCCTTGGTCGTGTTTTCCACTTCAATAGCACTGGGATGCTTTTCCCAGAAGTGGCGAAGTCCCGCGCCGAGTCCGCCGGTCAGATCGCCTACGTATCCGAGCCCGCCGGACCGGTGTCCGTCCGCTGTCTTCAACCAGCAGCATTCCTCCTTCGTCCTCTTCCAGATTCGATAATGGTGGGAGGAATCCTGCACCAGCTTGTAACCGTCCCAGGTCGCAGAATCCTGCAGCAGCCCCATGAAATACTCGTCTTCCGCCGGGTCAAAATCAACGGCCTGCGCATGGCACTGGCGCTCGAACAGCTCGCGGTATTTGCCCTTGGTACGGCGGGTGTGCAGCGTCTTGGGCGACTCGGCGAAGAAGCCTGTGTCGCCCGCGAGGCGGATATGCCGATTATACAGAGGGCCTGAGAGCGGCACTTGAAACGCGAGCCCCAGCCCTTTAATAAAATCATGATCCGGATCGCCGTCGTAGTGGAACGTATGCACGAGACGGACCGTGTCGAGGCCTGCGTACATATATACCCGCAAAGTAAACGGCAGCCATTCCCGCTCCCCTGCATCGGCCCTATGAAACCCGTCTACCCGAACGACCGCACGGACCGGTCCGCTTTGCTCCACGGTAACCGATTGAATCCGACCGGTAAACTTCTCTTCCCGAATCGTCGTACCGCCGCTCTCCGCCGTTCGCTCCTCCCGGAGCGCGACCAGCGATCCGCCGGAGCATACCATACGGCCGTTCCTGGTTAATCTCCTAATTAATCGCTCGCCTTGCCTCGCGATCACACATTCCGCTACACCTGAATGGAGGAGGATGGAATCCTCGGTCTCCGTAACGGAAATTTGGTGTGCGTATGCGGATGGCTCCCCGACGGAAACGTACAGCTCTCCCGCATCTTTAACGCTGATCACGGTGGAATGGGCCGTCCATTTCACGCTGCCGTCCGGCCAATAGGCGGTGGGCCAGCTCTGCATGGCGATCGGACCGTCCGGCCCCATGAGGCTTAGCGGATCATTTCGATCCAATACTCCCTTATCCCATGGAATGCCCCATGTGATTCCTTTGGGCGAAGGGCCGGTGATTTCTTGCAGCATATGTAATGGTACTCTTGTATCGTTTGACATCGCTTTCACTCCTTGGGGAAATTGTACGCTCGCGAATCATTGCCTACAATCGCACTTTCTTGCAGGCTAGAATCACTTGATAGCACTTTCATGCAGCTGTAGGACATTGTGGCCGAGAGCATCCCAGCAGTTCAATAACAAAGCCGTGTCAGCCCGACACGGCTTTGTTGCAAGACTATTTCTTCGGAGCTGCAGCGTACAGCGTGTTCATTTCATTCACGTATTCGTCGCCGCCGCTCTTTCTCCAGAGCTCAAATGCCGCTTTCAGATCCTCTTCCGTGGATTTGCCCACGATGAATTTAATCCGTGCGTCGTTGATGATATTATCCAGCTGCGGGCCTTTCAGGGAATACACTTTGGATATGAACGGCTCGGCAGGATTCACGACGATATATTTCTCAGCTTCCTTCTGGAGCTTTTCGGTTTTCTGGGAAAGCGCAGACACCGCCTGCTTGCTTTTCAGGGTCCGGTCTTCCGGAATGTAGGTAAGCATTTGGCCCAAGCCGGTGAGCTCGGCATCCGCCAGCGGCTTATCCGTTGTCGGTAAAATATAGTCCTTCTCCTTCGTGTAATGGCGCCCTTCGATACCGGAATAAAGCAGCGTTTGAAGTTCTGCATCATTCGTCTGATCCAGGAATCCGAGTACCCGCTTCAGCTCGTCTTCGGTCTTCACGGAAGATTTCGGAATCGCCAGCATCCCCGCGAAGCCGGAGGTCGGCAGCGCTCTCAGACCATGCGAGCCTTCCACGCCGATCAAGTTGTCGACATAATGTTTGTCCGGTTCGTCTTTACCATCTTTTTGCAGATTCGCATGGATTTTTTGGTCAATCCGTCCGGCCGTGTCCGTTACGTCTACGATGACGCCGGCCTGGTTGTTCACCACAGGGTCAATCCACTTGGAACTGTCGTATACGGCGAAGTCTTGGTTAATCAGCTTCTCTTCGTACAGCTTCCGCATAAACTTCAGCGCTTCCAAATATCCCGGCGTTTCGTGCTCAGGCACCAGCTTGCCGTTCACTTCACCCCATTTGTTAGGCGCGCCGAACCACAGCTTGATCGTATCGAAGCCGCTGGCCCAAGTTCCGGTCCACTTCACGAGCACCATGCCGTACGTATCGTTCTTCCCGTTCTTGTCAGGGTCCTTTTCTTTGAAAGCCTTCAGCATATTGTAGAAATCATCGATCGTCTTCGGCGGCTGCAGCCCCACATTGTCAAGCCAGTCTTTGCGATAATTGATGCCATTGCGGCCTAATGCGCGCGCCCGGTAAATCCCGTAGTTCTTTCCGCCGGTTGAGGAGTTTTTCAGGATAACCGGATTGGCTTGACTTAAGTTTTTGAAATCCTTCAGATACGGACCGACTTCCCAGAACGCACCGGATTCTGTCGCATTGACGAACGTCGAGCCCTTGACATCCGGCACATACATAATGGTGGGAAGTCTGCCGGAAGCCATGGTAATGTTAAACTTATCCGCATAAGAGGAGTTCGGTACCCATTCCAGATGGATCTTGGTATTCGTTCTTTTTTCGAGCTCCGCCAGAACGGGAGTGCCGTCCTTCGGGAAAGTCGTATTGAAAGCCGGAATCATAATACTAAGCTCCATAGGCGGGAGACTGTTCTGACCCGCCGCCCCGGACGGCTGTACCGGCTGCGCATGTTGGTCCGAGGTGCCGCCACCGCAGCCTGCCAGTCCTGCCGCAACAAGTGCCGCCGCCGATATCAGTGCGAGCTGCTTCTTCATTGGCCGTTTGTTCATGTTCATATCGTTGTTGAACCTCCCTTTATGTTTGCATTCGTTAACCGTTTAGCCTTTGACAGAGCCGATCATGACCCCTTTGGCAAAGTGCTTCTGCAGAAACGGATACACGAGCAGAATCGGAATCGTACCGACCACGATAACAGCCATTTTGATGGATTGGTCCGGCGGTTGGACGAAGCCAGGGTCCATGTTATTCAAATCCCCCGCTGCCGATTGAGACAGCAGCACGATTTGCCGGAGCATCACCTGCAAAGGCCACTTGGACGGGTCGTTAATATAAAGCAGCGCGTCGAAGAAGGAATTCCAATGGGACACGGCATAAAACAACGTAAAGGTCGCAAGCACGGGTTTGGACAGGGGCAGAACGATTTTCCATAACAGCCCCAAATCGGTGCAGCCGTCGATCTTGGCGGCCTCCTCGAGCTCAGGCGGAAGCTCCTGAAAGAAGTTTTTTACAATAATCAGGTTAAAGGCATTGATCGCGCCTGGCAGGATGAGCGCCCACAAGCTGTCCAGCAAGTTGAGTTCCTTTATCACCAAGTATAAAGGAATCATGCCGCCGCTGAAGAGCATCGTGAAGATCACCAGATTGAGGACGAGGTTCCGTCCGACCAGAGCTCTCCGGGCCAAAGGATAGGCCATCGTTACGGTGAAGATGAGGTTAAATAGCGTTCCGATCACCGTAACATATACGGAAACCGAGATGCTTCGCAGAATCGTATCGGTCGAGAAAATATATTCGTACGCCGCGATCGTGAACGTTTCCGGAATCAGAAACACGGCCCGCTCTGTCAACTCCGCATCGCTGGCGAAGGAACCCGCAATGATATAGATGAAAGGCAGCACGGCCTCCAAGGCGAATAAACCTAAGAATGCATAGTTGCAAACGTCGAATATGGTGCCGGAAACGGACCTGTAATGTCTTGCCAACGGTTTCCTCCTCCCCTCTTAATAAAGTCCGGAATGGCCGAATTTCTTCGCCAGCCAGTTCGTGCCCAATACGAGAATGATCCCTACGATCGATTTGAACAGGCCCACCGCCGTACTGTAGCTGAACGCGCCTTGGGTAATTCCGACCATATACACATACGTATCAAACACTTCCGCTACATTCCGGTTCAGCGGATTCAGCAGCAAATAAATTTGTTCGAAGCCGTTATCCATCACGTTCCCCATCCGCAGAATCAGCAAAATGATAAT
The DNA here is from genome assembly GCF_042432825.1 of Paenibacillus chartarius. Taxonomy (NCBI): domain Bacteria; kingdom Bacillati; phylum Bacillota; class Bacilli; order Caryophanales; family Paenibacillaceae; genus Paenibacillus; species Paenibacillus chartarius. The sequence goes on along the minus strand of NZ_JBHLWN010000024.1, from coordinate 15,906 downwards.
CGTGCTGCTGATGGAAGGCAGCGTAATATGCCAGATCTGCTTCCAGCGGTTGGCTCCGTCCATAATGGCGGCTTCGTACTGCTCCACGTCCACCCCGGCTAATGCAGCCAGAAAAATAATCGTCCCCCAGCCGCACTCCTTCCAGATCGTCTGAAGAATAATGATCGGCCGAAACCACTCCGGATCGGCAAGAAAATCAATCTTATATCCCGTCCACTTGAACAGGAATTCGTTCACAACCCCGCCCTCTGTCGTCAGGAACACGTAGGTCAAGCTTGCCACGATAACCATGGAAATAAAATGAGGAACATAGATCAGCGTTTGAATCGTTCGTTTGAATAACGCACGCCTGACCTCATTGAGCAGCAGGGCTAAGATAATAGGAGCCGGGAAGAAAAACACCAGATTTAAAAACGATAACGTCAACGTGTTGCGCAGCAGCATGCCGAATTCCGGGTTGGCGAATAACACTCGGAAATGCTCCAGTCCGACCCATTCGCTTTTAAAGAACCCCAGGAAGGGCTGATAATTTTTAAATGCCAGCAGCACGCCCCACATCGGGACATATTTGAAAATCAGAAAATAAAGCAATCCTGGCAGCAGTAAGACATACATCCATTTCTCCCGGCGCATCCGGGCCAGGATATTGTGCTTAGAGTCCTTAACAGCCATACGCGCCGTATGGACGCTGCCTTGAGCGGACGCCTGCTTCATCGTCGTCACCTCCAGATTTGTGTTCGCGTCGCGAGCGGTGTGACCTTATTATGAAACGGACCCCAATTTCCGGCAATGGGACATTCTTGTACGCCGCCTGGCAGCTGAAATGGACCGCAATCCTACATTGTACTATTAAACCGATAAACCGAGAAAGTGTAGCATGGCAAATGCGGCCGTAACGACGAAAAAAACCGCTCCGATGAGCGGCTTCAATCACTTGATGCATCTATTTTTATTTGTGAGAAACATACAGCTCTTTGCTCTTCGGATCGTACATGTACGGTTCTTTTTTATGAGTTATGTGGAAAGCGGTATTAATCCCGGCGTCGGCCCCGACCGTGTTATAACCGTACTGGGTATAGTGGAACGGGTCTTTCATGTGCCCTTCGGCGGCCATACTCGCAAATTTGGTTGATACCAGCACTGCGTTCGGATATGTCTTGCAAAGCTCCGTTTGGGCCTGCATGATCTCATCATATAACGTCGGATGATCCCGGTGGCAGCCGATCCGTACGATGTAGCACCTTTCGAGCCCGGCGGCCACCATGGCGTCGATCATCAGCTGTAATTTTGCCGCATACGCTCCCCCCGGCATGCCATGATCGCCGTCGGTTTCTCCCTGACACCAAACCATGAACTGATTTTGTATCGTATACCCGTTCTCGGTAAGCCAGGCTTTCGCGGTGTGATACCGGGATATGGCGTCATTTAAGAAAGCACCGTTCGGCTGCCAGAGGTTAATCGATGTTCCGCCCTTTGAGCAAGAAACTCCAATTATCGTTCGATTTGTGATATGGGTGTATTCAGCGGCAAAGGCCGAAACCATGGAACCCGTTTTGGTCGTCTCGCAGACGCCGCTTGCTTCATTATTTTCATATACGCCGAATGGCTCCGTCAGCGGGTATAACGTTGTAGGGTCGGAGACGGCTCTGAATTCAAACGCCTTCCCCGTCTGCACCTTCGGCGCTTCCGAGGCTTCGCCTCTGCCGGCCATATTGGACTGGCCCATAAACATAATTAAGTCAACATGTTGGGAATTCATCGCACATCTCCTCTTCGAGTACATGCATGCGGGCGGCGGGCTTCTCGCCAGATCGTTATCCAGCGCCATTCAGTTAATACGTTTCATGTATTATACAAAAATTGGGGAATGAATGAAAGATGGATCGCATGTCAAGATTCAAATTCCCGTATTGGAACGTAAACCGGAGGAGAAAGGAACATCGTGTCGAACATAGCAATCGTAAGTCAAATAAGGCAAGACAATGGAGGACATCGTGTTAAAACTGTTAAAAAATGTATTAATTGCAAAAAAGCTCATGATTGTCATCATCGTAAGTGTACTCGCCATTGGCGCGGTTGGCTCGTTGGGCTTAAGCTACATTCGGATCATGGCAAAAAATTCAGACATCATGTATCAGGACAATTTGCTTCCCCTTAATCAAGTCATGCAGGTCAGGGTAAATGCCAGGGCAAGCGATGCCTACATGCTTGAACTATTGGTTACTAAAAATCCCGAAAGAATCAAAGAGCTGAATTTCGAAATCACGGATGCATGGAAAGAAATTGATGGAATCATTGCGGAAATCGAAAACGGCCGAATCAATCCGGAGCAGCAAAAGATCTTGCAGCAATATAAAGAACACAGCAATATGTTGAGCGAAAAACGAAATCTTGTCCTAGAGCTTATCTCGCAAAATAAGATCAATGAAGCCTATGCAATCTATAACAAGGAAGTTGAACCAAGCCGCAAGCAGGTTAACGATACGTTAAAAGCTTTGCAGCATGTTAATATCAGCTATGCCGGCACAATCAACAGCGCCAACCAGGATAACTTGCGAACAACAACGATTATTGTGACAGCCGTCCTTGCTGCCGCTCTGCTCTTACTGGTGTTGCTAAGCACCGTCATCGCACGAATGATTGTAAAACCGGTTCAAGAAGTAAAAGCATTGCTCCAAGAAGCGGAAAATGGAGATTTTACGGTCAGAGGAGGCTATCAATCCAAGGATGAAATCGGGCAGCTGACAGTATCTTTCAATCATATGGCGGGTAAACTGCAATCGGCCCTCACTTCCGTCCTGGAGTCCTCCCACATCGTCGCTTCCTCCGCCGAACAACTAAGCGCCATCGCGGAACAAAACAGTCAAGCGAGCAAACAAATTACTTTAACGGCTCAAGAGCTTGCGTTTGGGTCGGAGCGACAGGTAACCAAGGTTGAGGAAAGCACCCATGAAATTATGGACATCTCAAAGCACACCATGACAATCGCAGACAATACGGAAACGATGAGACAAGACGCATTGCACGCTTCCCAAATGGCCATTGAAGGCAATCTTGCCATCAAGGAAGTAACCAATCAAATGAACTCCATATATGCTAACGTAAATCACTTATCTCAGGCTGTTACGAGCCTCAACGACCGTTCCAACCAAATCGAACACATCACGAATGTCATTAACGGGATATCGGCCCAAACCAATTTATTAGCCTTAAACGCAACGATCGAAGCGGCTAGAGCGGGGGAACACGGCAGAGGCTTTGCGGTGGTTGCCAGCGAAGTAAGAAAACTTGCCGAAAAATCCAGTCAGTCCACGGAGCAGATTGCACGGCTCATTCAATTGATCCGGGAAGAAGCGGAAACGACATTCACAACGATGGAAGTGACTTTTGCCGAGGTACACTCCGGGTTACAAATCGTCAATACGGCGGGAAGCGTCCTTCATAAGATCGATCTGGCCGTAAGCAGAGTGGTCGCTCAAATTGAAGACGTTTCTAGCGCAGTAACGAAACTCGCCGGCAACACCGAAAATGTGAATGAATCGATCCTGACTGTAAACGCCGTTGCCAGAGAATCAGCTAGTAATACACAGAATGTTCTTGCAGCGGCGGAAGAGCAGCTTGCGTCAATGGAAGAGATCTCTTCCTCCTCACAGGAGCTGGCTCGCTTGGCGAATGATCTTCAAGCCATGATGAAACAATTTACCTGCTGAGACTTACTCATCATGACCACAATCCTGGCAGCCTGAGTCCTTTAATGGGACTCGGGTTATTTTTCTTGATTTGAAGGGGCGGGACGTACCCGATTGTCCCGGCTCCTCATTCACTTAAAAAAATATCGATTCGTTCTTTGCCTTTCCCGATATTATTGCGCCTTAGCTTGATTACACCAACCTCACCTGTTCTCCTCAAGTGCGTCCCGCCGCAAGGCACTCGGGAAAAACCTTTAATTTCCCAATACCTTCTTTCTCTTTCTTCGTCACTGAAGGCACTGATAATATCGTGGTCTGCCTCAATAATTTCACGGGATTCTTTCTCGATTAGAGGGAACGCACGAGAGATGTTTTCAGCCCAAACGAAATCTATCCGAGCTTTATCTTGAGCGATGTGTGCGCCGATCTTTTCGATGCCCTTTAAATGTTTATAGGCCAATTCCAATACAAGCTCCGCCGCAAAGTGCAGCCGCATGAGTCTGTAACGGCGCTCCCAATCTATTGTCATCGTTACCGGATCGCCGGCTTGTAAATCATGCCCTTCTTCAACCGTATAAATAATGTCGAGACCATCCTTTTGGGCTTGAAGTACGGGATATCGACCAATGGATCCGGAATCACTTTCCTGGCCTCCGGAGAAAGCATAAAAAATGGTTTGTTCGACCGTAACGTTATTGCCGCTTACACTGGCGATTCGAGTATCTAGTTTGGTTAAATAGGGGTTTGTCCAAAAGACTTTTTCAACCATTACAGCACATCCTTATATCAACTAAAGCTGCATCCTTAGCCGGATTACAGGGCCTCCTGGCATCGCCAATCCTGGTAAAAGGCGCAAGCGCGTTCCAATTGGGCGCTCCATAACCAGCGCATGTTCGTGCGCTCTTCCGGATTTACGCACCAAGAAGCTGCGACGTAAAAGCATTGCAAGGCCGACAATCGGTAATCGGACAACGTTAATTCCCACGTGTAGTCGGTGACGCCGAATTCGACAAGCGAATCGTAATACGCTCGCAGCACGTCAAGCTCGAAAGCGCGGCGGCGTTCCGGTTCCCACCATAAGACCATCATATAAGACAAATCGCTGGGCCCGACCCAGTTTTGCAATGACCAATCGAACGGCTGCCGATCGATAAGGTAAATCCCCTCCGCTTGGCCGTCCTTTCGCGATAATATATTGCCGGGATTTACATCCCCGTGAATCAGCGCGAATGCCCCCCCGGACGATAAGCGCCGCACCATCGCCCCCGGATGTCGTGCAAAGACGTCCGACGAAACGCCGCTCCGGGATGCCCCGCTTTCATCCTTGATCGCTTCGAGCAATGGCTCGAACCCCAAACGCATTTCCGCCAAATACCGTTCCAGCTGCGTCTCGTCAACAACGTCATACCCAGCAGCTCTGATGCCATCCTCTCCCCAGCAATAACTATGCAGTCTTGCCAATGCTCTCGCCACCGCCTTGCCGTATGCCAACGTAGGCTCAACATCCCAGTTGTTCCGATGGGTATTCGTTAGATCCTCCAGCAAGAGATGGTAGGACGGATGCTCGTAACATGCATCGTAACAATTCGGGATCGGGACTCCGCGTTTCCCCGCGTAATCTTTCGTATAATAATCAACTTCAGAACGTCCGAACGTCCCGCCGCCGCACAGCTTCAAGAACAAACTGTCCGGAGCTCCGCCGCCGGAGCCTTCGTACGTCAACCGAACGCGAAACGCACTCGAATTGTCCGCGCCGAGCTTTTCCAAACGGTAATCGGTCGGATGCGCCCCACTCTCGAGACTGCCCGAGCGGTTCAAGCAGGCGACGATATAATCAAGGTTGAATTGCAAAGGATCGGTAGGATCCGTAATAACGTTTCGATTCATAGCCACACTCCCGTTTCTCGGTTACTATTATCTCTAGGTTAATACATCATTCTGTGGCTTATAAGGGAAACAATGATTATTATAAATTTTTCCAGCCCACTCTAGACAAAGGTATTCTTTAGGGTACTGTTCAGACCTTCCGCCGCATGCCATAATTTTATATATTCCATCTTAAAGCGAATTCCAGCCACATGGAAGCAGGCGATGTAAAAAATGGATGCCTATTTCAAGTTATTGCAGCACCTTAAAGCGGAAAGCGAACTTAATAGTAACCTTTACACGGAATGTCGGAACAAAGAACGAATTGGAGTATCGTTACACATTTCATTTTTACTAGGGAATACTGTTTTTTTGCTCTGGATCTTTAAACTATTGCTCGCGGCCGTCATCGCAATATAGCCGCAGAGTGCCCTATCGGGGACTTTTCTAATGTCGGCACAGATATAATATTGACTCTGATGACACATTCGATGATAAGGAAGGCGAACATAATGAAAACAAATCATCTTTTTATTCGAATCAATACAACTACTAGAAGGGATAGGCAAGACGCGCTGGATGCTGCGAGGAATTTTTTTGTATCATCCGGGGCCTGGATTGTAGACTATCGAATGTTATCAAACAATTCGATTTGTTATCAATTCGAGGTCGAATTCCGAGATGTTCCCTCGCTCCATCTGTATCTAGCCCAAACTGAATTTAACGTATTGGAGGAAAGTCAGAATCAACTGCACGCTATTCACGCGCTCGGACAAGCACGAAACCTGAATCCTGACCATATTGTCCGCGGAACGTTCCAGATTACTTTTATTCATAACGATCCTGATTTGGTCCTCGATGTTCCTCCATTTGAATAGTTAGTTATTTCTCACAAAATTTCCTTCCATATCCTATTCACGATGGAGCCGATTTGCAGAAGTACGGGGTCGTTCCTTTTCTCCTTCGGATAGCCGAAATAAAGATGGATATGCAGATCGAGACCTGTCCATAGCTGTACGCTGTTTTCGCCGGCAAACCGCAAAGCCGCAGGTTCCGCAAGCAGAGAACAGCCCACTTCTTCTTGAACCAAATCCCCAATGAGGGACTCATCATCGACATACATGATTCTTTGTGGAATCATGCCCTGGTGAGTGAAATAGTCAATAGACTGCCGATAGAAGGGGCAACCTTGCGTTGTCCATATCCACGGTTTTTGTGCAAAGTACTCCAGACTCACTCCCTCCCCTGGCACATCCCAGCTCTTCGGATAAACCACAACCATTCTGAAAGATCGGAGTTTGACGGAATACACGGATGGCATGGCAGCACATCCATAGTAATAACCCGCGCTAATTTTGGAGTCGTTCAAATCCTGTATGAAATCTTCGCTTTTTGTGTTAATAAAATGCAGCTCCACCTGCGGCAAATGTGCCGAAATGTGCCCGATCAATTCATTTACGCGAAGCAGCTTGCTGTCCGTATTTAAGCCAATACGGATCGGCTCCGCGGATTTCACCTGTAACTCCGCTGCCTTACGGTAAAACGATTCGATGCGGCTGTCTATTTGTTGTGCCTCCAGCAACAAGTGAGAACCTTTTTCTGTAAGGATCATGCCTTTGGAGGTCCGATGAAAGAGTGAAAAGCCTACTTCTTTCTCCAAGGCTTTGAGGTGCGCGCTTGCAGCCGGCTGGCTTATGTTAAGCTGCGCGGCCGCCTCTGTTAAATTGCCGGTTTGAGCAACTTCTATAAAGGTTTTCAATTGGTAAAGCTCCACTATATGTCACCTCTATGAACAATGATGAATGAAACGATCCATTTTCCTGATGGTTCCGATCTGAACTTAGAATTGGACGATAATCCCCGGTTGCCATATAGTGATCCTTGAAAAACGAATTAGGAGTGGAGTGAGTGAATGTCGGTCTTTATTGCGATGTGTTTGTTTTCATTATCGATGTCGATCTCTCCGGGGCCCGTGAACATGACAATCCTTTCTTCTGGGGTTAATTATGGATTTAAGCGCACTTTGCCTTTCGTATCCGGCGCAACCGTCGGCTTTACCTGCTTGTTGACTGCTATTGGATTAGGCATAGCGGGTTTCGTGGAACAAATACCGGTATTTGATGAATTGCTGAGGTATGCGGGAACCGGATATATGAGCTATATCGGCTACAAAATCATGGTTTCACGTTCGGATATCGAACCGAAGGAGGAACAAATTCCGCGTTATCGTCACGGCTTTCTCATGCAGTGGCTGAATCCCAAGGCGTGGATGGCCTGTTTTACCGGTGTTTCCGCCTTCGGTTTAAGCACTCTTATGCTTCTGGTATTTGTGTGCATTTATTTTCTCATCTGCTATCTTTCACTCGCTGCTTGGGCAATTCTAGGATCCAGACTACATGTTCTCACGAAGATCAAGAATGGCATCAAGGTTTTCAACCTGGCCATGGGGGGATCATTAATTGCAGTAGCCATCTATTTATTAGCCACGGCCCGATAAGTAATGCTGCATGTATTAGAATGGTATCATACATGATATTGGAGAAGTAGTACTCTTTCGAATACTTTTTACAAAGCTATATGAAATCTCTCCGTAACCTCTTTCGTGAACAATAGAAAAAGTCTATTAGACACCATGCACACAATCAAGTAATATATTCATCAAATTCACACTAATTTAGTAGGATTTAAACCAAGGGAGGGTAAGCCCATGAAACGATTCACCCGTACACGAAGCAAAATTATGTTAACGGCAGCATTAGCGGCTCAACTATTCGTTATCGGTGCTCTAGTGCCTAATACGGTATTTGCGGAAGAAGCCGCACCGGCCTCATCCCAGAGGCTTCAGCCGGAAGCCAAGGAATACCGTCAGTACCTACATGATCAATACGGAATTACCGTATCTTCAACCCTCACGAAAGGCGAATTTATCAACGACATCGCGCGGATTCTTGCGTTGGAGCCTGAAGCTTTGAACCATATAACCGACCTTACCTCCGACAGTCCTTATTATCGTGCTGCCAACGCGCTCTACGAAAGCGGAGTGATAACGGAGCAGGCCGTGCGTGCCGAGGAGCCTTTAACTAAGCTGGGAGCCGTTTTTCTTTCCCTGAAGGCGGCCAATTTGAAGGAGCTCGCGTATACATATCCGGAAAACAAAATCCGTAGCGCACTGCTGAAAATCCAAGCCGTTCGGGAGGATTACGGGCTGCAGGCTGCTCAGGAGCTGGCAGCCGCGGTCGATAACGGGCTGCTGCCCGCGGAGCTGCATTCCTCTTTCCGGCCCGCCGAACGAGCAGCCGGCGATTTTGCCGTTATTTTGCTCGGGCAAATCGCCTCGTTTCACGGCGCTTACAAGCATGACCTCGGTTACATTAAGGACGATATGATTTTCAATCGCGTCTACCAAGCGTACCGTACCGCCGATCTGATTCAAACGCCGGAGCTCGGATCGACTTTTGATACCGCGCTCAGGAACAACTTGATCACCGGGTACAATTTGAAGGATTCGCGCTTCAACGCGAACTTCGACCCGAGGCTGTCGGTCACCTACGGTCATGACGACATAACGCACGCTCTGCAGCTCATTGGCCTTCTGCGCAGCGAAGGGTTGAACGCCAAAGTGCAGCTTGAGCCCAAAACCTCCGCTTATATATACATGAAGGAGTGGGGAGAGCCGGTCCAGACCGATACCTTCAAGGTTGTTCAGATCGAGAGCGGCAACTATATCGCCTATGCCAAGGAATACGACATCTCCTTCGAGTTCGATACGGCAGACGCTAAAGATCGCTTTGGCGCCGTTATCAGTCAATATGCGAAGAAAAATGCCGACGATCAAACCGGTCTGATCCACTCCTCATGGTGGCAGCCGCTTTATTACTCCCTCACGGAGCAAAGCGATTACAAAGTGATCGCCAACAATAAAGCAGAGGACGGCCCATACTACGCGCAATCATTCTCGTTGGCGGGTAAGTCGGCTGAAATCGCTGCAGGCTTGAAAAAGATCGATGCCGGACTCGAAGTGGAATCGTACGAATTCTGGGTCGATGAACCTTTCTACAATTATTTGGTTGGCGGATTTAAATAAAACGAAACGACACAGAGACATGCCCCCTATCATGGTGTGCATGTCTTTCTGTGTCGTTATCCTTGCTTATTCCGAGACGCTGCTCCTCCTAGCTTCCTCGTACCAGCTCGAAAGCCGCTCGATCACCGGTCCCGGCAGCTGTATCTCTCCCCGCTCCAGCAGCTCGCGGGCACGCGCTTCGGAGCTCTGCCCCGGATACGAGACCGGATAGTTCGGATCTATGGCGGGACTGGCGACAACTTCTTGTAAATAAGAGGTCACCTGTTCTCTGAACGAATCCGTGCTATGTCCGAAGATCGTCGGATCGATCAGAAGGATCAATGCGCCCCGGCTGGAGACGGAGCCCGCCTTTCCGATCGGAACTTGAACGAGTGCGCCCGATAAAATCTCAAAGGCCAGAGCCAGAGCAAAGCCTTTATACCCGCCGAGAGGATTGACTGCCGCCAGCTGATGCGGGTCTGTCGTAGGCCTTCCTTCCTTATCCACGCCCCACGTTTCCGGAATCGGCTCCTGCCGGAGCTTGGCGAGCTCCACAAAGCCTATGGCCCGTTCCGATAACGCAATGTCGATGACAAAGAGGGGATCCGTATGAGGAATCCCGATTCCGAGCGGATTCGTGCCTACAACGGCTTCTTTGCCCCCGTGAGGAATCATATAATTCTTCCCCCCATATTCCCAGACGAGGGCAATTTTTCCCCGTTCGGCTCCATATCGAGCAATCACCCCGGGGCAGTTAAATCTCGTTATATCCCGGATTCCGATTGCAATTACTTTTTGATTCGGCAATTGCTCCGCAGCCAAGTCGATGGCCTTCCTGGCCACGATATGCCCGTTGTCTCCGTTGCCCTGGATTTTGATGAAAGAATCTTCAAGCGTCTCGACTTCATACCGGCCTCTCTTCTCTATCGAGGCTATCGCCACAGCAAACGATATGAACCCGTGGGACGTGCGCCCCCGGAGCTCTGCATCCAAATAATCCGCAACGATCGCTTCAGCCTCGTCGGCCGCGGCTCCCTTACTGATCAGAATATGAACCGCTTGTTCCTTCAACTCATCGATCCGAATCGTTCGATTGCCCATCGGCATGTGACCCTCCGTTTATGTTATCGCGTCCACCTGCTTTTACTTTAGCTCTATGTTTCCCGTCTCACTAATTGATATTTTCTATACGACGATACAAGAATTGAATAACGAGCCCCCACCTGGAGCTATTTGATTTAAGAACGGAGCGATACTGCAAGCCAATGACCGGGCTGTACTTCGACAAACCGGGAGTGCTCAAGGCCATAAGGATCTTCAAGAGACGAATCCGCCCGCCGTTCATACGTTTTGCGGGACTCCACCGCCGGATCGGGAACCGGAATAGCCGACAACAGCGATTTCGTGTAGGCATGGAGCGGATTCGAATAGAGCTCTTCGCTCTCGGCTAGCTCCACGATTTTTCCCCTGTACATGACGGCCACGCGGTCGCTGATATGCTTCACCATCGCGAGGTCGTGAGCAATAAATAAATAAGTCAGCCCCAGCCGCTGCTGCAGCTCCTCCATCAGGTTCACGATCTGTGCCTGAATCGATACGTCCAAGGCGGATAACGGCTCGTCGCAAACGATAAACTCCGGCTCGACGGCCAGCGCCCTGGCGATGCCGATCCGCTGCCGCTGCCCGCCCGAAAATTCATGCGGGTACCGCATCGCATGCGCCGCCTGAAGCCCAACAAGCTCCAGCAGCTCCTCTACTCTGCGCTGCCGCTGCTGCTTGCCGCTTACCATTCGGTGGAGATCCAGCGCCTCCCCAATAATGTCGACGACGCGCAATCGCGGATCCAGCGACGAATAAGGATCTTGGAAGATAATCTGCATGCGGCGCCGCAGCATCTTCATCTCTTTGCGGTTTAACCGGCTGATCGGAATGCCCCTGTACAGGATGTCCCCGCTGGTCGCTTCATTCAAACGCAGAATGGTCCGACCCGCAGTCGTTTTCCCGCTGCCCGACTCCCCAACAATACCGAGCGTCTCCCCTGCGCGGATGTCAAAGCTGATGTCGTTCACCGCCTTGATCACCCTGCCCTCACCCAGCTGGAAATGCTGACGGAGAGATCTAACTTCCAGCAGCGGAATCGAATCCGCCGCGCGGATTACGCTGGATATCGGCTTCGGCCGCTTCTTCTCATTCAGGCGAGGCAGCGCATGCAGCAGCCGAACCGTATAGGGGTGCTGAGGCGAGGCAAAAATCTCCTCGGTCGTACCGGTCTCCACCACTTCGCCGTCCTTCATCACGACGACGCGGTCGCACATCCCCGCGACGACACCGAGATCGTGTGTAATCAAAATAATTGAAGTACCGAGCTTCCGCTGGATTTCCTTCATTTGATTCAGGATTTGCGCCTGTATCGTTACGTCGAGGGAAGTCGTCGGCTCATCGGCAATCAGCAGGGACGGCCGGCAGGCCAGTGCGATGGCGATCATGGCCCGCTGCCGCATCCCGCCCGAAAACTCGTGCGGATACTGGAAATACCGAGTTTCCGGGTTGGGAATGCCGACCAGCTTCAGCATCTCGATCGCTTCCCGCTGTGCGTCTTCACGTCTTAATTTCCTATGCTTGGTCAGGCTCTCTTCGATCTGCCTGCCGATGCGCATCGTTGGATTCAGCGAGGACATTGGGTCCTGAAATATCATCCCGATGTCGCGACCGCGGATCTCTTCCATTTCGAGCTCCGATTTGCGCGTAAGCTCCTTCCCTTGAAACCAGATTTCACCGCTTTTCACTTTGGCCGGCGGCGTCGGCAGAAGCCCCATAATCGTTCGTGCCGTAACACTTTTACCGCTGCCGGATTCTCCGACGATGCCCAGGGTCTCTCCCGCCCGAACGGCAAAGCTTACCTTACGGACCGCTTCCACTTCCTGCTCCCGGGAATAGAAAGAAACCGATAGCTGATTCACTTGCAGGATTGTCGTCATTGGATCACCCGTTATTGTCTAATTTGATCATCATAGTTCGAAGCCTGGTATGTTCCCGCTAAAATATTGCATCATCCGTCTGCATATGAAACGAAATCTTATTTCGTTTTTAGTTGACAATTGTGATGCGTACCCATAAAATCTACTATATCAATCGGAATAATGCAAATTAAGGCTAATAGACTTTTGAGAAGGAGAAGGAGCCAGTGAATGTGACCGCTCATCGATCAACCTATCGTCCAGTCGAATATCTTGGCAGAACGTTCGCCAAGATGTTCATGAACCCAACGTACCGCTTCATGCTGCTGTTGACGGGGGCTCCGCTGCATACGGTCATCTATCTTGTTTATTTGTATCGGGCACGAACCGGCGGCCATAGAGCGTTGTTAAGGCGCTTGGAACACGAAGAATTGGCTGCCGGCCGTAAAGAACGTCTAACGGCTGAAGCCGCAGCCCAGCTTCACCGGAAATATCAGTTCTTCGGCCAAGCGGTGAGCACCCACAGAATAAACCGTGAAGCGGAGCGATTAGCAGCCGCCCAATTCAAGGCCGTAGTAGCTGCACGAGTTGAAGACGAGCTAAAACGCAGCGGCCGGTCGCGCGTCACTTATTCCGAGACGTTCACCCGTTTCATCGGCCATCCCGTACTGCTCGCTTTGTCGTTGATACCGGGGCTGCTTATGTACGCATTGATGCTGCTATTTAGCAACGCTTACGGCAAATACATCACGGAAAGGCTGGTTATGACCTTCTTCGTCATCATAGGGGTCGTCTTTATCGTCTTTACCATCCTGTACTTGTCTCCTTTGAACCCGGCCGCCAACATAATCGGCGAGACAGCTACAGCCGAGCAGATCGACTCCTTCAACAAGCTATACGGATTGGATCAACCGTATTTGGTACAGCTGTGGCGTACAATCAAGGGCATCCTGACCTTCGATCTCGGTAAATCCTTCGCCGGGAACGAAGACGTAACAGCCTCCATAGCGAAGAAGTTTCCCGTAACGCTTACCCTTACGGTCATCTCAACGTTGGCGGCGGTGCTTATCGCCCTGCCTATTGGATTATTATCGGCAACACGGCCGAACTCCTTCCCGGATTATGCTTTCATGTTGATTGCTTTGATCGGATTATCCATTCCGAACTTCTGGCAGGGACTTATTCTGATCCTGAGTTTCTCGATTAAATTGCATTGGTTACCCCCGACTTATAATCCCGAGAATCCGATGACGATGATCATGCCGGTTATCGTACTCGGAACAGGTCTCACAGCGGCAGTCGCCCGCATGACCCGTTCCTCCACGCTGGAGGTCATTCATGAGGATTACATAACGACAGCCAGAGCGAAAGGCTTGTCCCGGAGCCAGGTGCTTTGGAAGCATGCCGTGGGCAATGCGCTTATCCCGATCATCACGGTTATCGGGCTTCAGTTCGGTGCTATGCTCGGAGGTGCTGCGGTTACGGAGAAAGTGTTTAATATCAATGGTATCGGCAGCTACATCGTGGACAAGCAATTTATCCCCGATATCCCTATCATCATGGGCGGAGTCGTGTATACGGCAATCACCATCTCGATCGTCAATATGGTCATCGACTTGATGTATGCTTTCATCGATCCGCGTATCCGTTCAAAAATGAAACCCTATTAAGCAGGTGGACGCATGACCGACACAATTCTCACGAAACAAGATATCCGATTTCGGCTGCGCAGCAGTGCGGAATACGGGAAGGGCGCCTTCGCCGGAATCGCTACGCTCCTTATTGCGTTAGTGCTCCTGGCTAACAGCTTCGGCGGCACCGACTTCGCCTTGAGGCCGATTATGTTCTCAGCTTGCGCCGTTTATTTCGTCTTTGCACTGCTCCAGCTCGGAGCCCTGGCTATCATCCGCAGGGACCTGCTGCTGTATGGCGAAGTGCGCAGAACTACCCGCAGGCTCGGGTATGCCCTGCTGGTCAGTTTGATCGGTGCGAACATCTTCATGGCGACGGCCGCTTTTGAATTAATTAAACGCAGAAAAAGCGCAGCCTACACACTGGCCGTCTATGCATTGCTCACAACGCTATTCGTCCTAGCGGTATCGGCATTGAACGTGTTCAAGCCGTACGTATCCGACCTGTTTTTACCGGGCTTCGCTCTGCTGCTCGTCTTTGCGTTCATTCAATTGATAGCCCTGCTCTCGATCGCCCGCCTGCCGGATGGCCGCTTGCCCGCGCGGATGTGGCCTGTAGCCGTTTCACTGCTGATTACGTCTGCCGGCGGCAATCTGTTTGCGCTAGTTCTAGGGGTAATCCTGATAAACAGGCTGTCCCGACGGGAAGATTCGATTTCTGAACATAAGCTGGCCGCCGTTGTCGATCGGTTATCCCGCAGTACCACCTCTATGCTGGGCTTGTTCTTTATCGGCTTTCTACTGTCCATATCGATAAACAGCTATTTGACGTTCGACTACGGCATGGCCATTGAAAATAATTACAGCGCCATTCTGCAGCCGCCAAGTTTGGCTTATCCGCTGGGAACGGATAACTTCGGCCGCTGCCTGTTTTCCCGTATCGTGTTCGGCGCTCGCATTTCGCTTGTCGTCGGTGTTCTTTCGACGCTTATCCCGCTGATCGCAGGCGGCGCGCTCGGCGCTTTAGCCGGGTATTACCATCGCAACGCGGATAACGTGATCATGCGGAGTCTGGACATTTTATACGCCATTCCCAGCATTCTGCTGGCGATCGCCATCATCGCTGCGTTCGGCGCCAGCACGACGAATCTGATCCTGGCGCTCAGCATCGGGGCCATTCCGACGTACGCAAGAACAATGCGAGCTAATGTGCTGCTTGTGTCGACTCTCGAATATGTTCAAGCGGCTCGCGCTTTGGGCGCGGGCGATTTCAAGATTTTGCTGACGCATATCGTACCGAATTCACTTGCTCCGATGATCGTCAAATCCACCTTAACCGTCGGCACTGCGGTCATCTCCACCAGCAGCTTGAGCTACTTGGGACTTGGCGTCGAGCCTCACATCCCGGAATGGGGCAATATTCTCAAGGTTGGCAGCTCTTATTTGGAGACGCACCCGTATACCGCGATTTATCCCGGCTTAGCCATCGTAGCCCTCGTGCTGTCTTTTAACTTCCTGGGTGACGGGCTGCGCGATGCGCTTGATCCGAAACTCGACTAATCCCGCATGAATATTCCACAACGGGATCCTCATTCACCCTTCGTTTACCGGAGGGAGAAACTGAATGTGCATTCATATATAAATAGACTCTCGGAGTTAAGGGGGCTTTTGAGGCTGAAACAAGGCATACTTCCTGAAGA
>NZ_JBHLWN010000023.1:0-57983 GCF_042432825.1 Paenibacillus chartarius | reverse complement strand
GCAATGCGTGGAGCTGACGAATACTAATCGGTCGAGGGCTTATCCAAATAAACAACCCAAAGAATTCTACGCGCAATGTTTCGTATCTAGTTTTCAGGGTGCAACATCAACCCTGTGAATATTCAATGCATTGAAGATGACCATGGAGAGATACCCAAGTGGCTCAAGGGGACCCTCTGCTAAGGGGTTAGACTGCGTAAGCGGTGCGAGGGTTCGAATCCCTCTCTCTCCGCCATACAACTTCAATCGCAAATTTGGCGGCGTAGCTCAGCTGGCTAGAGCGTACGGTTCATACCCGTGAGGTCGTGGGTTCGAGTCCCTCCGCCGCTATATTACCCACAAAGTAACGTGAGCTCGACGCTGTCGATTCCCGATGCATTGAGGTAATACCAACTGTTATACATGGGCGCTTAGCTCAGCTGGGAGAGCATCTGCCTTACAAGCAGAGGGTCGGCGGTTCGATCCCGTCAGCGCCCATATCCATTCTAACGAATGGACAACCTTTTACAACGCGGAGCCGTGGTGTAGAGGCCTAACATGCCTGCCTGTCACGCAGGAGACCGCGGGTTCGAATCCCGTCGGCTCCGCCATTTTTATCCTCATGCATATGGCTCGGTAGCTCAGTCGGTAGAGCAGAGGACTGAAAATCCTCGTGTCGGCGGTTCGATTCCGTCCCGAGCCACTTTTGTTGTTTAGCCTGGAGGCTTAGCGAAGTGGCCAAACGCAGCAGACTGTAAATCTGTTCTCTGACGAGTTCGGTGGTTCGAATCCATCAGCCTCCATCCTATCATATAACCGTGAATAAGACCTGACTCTCTGGCAGAGTGCAGGTCTTTTTAGTACACGCAGTTACTAATCCGATTCGTTAAACATTACGGGCTGACCGCGAAAAGTTACTTCAGCTTGCTGTAAACCGACTGAAGCTTCTGCTCGACCGATGCGCCAGGCTTATCGCGGCGGTCATCGATTTTCACGGAAGTCGACACGCGGCCCGCCCCCATCTCGAACGGAACCTCGTGAACGCGAAGCACAACATTCATCAAATGCTCCAGCGGTCCTTCCACAATCGTGCTCATCGCCGACAAGTGAAACGTAACCGTACCCTTCGCTTGCTCCTCCTCTAGAACGCGATGCATTGCAGCTACATAGCTGCTTAAGCTGGTGCTGCTCGTGCCGATCGGCACGACGGTAAATTCGGCAATGGCCACCTGCAGATCACTCCCATTGTAACATAGCTACTTCTCTTCCCTTATGATGGCACTCTATTTCGGATAGGTCAACCCGCCGTATGGCATGACCCCAATCTTGGCTGAAGGATTCTGCACGAACAGATGCTCCAGCTGCCGGTCCAGATCCGTAACGGGGATAAATCCGGTAAGCTCTACGGAAGCGGCCGGCATGTCGGAATACAAGTATACGCGATAATCCCGAAGCAGCTCTTGAATATGAAGCGTCTTGTGGGCGCCGAGTACAAACCGCTCCTTGAGCTTGGCGGCCATAACATCACGGTCTTGAATCGTCTCAATCCAATATTGAAGGGTCCCGTTACCGAACAGCTCCTGACAGCGGGATGCCGCAACGATAGCGCCGCCGGGCTTCGTAAATGCGGCGGCGTTAATCATCGCCTTGCAGGTTTGATACAGCTGCATATCCTTCGGATACCCTCCTGGAGAGACAACAACGATATCATGATCGCCCCGGGCTTCTACAAGAAATAGACGACGCGCCTGCTCGACCCCGGCGGCATGGGCTTCTTTAACATGGCCGGCTACCGCAGCAAGCGGCTCCCGGCGATGATTGACGATCACATTATATAGAAAATCAATTCCGAGCAGCTCCTGAGCCTCCTCCAAATCACGGTGAACCGGATTATCCGGATCGCCGGGAACGGCTTGAAACCGCTGCGACAAGCTGTGATTACGCTCAATCGTTTCACGGGCGGCGACGCCGGGAACAAGCGCCTTCACGCCCCCCGACATTCCTACTAGTGAATGAGGCTCGATATTCCCTGTGGCGATGCGCAAATCCGCCTCGACGACCAAGCGGTTGATTATGACGGGTGTTCCCCGCGACGTCGATCCGATATGAATGCAATCCTCTTCAAGCGCCGAATGATTGTAAACCCGCACGCTCGAATACACCTCGTCCCCGACCAGCCTGCGAAGCTCCTCCTCCGTCTGTTTGCGGTGCATGCCAAGCGCTACGACGATCTTAAGCTGCTCCGGCCGCAGACCGCCCCGAACCAGCTCTCGAATCAACAACGGCAAAAACAGATAACTTGGGCTGAGCCGGGTACTGTCGCTAATCAGTATGACTGCAGATTTGCGTCCTTGTGCGAGCTCGGCAAGCAGGGGTGTACCGTACGGCCTTGCAAGAGCATTTTCCAATATCGTCAAGGCATCTGGAGCATCGGCAGCAGCACCGGGATAGAGGATCCAGTCGTACGTCTTCGAAGCCGGCAGTCGAAGCTCCACCGTTTCATGTCCGTAAGGAAGTAAGATCATGCCAATCCCCTCCATTGCACTGTATATTCAGTTTATCGTTTGCCAGCCGACCCTTTTTTATCCCCGGCACCCAGTGCTTTCATAAGAAAACCAAGCCGCTAACGCCCGATACAATTAACATATACAACTTAGGCAGCTTCAAGGTTGACCGACGCTTAAGAAACCGGGAAGTCTGCACTCATACAAGACAACGACCAACGGAGGAAACCAACATGATGAAACGCACGCTTCGACGCACTATCGTAATGACAACAGCTCTGACAATCGCTCTTACCGGTGCTGCCGGTACGTCGGCTTTCGCTTCCACTTATGACGATATGGATGCCGTATCGCTGGCCAAGCAGCTGGTAGGGAAGGACTATTCCAAAGGGGATGAAAGTCCGAAAGACGGCTTCGATGCTTCCGGCCTCCTGCAATTCGTATACAGCTCGTTGGATTATTCGATGCCTCGCACGTTAAAGGACCAATTCGCGATGAACAAGCCGACGATCAAGACGGTTTCCTCTCTGCAGCCGGGGGATGCGGTATTCTTCGGCAAAGGAAGCTCGCCAAGCTTCGCAGGGGTGTACATAGGCTCCGGCAAAATGGTTATGGCATCCCAGAGTAAAGACGAAGTGGTAACGCGTAATGTCGCCGACTATAAGAGCCAGTTTATGGGGGCAAAGCGGATCTTGTCCGAGCTGGACCGGAAGCGGGCGGATATTGTCCTCACGGCGATTCAATACATGGGCACGCCTTACGAGTTCGGTGCAAAATACGGACAGACGGCGACCTTCGACTGTTCTACCTTTACGAAGACGGTCTACAGTAAATTCGGCGTTACGCTGCCGCGGGTATCGCGCAATCAAGCACTGGAAGGCAAATATGTGAGCAAGAGCAATTTGGAAACCGGGGATTTGGTCTTCTTCACGACGAAAGCTTCCGGCGATAAAGTGGGCCATGTCGGCATCTACGTCGGGGGCGGCATGATGATTCATACGTACGGCGAAGGCGGAGTCAAATACAGCTCGATCAACAGCGACTGGTGGAGCGATCATTACGTAACGGGCCGCCGCGTGCTGTAATTGCAAAATAAGAGTCTTCTTCGGCAGTTCAGGCTGAAGAAGACTTTTTATTGTGTTAAAATAGAGCTATATCAATAGACACGGATGGGAGACGGGCGATGGATTGGGAGCAGATGAGAGCGCAGCTGGAAGCGATCCTGGAGGCGCCGTTTACGATCGAGGACATGCAGGATGAGGTGTGGCGAAGGCTAGCGGAGGAACAGCTCGAGGAGAGAGGCATTGAGGCCGTAAGAAGCGTAGCTCAAGGCAGCCGCATTGCGTTTGTGTTGTCGGCTGCGGCAGGCAGGATGCAGGTGCTCGTGAGCGCCGGGCGGGAACTGACGACCGCCGAGCGCCGCTTGATTGAGCTGACGATCGAAACGCGCCGTTCGGCCGATAAGAAGCCGGCGCCGGCTGGCGCTTCCGACGAAGAGAAACGGGTCGGCGCGCTGGGCGAGTGGTTGCTGGAGCAGTGTGAGCACGGCGTACAAGAAGCCGATTTGCCTGACGCCTTCGTTTCGCAGATGTCTCTCTATTCTACGAAAATACCGCTTCTGCTCTATGGCGATTACTCGCAAACAAGAAAGGTGCAGTATCGGGAGCTGAAGAAGCTGCTGGAAACCTTTTTCGATGGAGACATCATCTTGATTCCGCTGCAGGACAAAGAATGGCTCATCCTCGGCGCGGAAGCGCTGCTGCTCGGCGCAGCCGAAGAGCGTGAGGACGGTGACGAAGAATCGGTAGAGGAGACGCTTTCGGCGATCGTGTCCGGTTTGCATGCGATGCTGGAAAGCGAATGGGTCGGCGAATGCCACCTTGCCGTCGATCTGCCCATGAAGCCGTCCCAGGCGATGCTCAGCTCCTTGTACCGGCTGCGGGAGACGATGATGCTGGGCCGGCTGTTCCACGTAACGAGCAATATTCATTTGCCATGGAAGCTGCGGCTTGAGAAGCTGCTCCATCTGCTGCCGGACCGGGATAAGGCGAAGTATCTCGGCCAAGTGCTGAAAGGGGCCGATCATCTGCTGGATGCGGAAACTCAGACGACGCTGGAGCAATTTTTCGCACTCGACTGCAACGTCAGCGAAACGGCCAAGAAGCTATATGTACACCGCAATACGCTTCTGTACCGGCTGGACAAGTTCAAACAGGAGACCGGACTGGATGTCCGGAGCTTCAGTGACGCCGTACTTGTGCGTATTGCCCTACTATTGTACAAAGTAACGAAAAGAAAGTGATTTTTTTGTAGAGATTGTGCATAGTCACAACCGGGGTGCTAGGGTAAGATGTAAGTAATTAATCCACACTATCCGGTAGGGGGAATATACAATGGCAGGAGTTCGCTTGAACCACATTGTTAAGAAATACGCTGGTGCAGAAGAAGCTACGGTTAAAGATTTCCACTTGGATATTAAAGATAAAGAGTTTCTCGTTCTTGTAGGCGCTTCCGGTTGCGGTAAGTCGACTACGCTTCGTATGATCGCAGGTCTGGAAGAAATTACGGAAGGCGAGCTTTACATCGGCGACCGCCTTGTGAACGACGTAGCTCCGAAGGACCGCGACATCGCGATGGTATTCCAGTCCTACGCTTTGTACCCGCACATGACGGTATATCAGAACATGGCGTTCGGTCTGAAGCTTCGTAAGTTCAAGAAAGCCGACATCGACGCTCGCGTTCGTGAAGCGGCTCGCATTCTCGACATTACGCACCTGCTCGACCGCAAGCCGAAGGCACTGTCCGGCGGTCAGCGCCAGCGTGTTGCCCTGGGCCGCGCTATCGTCCGCGAACCGCAAGTGTTCCTGATGGACGAACCGCTCTCCAACCTTGACGCGAAGCTGCGCGTACAGATGCGCGCCGAGATCGGCAAGCTGCAGAAGCGCCTGGAAGTTACAACGATCTACGTAACGCACGACCAAACCGAAGCGATGACCATGGGCGACCGTATCGTCGTTATGGATAAAGGCATCATTCAACAAGCGGATACGCCGGAGAACATCTACAACTACCCTGTGAACATGTTCGTAGCGGGCTTCATCGGTTCTCCTTCCATGAACTTCGTCAACGGTAATCTGTCAGAAGAAGGCGGCCAGCTGTGGTTCAAAGCTCCTGGTTTGAACGTTGCCGTACCGCAAGGCAAGGCGCAAGTGCTGCGCGAGAAGGGCTATGTTGGCAAAGAGCTGGTTATGGGCGTTCGTCCGGAAGACTTCCACGAAGAAGCGATCTTCCTCGAGGCTTCGCCGAACACGATCATCAACGCTAACATCGACCTGTCGGAAAACCTTGGCCACGAAATGTACCTGTACATCGCAGGTATCGGCCAGAACACGATTATCGCTCGTGTTGACGGACGTGCCGGACTGAAGGAAGGCATGAACGTGAAGCTGGCGATCGACATGAACAAAGCTCATTTCTTCGATAAGGATACAACCGTGTCCATCCTGGCTAAAGCGTAATTATCACGGTAAAAATAGTAAGGCCAATCGCGAACACGTATCGCGGTTGGCCTTATTTGCGTGTATAATAGAGTTGACATTCAAAGATGCAGCGTACACACGAGGTGAGTTCTTTGGGAAGAATAGACGTTTGCTATATGGCGGCGACGATCCACTTTCTCAGCAAAAGGTGGACGATCTTTGTCATACAGCAATTGCTTGCGGGTCCGCAGCGGTTTTCCGAGATTGAGAACGGGCTGCCGATCAGCGGCAGGCTGCTGTCCGAGCGGCTGAAGGAGCTGGAGGCGGCCGGGATGGTGACACGTCGCATTTTTGCCGAGGTACCGGTTCGGGTAGAGTACGAGCTGACGGAGAAGGGGCTAGCTTTCCGGCCGCTGATCGAAGAGATCAGGAACTGGGCGGAGCAGTGGGGAGAAGCCGCTTTCGATACGGAAAATTGCAAAGACGCGGCGGAGCGATGCGAAGAAGACTCGGCCTGCGGCCGAATGGACGACGCTTGCAATTGACCGGTTGAGCCCGGTTGCTTTCCTGCGCCGTATCCAGTAGGATGGGAGTAATGGGAAGGACGACACAAAAGGAGACCTGCACCGTGGCCAAGAAAGCAAAAGTAGCGGATCTAGTCGAGCAATTCCGGCTCGAGGTCGTAGCCGGGGAAGAAGGGCTGAAGCGCCCGATTACAACAGCGGACTTATACCGTCCCGGTCTGGAATTGGCCGGGTATTTCCATTATCATCCACATGAGCGCGTACAATTGATGGGGAAGACGGAGCTGTCGTTCATGGAGACGCTGTCGTCCGAAGTGCGGAAGGAGCGGCTGAGCCAGCTGTTCCGTTCGCCGGATACGCCAGCCATCTGTGTCACACGCAGCCTGGATGTTTTACCGGAGATGATAGAGGCGGCCAATGAGCGTGGGGTTCCGCTGCTGCGCAGCCAGATGGCGACCACGATTCTGGCGAGCAAGATTACAGGCTTCCTGGAGCGCAGACTGGCTCCGTCTACGACGATTCACGGCGTACTGGTCGATGTGTACGGGATCGGCATGCTCATTACAGGCTCCAGCGGCATCGGTAAGAGCGAGACGGCGCTTGAGCTCGTCAAACGCGGGCATCGGCTGGTTGCGGACGACGCGGTAGAGATCAAGCAGACGGGCGAGCGGACGCTGACCGGTACGGCTCCGGAGCTGATCCGCTACCTGCTGGAAATTCGCGGCGTCGGGATTATTAATGTAATGACCTTGTTCGGCGCCGGGGCGATTCGGACGGAGAAGAAAATTTCCGTCGTTGCCAAGCTGGAGAACTGGCAGCAGGATAAGCAGTACGACCGGCTCGGGCTCGATGAGGAGACGACGCGAATCATCGATACCGACCTGCCGCTAGTGACGATCCCGGTACGTCCGGGCCGAAACCTTGCCGTCATCATTGAAGTTGCGGCGATGAATTTCAGATTGAAGCGTATGGGCTATAACGCCGCGCTGCAGTTCACGAACAAGCTGACGGAGACGCTGGCCGAAGATATGGACGATAGTGACTAAAGGTAAAGGTGGTTCGTAGTTCAATGCTGAATCCGATAGCATTCTCGCTGGGGCCGATTCCGGTACACTGGTACGGCATTATTCTGGGGAGCGGCGCACTGCTCGGGCTGCTGCTGGCAATTCGCGAAGGCAAGCGGTTCGGCATTATTCCCGACTTCTTCATGGATTTGCTGCTGATTGGCGTGCCATCGGCCATTGTCGGGGCGAGGCTGTATTACGTTGCGTTCCAATGGGAGCAGTACAAGGACAACCCTATCGACATCATCAAAGTTTGGGAAGGCGGCATTGCCATCTACGGCGCCTTGATCGGTGCGATTATTGCGGCCGTCATCTTTACGCGGCGAAGGGGCTACAGCTTCTGGCGGATCGCGGACATCTGCGCACCGAGCCTGATCACCGGCCAAATGATCGGCCGCTGGGGGAACTTCGTCAATCAGGAGGCGCACGGCGGTGTCGTTGCGGAGAGCTTCCTGCGGGATACGCTGCACCTGCCTGATTTTATCGTGAACCAGATGCTGATCCAAGGCCAGTATTATCATCCTACATTCTTATATGAATCGGTTTGGAACTTGCTGGGGCTGCTCTTCTTGCTATGGCTGCGGCGCCGCTCTTTTGTCCGGGCCGGTGAAGTGTTTGCGGGGTATTTTGCCTGGTATTCGGTAGGCCGTTTCTTCATCGAAGGGGTGCGGACGGACAGCCTCACGTTTGCGGGACCGGACTGGCTGGCTTGGTTCCTGAGAGAATTGTGGTCTCCGATGAACAGCTTCGGATGGGGCGAGATGGAGGCCGGTACAAACATTCGAGTATCACAGCTGCTGGCTCTGCTGCTCGTCATCGCGGCGATTGCATTCGTCGTCATTCGCAGGCTGCGCGGCGGCGAAGTGGTCAACTACTCCGATCCGATCGTTTGCGGCAAGAGCGGTACGGCGGAAGCGGGAGCTGCGGCGCGTTCGGAGCCGGCGGCGCACGAGGATACTTCGGCTACACAACATTGAGCTAGGAGCGGCGTGATGATTACAACGGTATTGTTTGATTTGGACGGCACGATCGTCGATACGAACGAATTGATCATTCAGTCGTTCCTGCATGCGCTGGAAGGCATCACTCCCGAGCCTTTAACCAGAGAGCATATTATCCCGAATATGGGACGTCCGTTAACAGAGCAAATGGTCATGTTCTCGGGACGGGAAGACGTCGAGGATATCGTGAAGAAATACCGGTCGTTCAACGTGTCGAAGCACGATGAGCTGGTGCGCGAGTTTCCGCACGTGCGGGAAGTGATGGCCGAGCTTCGTTCGCGGGGTCTGCGCATGGGGATTGTCACCAGCAAAATCCGGATGACAACCGAAATGGGCCTGAAGCTGTGCGGCTTATGGGACCTGGTGGAGACGGTCGTGACCGTAGACGACGTGACGAAGCCGAAGCCGGACCCGGAAGGCATTCATAAGGCGCTCGCGGCGCTTGGCGGTGCCAAACCGGAGACGGCGCTGATGGTCGGGGACAGCCACTATGACATCGAGGCGGCACAGCGGGCGGGTGTAGGGGCGGTCGGCGTAAAATGGTCGCTCAAAGGCGAGGCTTACTTGCGCCAGTTTAAGCCGGATTACTTAATAGACGATATGCGTCAGCTGCTGGACATCGTGGAAGGGAAGCCGGCCGGCAAGCTGGGCGGACAAACCGTCGTTCCGGAGGAGAGGATGTCTCCTTGAGGAGGACGCAGCGATATCCGGTCGAGGGACCGAACGCATTATGGCAAATATACCGTACCGTCAGCCCATGGAGGTCGGTACGGAATTTTGTTTTTATCCAGCTTGCGCGGTATTGTCCGGTGCTGCCGGTGAAAAATTGGATATACCGCCGGGTACTCGGGATGCAGGTCGGACGGGAGTCGGCGTTCGCACTCATGGTGATGGTGGACGTCTTTTTCCCGCAGCTGATCCGGGTCGGCGATAACTCCATCATCGGGTACAACACGACGATCCTGGCGCATGAATATTTGGTTAAGGAATATCGCCTGGGCGAGGTGCGGATCGGTTCCAACGTAATGATCGGGGCGAACTGCACGATTTTGCCGGGCGTAACGATCGGGGACGGCGCCATCGTCGGAGCGGGCTCCGTTGTGCATAAGGACGTCGCTCCGGGGACGTTCGTGGCGGGCAACCCGATGCGGGTGATTCGCGGTGCGGACGGGGAGCGGGTTAAGGAGTAGCTGAAGGGCGGCTGCTTGGGTTTGTGGTTGGATGGATGGCAGGGGGCTGCCGTCGTTTGCGGTTCAGTGAGTAGGTGGCAGGGGGATTGCCGTGGCTTGCGGTTGAGTGAGTAGTTGGAAGAGCACTTTCTGGGCTACGGCTGGGTGAGTAGGCGACTGGGCGGCTGCCGTAGCTTGCGGTTGAGCGAGTAAAAGGAAGAACGTTCTACCTGGGCAAGCAGCGAGCAGTCGGTTAGCTTAACGGTTTCAGAAGGACTTATTTGCTTGAAATTTCGAACCTTGCTGGAAATAGCGGTTTGCGAGGGACTTATTTGGCGGGAAGTGGCACTGAACGGTATATGATCACGGTTACATAGAAAAATAGGACCTTCGCAAACCGCTGTTTTCAAAATCACAGGCTGAATGTGGAAAATAGAGCCCTGAGAATCCGCTATTCAGGACCATGATGCAGAGTTGGCGGAAGGTGGATCATAAATTCGACGATTTGGATAGGGCGGCACACTTTGGCAAGGGTGAAGCAGTGGATGGTGAATTCGCATATTTGCCCGGTAGGACGCAGATGGTGAATTGCATACTTCCCCGGCAGGACGCAGATGGCGAATTTTATTCGACATGAGCAGTTTGAAGCTGTACGGATGAGCGAAACGAAGCGGAAGATAAAGCGTAATGTGATTTTCCCGGGCGGTACTGGGAAAATCGTTGACGGTATTTCTGCCCCATGGTAAAC
Organism: Paenibacillus chartarius; assembly: GCF_042432825.1. NCBI lineage: Bacteria > Bacillati > Bacillota > Bacilli > Caryophanales > Paenibacillaceae > Paenibacillus > Paenibacillus chartarius. Next base: position 47,515 of record NZ_JBHLWN010000023.1, on the reverse strand, counting down.
TTACGAGTAAATTCTTTACTTTGGTAGTATGGTAGCACATTAGCAGACTAAAGTGTCGAGCATATAGAGGTGATTCGATTGTCGAAGCCAAAAGTGTTTGAGAAGCCGACAGGCGTGAAGGATTATTTGCCGGAGGCGGTCGCCAAGCTGCGGGCGGTGGAGTTCCGGGTGCTGGAGTGTATGGAGCGGTGGGGATACCGGCAAATTATTACGCCGACGCTCGAATATTACGATACGGTCGGGGTAGCCTCCTCGACGGAAGACAAAAAGCTGTTCAAGCTGCTTGACCGCAAAGGGCGGTCCGTCGTACTGCGCTCGGAAATGACCGCGCCGATTGCCCGCGTCGTATCGTCGCTGCTGAAGGATCATCCCTTCCCCGTCAGACTGTCGTATCATTCGAACGTGTTCCGCGCCTTTGAGGAGGAAGCGGGGCGGGATGCGGAATTTTTCCAGACGGGTGTGGAGCTTGTCGGCGATGCGTCGTCGGAGGCCGATGCCGAGGTTGTCGCGCTCGCAGTAGCGAGCTTAAGGGCGGCCGGCGTGAAAAGCTTCAAAATCGCGCTGGGCCACGTGGGTTTCCTGAACGGGCTGTTCCATGAGACGCTGCGCGGCCGGCAGGAGGCGCAGACGGCGCTGAAGGAATGCCTTCTGCATCGCGACTATGTCGGGTATCGGGAGACGATTAAAGGCCTCGATGTCGATGCGGACATTGCGTCCGAGCTCGAAGGCATTCTGCGGCTGCGCGGCGGGCAGGAAATTTGCGAGCAAGCGCTTGGCGTCACGAAGGATGCTACGGCGCAGGCGGCGATCCGCCATCTGTGCGAAGTATGGGACGTGCTGAAGGCGTATGGCGTCAGCGAGCATGTGCTGATCGACTTGACGATGATCGGGGATTTTTCCTACTATACAGGACTTACGTTCGAAGGGTACGCGGCGGATCTCGGGTTCCCGGTGTGCAGCGGCGGCCGTTACGACAATCTGCTGGCGCAATTCGGACGGCCGGCTCCGGCTACAGGCTTCGCTTTGAAGACGAACCGCATACTTGAGGTAGTGAGCCGGGAGCCCGGCGAGCAGCCGCACCGGATGCTGCTGCTGTACGATGCGGCGCATCGGGCCGAAGCGTTCCGCACGGCGGCCGACCTGCGTTCGCGGGACGGGATGCTGGTCGAGACGAGGCTGGTGGCGGGCGGCTCAACCGGGGAAGCCCGGACGTCCGACGGTGCGGGAATTCACGTAGAGGTGCTGGCGGACGGCACGTATCAATTCCAGGGTGTCGTCTACGGCGACGTCATTTCGTTTATCGACGAGTAGGAAGCGGGTGCTAAAGATGATGAAAGAAATGCTGAAGGTGGCAATGCCCAAGGGGCGTATCTATAAGCAGGCGTCGAAGCTGTTCCGCAGTGCGGGGCTGCCGGTGCCGGAGGAGATCGACGAGTCGCGCAGGCTGATTATTCCGGTGCCTGAGCTGAATATGGAGTTTATTATGGCGAAGCCGGTCGACGTTCCAACTTACGTGGAATACGGCGTGGCGGATATCGGGGTTGTCGGCAAGGACGTGCTGATGGAGGAAAACCGCAACGTCTACGAGCTGCTTGACCTCGGCATCGCGCGCTGCCGCATGTCGGTCATCGGGCTGCCGGATTGGGAGCCTGTGCTGTATCCGCGCGTAGCGACGAAATACCCGAATGTGGCTTCGCAGTTTTTCCGCGAGAAGGGGCAGCAGGTGGAAGTGATCAAGCTGAACGGATCGATCGAGCTGGCGCCGTTGATCGGGCTGGCCGACCGGATCGTCGACATGGTCGAAACCGGGCAGACGCTGCGGGAAAACGGTCTTGTCGAGCAAGAGGTGCTGTTCCCGATTACGAGCCGTTTGATTGCAAACCGTGTCAGCTACCGGATGAAAAACGAATCGATCCAAGCGCTGTGCGACCTGCTGCAGGATACGATTGCGCAGAAGGCGTAACGGCGGCGGATGAACGGATAACGCGATGTATGAGCGGAAACGAGGGAGGTTGTTGCGGGATGAAAATCATTCCGGGGGCGGAATTTAAGCTGGAGCGCGAGGTCGAGGTCGGCACGCCGGCCCACCAGGAGGCGGTGCAGCGCATCATCGAGACGGTGCGCAAGGATGGCGACGAAGCACTGCGGCGGTATGCGCTGGAGTTCGATAAGGTGAAGGTCGGCGAGCTGCGCGTCAGTGCGGAGGAGCTGGAGGCGGCGTACGCCCAGGTGGACGACGCGTTCTTGTCCGCGCTGCGCGGAGCGGCAGCGAATATTCGGGCTTTCCACGAGAAGCAGAAGCGCACCTCGTGGTTTGATCTGCAGCCGAGCGGGACGATGCTCGGCCAAGTCGTGCGGCCGCTGCGCCGCGTCGGCCTGTATGTGCCCGGCGGCAAGGCGGCGTACCCGTCCTCGGTGCTCATGAACGCCATCCCGGCGATGGTGGCGGGGGTGCCCGAGGTCGTGATGGTGACGCCGCCGGCGACAGCCGGAGCGGGTGCAAGCGGGGGCGGGATCGACCCGCACATTCTCGTGGCCGCGGCCGAGGCGGGCGTGAAGGAGATTTACCGCGTCGGCGGCGCCCAGGCGGTTGCGGCTCTTGCGTATGGGACGGAATCGATCCGGCCTGTAGATAAGATCGTGGGGCCCGGCAACATCTATGTCGCGCTGGCGAAGCGCGCCGTGTACGGCGTCGTCGACATCGACAGCATCGCCGGGCCGAGCGAAATCGTCGTATTGGCCGATGAAACGGCCAATCCGGTATATGCGGCAGCGGACCTGCTGTCGCAGGCGGAGCATGACGAGCTGGCGTCGGCCATGCTCGTGACGGCCTCGCGCACGCTCGCGGAGCGCGTGCAGGCGGAGGTGCAGCGGCAGCTGGAGACGCTGCCGCGCAAGGGCATCGCCGCGAAGTCAGTCGCGGACTACGGGGCGATCCTGCTCGTCGACTCGCTCGACGAGGCGGTGGCGCTCGTGAACCGGCTCGCGCCGGAGCACCTCGAGCTGCTCGTCGCCGAGCCGCATGCGTTGCTGGGCCGCATTGAGAATGCGGGCGCGATTTTCCTCGGGACGTACAGCTCGGAGCCGGTCGGAGATTATTTCGCAGGACCGAACCACGTGCTGCCGACGAACGGGACGGCACGGTTCTCGTCGCCGCTGAACGTAGACGATTTTGTAAAGAAGTCGAGTGTAATTTCCTATAGCAAGCAGGATTTGCTCGCGAACGGCGAGGCGATTATGACGCTGGCTCGGCATGAAGGCCTGGAGGCGCATGCGCGGGCGATTCAAGTTAGGCTGGAGCAAGAAGGGGGAGACAGAGACAATGGATGATCAGGAGCAGCAAGGCCAAGGGCCGCAGCTCGGCGGAGCGAACGATAACGCCGGCAATAACGGCGGTCAGGGCGGCAACAGCGGACAAGATGGCGAAAGCGGCGGTTCGGCGGCTTACGGCGTCAATAGCTACCGTGGGCAACCCGGCAGTGAGCAAGACGAAACTGCGGCAGAGGCCGATAGAGCGGACGGCGAAGCGGCTGGCGCCGAACGCAGCGGTCCGGAGTGGTGGAAGCTTCGTCCGGATTCGGCGGTTCCGGCTAATGGAGCGGAGCAAATCGTAACGGGCACATGGAGCGACGGCAAGACGGTCGCGGATGCGCAGCTGCTGCAGGCAGCGGCGCAAGCGGCGGCGGGGCGCGAAGAGCTGGCGGGAGGCCCGTCGGCAGCGGCGGACGGCAGGGCGAGCGGGGCTGGAGGCGGCTCGGCGGCAGGAAGCAGCGGCGGTAACGGAAACGGCGCAAACGACGGCAGCGGCAATGGCGGGCTAGGCGGCAGCAACAACGGCGGTAATGGAGCGAATGCCAGCAGCGGCGGCAACGAAGGCGGCAGCAGCGTTACCGGCAGCGCCAACACAGGCAGCCCCAACGCAGGTGCCGGTACACCGCTTGGCGAGTATTTGTCGGCTGCAGTGCCGGGCACCAGAACGGCATCGATCGCCCGGAAGACGAACGAAACCGACATCCGCCTGACATTCGGCGTAGACGGCACCGGCCGCTCGGAGATCGAGACGGACGTGCCGTTCCTGAACCATATGCTCGATTTGTTCACGAAGCATGGCCAATTCGATCTGAAGGTCGAAGCGCGCGGCGATATCGACATCGACGATCACCACACCGTCGAAGATATCGGGATTTGCCTCGGCCAGACGCTGCGCGAGGCGCTCGGCAACAAGAAGGGCATTAAACGGTACGCCAGCGTATTCATCCCGATGGACGAAGCATTGGCGCAGGTTGTGATCGATATCAGCAACCGGCCGCATTTTGAATACCGGGCTCAATATCCTTCCGCGAAGGTCGGATCGTTCGAGGTCGAGCTCTTCCATGAGTTTCTGTGGAAGTTCGCGCTTGAAGCGCGCATTACGCTGCATGTCATCGTGCATTACGGCATGAACACCCATCACATGATCGAAGCGGTGTTCAAGGCGCTCGGCCGCGCTCTCGACGAGGCGACAACGATCGATCCGCGCGTGCAGGGGGTTCCTTCGACGAAAGGGGTGCTGTAAAATGAGCCAAATCGCCATTATCGACTACGGCATGGGCAATCTGCACAGCGTCTCCAAAGCGGTGGAACGGCTCGGCTTCCCTTACGTCATAACATCGGACGCCGAGGAGCTCCTGGCAGCGGACGGAGCGATTCTGCCCGGCGTCGGCGCTTTCGGCGATGCGATGGAGCAGCTCGAAGCGACCGGGCTGAAAGACGCGGTGCTCCAATATGCGGCAAGCGGAAAGCCGCTGCTCGGCATTTGCCTCGGCATGCAGCTGCTGTTCTCCAGCAGTGAGGAACACGGCTATCATCAAGGCCTGAATTTGCTGCCGGGCCACGTCGTTCGCTTCCAAGGCGAATACAAGGTGCCGCATATGGGCTGGAACCGGCTGTCGTTTAAGCAGCCTAGTCCGCTGTTCAGCGATCTTGAAGAAGGGCACGTGTATTTCGTGCATTCGTTCCACGCTAGGCCGGAGCTCGTCTCCGACCTGCTGGCGACGACCGACTATTATCAGCCGGTGACGGCGATTGTCGGCCGCGGCAATGTGTACGGCATGCAGTTCCATCCGGAAAAAAGCGGCGATGTCGGCATCAAGCTGCTCGGCAACTTCCTGAGCTTGACGAAGAACGGCAAAGCGCAGGTGTCGAACGCATGAAATTCCGGCCCTGCATCGATCTCCATCAAGGCAAAGTCAAGCAGATCGTCGGCGAGACGCTGCAGCCGGACGACAGCAAGGTCGTCGAAAATTTCGTCTCGGAGCATACTCCGGCCTACTATGCCGGGATGTACAAGGACGACGGGCTGACAGGCGGCCATGTCATTATGCTGGGCGGCGGCAACGAGGAGGCGGCGGCGGAAGCGCTGCGCGCTTACCCCGGCGGCCTGCAGATCGGCGGAGGCATCAATGCCGGCAACGCTCAGCAGTACATTGACCTCGGGGCTTCGCACGTTATCGTAACTTCCTATATTTTTCAAGACGGGAAGCTGAACTGGGATAACCTCGAGGCGGTTGCCGCCATAGTCGGTCCGCAGCGGCTCGTCATTGATTTGAGCTGTAAGGAGAAGGACGGGAAGTATTACGTCGTCACCAACCAATGGCGCACGTTCAGCGATTTTGAAGTGAACCGCGAAGGCATTGCCAGGCTGGAGCCGTACTGCGCCGAGCTGCTTATTCATGCCGTAGACGTGGAAGGCAAGCGCGAGGGCGTGCAGGAGCGTCTGGCGGCCAGTCTGGCGGAGTGGACGACGATTCCGACGACCTACGCCGGGGGAGCGCGGTCACTCGACGATTTGGCCAAATTCCGCGATATTACCGGGGGCCGTCTCGATATTACGATCGGCTCCGCGCTGGATATTTTCGGAGGGCAGCTGTCTTATCGCGATGTTCTGGCCTACTGCCGCAGCATATAACGGTACGTCTGCAGCGCTGAAGCTGCCACCCCTTGATCAAGGAGGTACACACCTTTGCTAGCCAAAAGAATTATTCCATGCCTCGACGTAAAGGACGGCCGCGTCGTCAAAGGCGTCAACTTCGTCAACCTGCGCGATGCCGGTGATCCGGTCGAGCTGGCTGCGATTTATGACCGCGAAGGCGCCGACGAGCTCGTGTTTCTCGATATATCGGCATCCGTCGAAGGGCGGGCCACCATGGTGGAAGTCGTACGCAAGACAGCGGGAGAAATCACGATCCCGTTCACGGTCGGCGGCGGTATTTCATCAACCGACGATATGAAGAGGCTGCTCCGTGCGGGCGCGGACAAAACCGGCATCAATACGGCCGCCGTCACGAACCCGCAGCTCATTTCCGACGGAGCGCGACGCTTCGGCTCGCAGTGCATCGTCGTTGCGATTGACGCCCGCATGAACCCCGAGTGGGGGGAGTGGGAGGTCGTCACTCACGGCGGCCGCAAGCCGACGGGGCTGAAGGCGCTTGAATGGGCAAAGCGCGTCGAGCAGCTCGGCGCTGGCGAAATCCTGCTGACGAGCATGGATGCGGACGGCACGAAGGACGGCTTCGACCTGCCGCTGACCAAGGCGGTGTCGTCGCTCGTTACGATTCCGGTCATCGCCTCCGGCGGTGCGGGCAAAGTCGCCGACTTCTTCGACGTATTCACGGAAGGCCAGGCTGACGCCGGACTTGCCGCTACGATTTTCCACTACAAAGAAATTGCCATTCCCGAGGTCAAGAACGACCTCCGCAGCAAAGGAGTCGAAGTTCGATGACCGAGATTTACGAAGCGGTATCCGTTCCCGCGGACATCAAGTTCGACGTGCAGGGCCTTGTGCCGGCCGTCGTTCAAGACGTCGTGTCCAAAGAAGTGCTCATGCTCGCCTATATGAACGAAGAGTCGCTGCGGCGTACGATCGCCTCAGGCGAGACGTGGTTCTGGAGCCGCTCCCGCGGAGAGCTGTGGCACAAGGGCGCAACGTCCGGCCACACGCAATCCGTCGTGTCGCTGAAGTATGATTGCGACGGCGACACGCTGCTCGTGCTCGTGGAGCAGAAGGGCCCGGCCTGCCATACGGGCAAGTACTCTTGCTTCTATAACGATATCCCAGTGCAAAATCATGCCGAAGGCGCATCCCCGAACGCGGGGCAATCGACTGCGGCGGCGGATCGCTTTGCGATCCTATCCGAGCTTGAATCGCTGATCGCCGCGCGAGAAGCGGAGCGTCCGGAAGGCTCGTATACGACCTACCTGTTCGAGAAGGGTCTCGACAAAATTCTTAAGAAGTTCGCCGAAGAAGCGGCAGAGGTCGTGATCGGCGCGAAGAACAACGACAACGACGAGCTGCGCTACGAGGCCGGCGACGTGCTGTTCCACCTGCTGGTGCTGCTTCGCGAGCGCAAGGTGCCGCTCGATGCCGTGCTGCGCGAGCTGGAAAGCCGCCATCTGAAGGGCGCATCGTCGGATCAAAAATTTTCCCGCAGGAGTGAGATTCGCTGATGTGGATCGATTACCACACGCATCACGTCCGCTGCGGCCACGCCTCCGGCTCGTTGGAGGAATATGTAAGGCGCGGCATTGAGATCGGGCTGACCCAGCTGGGGCTGTCCGATCACATGCCGCTTCTTCATGTGGACCCGGCGACGTATTATCCCGGCATGGCGATGCCGATGGAAGAGCTGCCGAAATATGTAGAAGAATGCTTATACCTCAAGGATAAGTACAAGAACGAGATCGACATCCGCGTCGGACTCGAGGGCGATTATATTGAGGGGTACGAGCGGCAGATTGAGGATATTATAAAAGCATACCCGTTCGACTACGTGATCGGATCGGTTCATTTTCTCGGGGAATGGGACATCTCGGATTCGCGGCAGCTGGCGGGCTGGGAGGGCAAAAGTCCCGAGGACGTGTACCGCCAGTACTACGAAGCCGTGCAGAAGGCGGCGCGGACGGGCTTCTACGACTATATCGGACATATCGACGTGATCAAGCGGTTCGGCTATAAGCCGGCGGAGCCGATGCTCGAGCTGGAGCGGGAGACGCTGGACGTCGTCAAGGCTTGCAACCTCGCCATTGAGCTGAACGCATCCGGCCTGCGTATGCCGTGCGAAGAGATGTTCCCGAGCCGCCGCATGCTCGAGTACGCGCACAGCATCGGGATTCCGATCACGATCGGCTCCGACGCGCATCAGCCGGAGCGCCTCGGTCAGTACCTGGATCAGGCGCGGGAGCTGCTGAAAGAGATCGGAGTTACGCAAATAGCCACATTTTCAGGCAGAAAACGCTCCCTTTCGGGTTTCTAAATTCGACAGTTTTCATGTATAATAGATTTATATTTGGAACGTGGAGGGTACCATGTACAGCGACAAAGTGAAGATTTTTTCCGGCTCCTCGAACCCGAAGTTAGCGGAGCGTATTGCCGCCGAATTGGGGCAGTCACTAGGGATCATCAAGCTTTCGCGCTTCAAGAGCGGCGAAATTTACTGTCTATATGAAGAAAGCATCCGTAACTGCGATGTGTTCCTGGTTCAGACCTTCTCTCATCCGATCAACGAGCATCTGGTGGAGCTGCTGGTCATGATGGACGCCGCCAAAAGGGCATCCGCCAAAACGATCAACATTGTCCTCCCGTACTATGGTTACTCCCGTCAGGAGCGAAAGGCTGCGCCGCGCGAGCCGATTTCGGCGAAGCTGGTGGCAGACCTTCTGCAAGCCGCAGGCGCGGATCGTGTCGTCACGATTGACCTGCATGCACCGGCAATTCAAGGATTTTTCGACATTCCTGTCGATCATTTGACTGCGCTTGATCTGATCAGCGACTATATTCGACGCAAAGACATCCGCAATCCGGTCGTCGTATCGCCGGACGCGGGACGCGCTTCCGCCGCGGAGAAGATGGCGAACGTGCTCGACGCTCCTTTCGCGATCATGATCAAGAAGCGTCCTGCTCATAACGAAGCTGTGATCACGCACTTGATCGGTGAAGTGGCCGGCTACACGCCGATCATCATTGAGGACCTGATCGACACCGGCACGACGATCGTCAACGTTGTCGAAGGGCTGAAGGAGCGCGGGGCCGAGGACGCCTTCATCTGCGCGACGCACCCGGTATTTTCCGGCCCGGCGATCCAGCGTCTCGATCATCCGAATATTAACGAGGTCGTCATCACCGACTCTATCGCGGTCGAGGAAAGCCACTCGGACAAGTTCAAAATTCTTACGGTAGCACCGCTGCTCTCCAACGCGATTCGCATTATTTTGGAAGGCGGCTCCATCAGTTCGCTGTTCAAATACGGCGGGGTTTAATACCCCGTCTTTTTTATGCGTGAAGATATGGCTGCGTTACCTTCTTCACAGACACCCTGCCATTTACTGTATAGAAGAGCTCCCCCGAGAGGAATCGAATAAGGATTTAGTTGATAGCATTCCGACTAACATTAATGTAAAAAGTGCAGCCATTCCTGCTAGTCAAGCTATCGTCGTGCTAATAAGACTGTATTTTCGCAGTAATCGTTCCGAGGTATTCAAGACAGTACACGATTTCCTGTACATTTGCAGGCTTTCCTTCTACAAGTGCTTCAATGTTTCGTGTTGGGTCGCAAAGCCGACCGTATTTTGGTAGATGGGCCGGTTATAGGAGTAAATCATCCTTTCGCCGCAAGCGACTGAAGCGTACGGACGCGGTCCGGTGGGAGATGCCCAGGTGCGGCACAACATCGATTGGCCGTAACGGCCGAACCAGCATGCAGGCAAGCCTCCGGTCTGAATGATATTGAAGGAACCTCGTGTGAGCTTCTTCTTTTAATGGCATACGTTCAAATGCAGAACGCCCCGAGCCTTTCCTGCAGAAAGGATTCGGGACGTTCTTCGTCGCATGCAGCTATTGTTGTGGTACAGCCGGAAGGAATGCTCAATACCGTCAGAGCACCAGAAACATCTGCCAAAGCGACATACTCCTATCGGTGAAATTGTAGCTGCATCGCGAGGCGAATATGGAGCAAACCTGCTGCTAGGTGTACAATGGAACTAAAATGGAGGTGCTTGACGATGAGATCGCTGGCTATAGTAACGGCGCTAGGTTTTGCAGTATTGTTGGTCCTATCTTTCATCCAGGACGGTAGCTTTAAGTCTACTCAAATTATGGGTAACCCCCATGCGCCCGAAAAGGCCATCAACTTGAGTCCTCCTGCTCGAATAGAAGTTGGAGGCCAGGAAGTCATCATTTTGAAGGTTATCGACCAATCAACTTATACACAGTAGGCCGCGTCCCGGCCGAAAGCAGGAGCTTGTCTGTATTTTTCAGGTATAATCAACTGCTCCGCCGACTTGCTTATTGGGAAATAGCCTCGAATGTGATATAATTTGCGTAGCTTCATATTTTTTGTAATAATTCTAAACAACAACAGGAGGTGCCGAGCAATGGAGAAGAAGAAGCGCCTATCCGCACCCGGGACAATGAGCAAGCCGAAAGTTATCGACATCCAGATGGATGCGGCGTTCTTTTTCGAACGGGCGGTGCAATCTCTCGACCGGTACCATTACGATAAGGCACTGAAATATTTCCGCCGGGCGGCCGAGTACGAGCCGAACAATCCGGTGAATCACTGCAATTTGGCGGGCGTTCTGTCCGAGACGGGCAAGTATGAGGAGTCGAATCGCTTGCTGCAGCACGTGCTCGAATCGATCGATCCGGCCATGACGGAATGTCATTTTTACATGGCTAATAATTACGCCAACATGGAAAACTACGAGCAGGCCGAGAAAGCGCTCCTTCTTTATTTGGAGCAGGACGAATACGGGCAGTTCCTGAACGAGGCGGAGGAGATGATGGAGTTCCTCTCGATCGAGCTTGGGCGTCCCGTGCAGCCGAATTCGATCAAGTCGCGCGAAGGCTTCTACGAGCACGATAAAGCGCGGGCGCTGCTCGAAGAGGGCAAATTCGCCGAAGCGGTGCGCCAGCTGGAGAAGCTTCTGAAGAAGCATGAGGATTTGACGGCTGCGCGCAATAACCTGGCCCTGGCGTATTACTACATGGGACAGTTCGAGAAGTCGATGGCGACGATTCACGACGTGCTGGAGCGCGATCCCGGCAATCTGCACGCGCTGTGCAATCTGGCGATTTTCCATCAGCACTTCGGAAACAAGAAGGAGCTCGGCGAGCTGCTCGACGTTCTGCGCAAGACATATCCGTATCACGCCGACCACGTATTCAAGCTGGCGACGACGATGGGAATCTTGGCGGAACACGAGAAGGCGTATCATCTGTTCAAGCGGCTGCTGAAATCCGGCGAAGCGGGACTCGAGCCGTGCCTGTATCACTATGCTGCGGTGGCGGCGACGAATATCGGGCGCTATATCGAGGCGGAGAAGCTGTGGCGGCAGGCGCAGAAGGCCGACCCGGAATCGAATATTCCGGCGTTCTATCTCGGGCAGCTGGAGCTGCTGAGACGCGGCGAGCCGAAGCCGAGCTTCAGCTACCATTACCATCTGCCGTTCGAAGAGCAGTTCAAGGTGCTGGAGAAGACGCAGCAGGGCATTCCGGAGCATCTGAAGAAGGATCCGCTTGTGCGCTCGTCGTTCTTCTGGGCGCTGCGCCACGGGGATGCCGATACGAAGCTGCAGGTCATTCAGGCGTTCGGGCTGATTGCCGATAATGAGGTGCAAGAAGCGCTGCGCGATTTTATCCAGGATCCGGCGGAAGACGATTACCTGAAGAAGGTGGCGATCTTCGTGCTGCGCGCCATCGGCGTCGGCGAGCCGCTCAAGGTCGTGCTCGACGGCCAGACTTTGGTGCTGGAGGCGTCGCCGTACTCGCCGAAGCTGCCGCGTTGGGAAGCCAAGTGGCAGTCGGTTATGGATAAAGCGGTTCAGACGATGAACAAGCGCTACGACATGATCCAGCAGCACGATCTCGAGACGCTGTGGGTCGAATTCCTGACCCGCGTCTACCCGACGGTCCCGAAGATCACGAAGGTAGAAGGCTGGGCGGCGGCTCTGGAATATTTAATTGCCAAGATGCACCGCAAGGCCATTTCGTATTACGAGGTGGCGGCACGTTATAACGTCGGGGTGGCGACGGTCAGCAAGAACGTCAAATGGATCGACGAAGCGTGCGGATTGCGGGAGAAAATGGATGCGATTTTCCCTAAGCTGCCATAGCCGGGGATTGTATGCCGGTCAGGCTGCTCTCAGGGTGTCGATAGAGAGAGGAGAGGTGTGTATGTCTACTACGTACAAATCTGTTGTAATCGGAACAGGCCCGTCCGGCCTGACAGCCGCGATTTATTTGGCACGCGCCAATCTGAACCCGCTTGTTATTGAAGGTCCGGAGCCTGGCGGCCAATTGACCACGACGACGGATGTCGAGAACTTCCCGGGCTTTCCCGAAGGGATCATGGGTCCCGAGCTGATGGAAAATATGCGCAAGCAAGCGGAGCGCTTCGGCGCGCAGTTCAAGACCGGCTGGGTCAACAAGGTCGATCTGTCGAACCGCCCGTTTAAGCTGACGGTGGAAGGCCATGGCGAGATTGTCGCGGAGACGCTGATCATCTCGACTGGCGCTTCGGCGAAGTATCTCGGGATTCCGAACGAGAAGGAAGCGCTCGGGCGCGGCGTCAGCGCATGCGCGACTTGCGACGGCTTCTTCTTCCGCGGCAAGAAAATCATCGTCGTCGGCGGGGGCGACTCCGCGATGGAAGAAGCGAACTTCCTGACCCGTTTCGGCTCGGAAGTGCGCCTGGTGCATCGCCGCAACGAGCTTCGCGCTTCGAAGATCATGCAGGACCGCGCGCGAGAGAATCCGAAGATCAAGTGGAGCCTGAACCATACGCCGCTGGAAGTTGTGCTGAACGCCGAAGGCAGCGTTGCCGGCCTCAAAGTGAAGAACAACGAGACAGGGGCGGAAGAAGTATTCGAGACGGACGGCATCTTCGTGGCGATCGGCCACAAGCCGAACACCGAGTTCCTCGGCGGGCAAATTACGACCGACGATGTCGGCTACATCGTAGTGAAGCCGGGCACGACGCAGACGAACGTTCCGGGCGTATTCGCTTGCGGCGATGTGCAGGATAAGCACTACCGCCAAGCGATCACGGCTGCGGGCAGCGGCTGCATGGCGGCGCTCGACGCGGAGAAGTTCCTCGAGGGCAACTCGGTGCACGACTGGAGCGAGACGCTGAGCAAGTAAGCTTCCGGTGAGGGCTGAATTAGGGAAATATGTAGGGCTGGGTCAGGGCTTCATGCCTTGGCTCGGCCTTTTTGTGTTGTTCGGCGGAAACGGAATGGAGCGGCTGCGGCGGCTTTGTAATTCGGTCGGGGCCGGGGACGACTATAACCATGCTGAAAACTACCGGGGCCCCGCCAGCGGCCGCCCTCTTAACCCCGCATGAATGCTCGTCCCCAACACCGCTGCAGCAAGCAACGAACCCCGACAACCGTTATAAACGCACTCTCCCCCTCATATACATGCTTAATATATTTGACCCCCGCGGAGGAGGTGCGCTCTTGATTGAATTTCGCGGAGTAACTAAGCACTTCGGTCAGACACAGGTGTTGAAGGACATCAACCTGACCATTCGCAAGGGCGAAGTCGTCGTCATTATCGGACCGTCCGGCTCCGGCAAAAGCACGCTGCTCCGCTGTATCAACCGCCTGGAGGAAGTGACGGACGGGGAGCTCACGGTGAACGGCGCTTCCGTTACGGCGAAGCGGACCGACATCAACAAGCTGCGCAAGGAGATCGGGATGGTGTTCCAGCATTTCAACCTGTACCCGCATATGAGAGTACTCGACAACATCACCTTGGCCCCCATGAAAGTATTGAAAATGCCGCCGGCCGAAGCGCAGCAGCTCGCCCGCTCTTATCTGGCGAAGGTCGGGATCCCGGAAAAGGCGGACGCCTACCCGTCGCAGCTGTCGGGCGGTCAGCAGCAGCGGGTCGCGATTGCCCGCGGATTGGCGATGAAACCGGCCGTCATGCTGTTTGACGAGCCGACCTCGGCGCTCGATCCGGAAATGATCGGCGAGGTGCTGGACGTGATGAAGACGCTGGCCCGGGAGGGCATGACGATGGTCGTCGTTACGCACGAGATGGGCTTTGCCAAGGAGGTGGCCGACCGGATCGTCTTTATGGATCAAGGGCAGATCGTAGAGGAAGCGCCGCCGTCGCAGTTTTTTACAAGTCCGCGTGAGACCAGGACTCAGCAGTTCCTGAACCGGCTGCTGCATCATTAACCAAAAGGGGGACCTCTCCATGACGAATACCCGCCAAACCCAATCCAAGTGGATTCCGGCTGCTATCGCCATGCTGCTGTTCGCACTGCTTCTATCCGCCTGCGGCGGTTCGCCGGCCGCACCGGCAGCGGGTGGATCTTCTACATCGAACGCTTCGTCCTCCGCCGGTGCTCTGGACGCCATCAAGCAGCGCGGCAAGCTGATCGTCGGCGTCAAGTACGATACGTTCTTGTTCGGCTTCAAAAATCCGGCAAGCGGCCAGGTCGAGGGCTTCGACATTGACGTTGCGAAGGCGATCGCCAAGAAGATTTTGGGCGATGAATCGAAGCTCGAGCTGAAGGAAGTGACATCCAAGACGCGCATTCCGATGCTGCAAAACGGCGAGATCGACGCCATCATCGCTACGATGACGATCACGGATGAGCGGAAGCAGCAGGTTGATTTTACCGAGGTATACTTCAAGGCGGGGCAGTCCCTGCTGGTGAAGAAGGGAAATCCGGTGCAGTCGATCGCCGATCTGAAGAAAGGGACGAAGGTGCTGGGAGCGAAGGGCTCGACGTCCGTGCAGAACATTAGGCAGAAGGCGCCGGAGGCTACCGTCCTCGAATTCGACAATTACCAGGACGCGTTCGCTGCGCTCAAGTCCGGCCAAGGCGACGCTCTGACGACGGATAACGCGATCTTGTACGGTATGGCGAAGCAGGACCCGAACTTCCAGGTCGTCGGCGGCACGTTCACGGATGAGCCATACGGCATCGCCGTAAAGAAGGGCAACGCCGAGCTGCAGAAGCTGATCAACGATCTTCTCAAAGAGATGCAGCAAAATGGCGAGTACGATAAGCTGTACGAAAAGTGGATCGGAGAGAAGCCGACCAAGTAAATGAGCCCGTCCCGGGGGTGAACGGCTGAATGACGGCTGTTCATCCCTTTGCCTATCCCCCGCTTAGAAGGAGGGAAACACTTTATGATCGATATCTCCATATTAACGAAGCACCTGGATCTGTACCTGCAAGGCTTCGCCCATGTGGTCGCGGCCAGTTTGCTCGCTATGCTGGGCAGCTTCGTGCTCGGGACGTTCGTCGCCGTGCTGCGCATCACCCCGAACCGCCTGTTGAACGCGATAGGCGCCGCTTACGTGGAGATCATCCGCAACCTGCCGCTGCTCCTTGTTGTGTACGGGTTTTACCTGCTGCCGGGGGCTCTGGGGCTGCAGGCGATCGACGGCTTCACCTCCGGTACGCTCGGGCTCATCGTCTACACGGCTTCGTTCGTGGCGGAAGCGGTGAGAGCGGGCATTCTGTCGGTGCCGAAAGGACAGATGGAGGCGGCTCGGGCATCCGGGCTCACTTACGTGCAAGCGATGCGGCATATCGTTTTGCCGCAAGCGATTCGCATCGTCATTCCGCCGATTGGCAACCAGTTTCTCAATATTGTGAAGAACTCCGCCATCCTCGGCGTTGTCGCCGGATTCGACCTGATGTATTACGCCGACATCATCTCTACGCAGACGTTCGTCACGTTCAGTCCGTACTTGTTCGTCGGGATGTTTTACCTCGTTCTCACGATCCCGATCAGCTTCGCCGTGAAAGCTTTGGAACGCAAATACGCCAAGACACAGGGGTGATCCCGCATGGATTTTCTCGGAGCCTACGAGCTGCACAACGTCCGCTTTCTGCTGGAAGGCTTGCTCGTGACGCTGGAGGTGGCGGCGGTGTCCATCGTGCTCAGCTTTGTCCTGGGCTGCGTTCTCGCTTCCATACGCTATGCTCATATTCCGGTGCTGGCTCAGGCGACGGCCGTATGGGTGGAGACGATCCGGAATTTGCCGCTGCTGCTGATCATTTTTTTCACCCACTTCGCTCTGCCCGAGGTTGGGCTCAAGATGAACGTGTTCGTCTCCACGATCGTGGCGATGACGGTGTTCCAGTCGGCGATGCTGTCCGAAATCGTCCGCGGGGGGCTCGCGTCCATCGATAAGGGACAGATTGAAGCGGCGCGGGCGTCGGGCCTCACCTCCGCGCAGACGCTTCGCTATATCGTGCTGCCGCAGGCGCTGCGCCGCATGGTGCCGCCGACCGTGTCCCAATTCATCGCTCTGCTGAAGGATACGTCGCTGGCGACGATTATCGCGCTTCCGGAGCTTGTCCACAACATGAACATCGTCAAGAGTCAAAATGTCAACTTCACGCTGCCGGCGTTCCTGCTTGTCGGCTTGATGTATTTTGTCGTGAATTATTTGTTGTCCCGAATCGCAGGGAAGCTGGAGTTAAAGCGGGCCTAGCTTGACATTGGCAACCGGCTTCCACATGCTGAGAAGCCTTGACCTGCCCCAAGCCATCGCTTATAGTTGGAACAGGAGTATATCCCGTACACCATTCCTACCATGAGGTGAATTGATTCGATGGATAAGATTTACGTTGGCGTCGATATCGGCGGTACTACAATTAAAGTGGGGCTTTGTGACGAAGAAGGCAACCTGACTCATACTTATGAGGGGCCGACGGATGCCGATCAGGGACCCGACACGGTACTTGACCGTATCGCCGAATATGTGAAGAAGATTGTCGAACAATCCTCCTACACGTGGGAGCAGGTTGGGGGGATCGGGATCGGCATTGCCGGATTTATGGACATTCCGGAAGGCTTCGTGAAGCTGTCGCCGAACTTCCCGGGCTTCCGCAACGTGCCGGTGAAGAAGACGCTGGAAGCGAAGCTGGGCAAGACGGTGAAGATCGACAACGACGCCAACGTGGCGGCGCTGGGCGAAGCGTGGGGCGGCGCGGGCCGCGGTATATCGAATATTGTCGCCTTTACGCTGGGTACCGGCGTCGGCGGCGGCATCATTATAAGAGACAAAATTTATCAAGGCGCAACCGGCATGGCCGGCGAGCTGGGCCACATGGCGATCGTGCCGGATATCGAGGCGATTAAGTGCGGCTGCGGCCAAACGGGCTGTCTGGAAACCGTCTCGTCGGCAACGGGCATCGTGCGCATGGCGAAGGAAGCCGTAGAACGCGGCGAGACGACATCGCTCAGCGAGCTGGAGAGAATTGAAGCGAAGGACGTATTCGATGCGGCGAAGGCCGGCGACGAAGTCGCTCTGCGCACTGTGAACCGGGCCGCTTACTATCTCGGCCGTTCGATGGCTACGGTAGCGGTTGTTGTGAATCCGAAGCGTTTTATCGTTGGCGGCGGCGTATCGAAGGCGGGAGACATATTGTTCGAGCCGATCCGCGAGACGTTCCGCAAGTATGCGCCGGAGGCTGCGCAGGAAGGCGTCGATATCGTCCCTGCAACGCTAGGCAACAACGCCGGCGTGGTCGGTGCGGCCGGCCTCATTCTGCGCGGTTAAACCCGGCAGCCGGTTCGGTTGTCATCATCGATTTGCAAGAAGCAAAGCGGGAGGGAACGTATCCATGGACGAAACTCTGGCACCGGCGAAGCTGGTCATTATTACCGGCATGTCGGGAGCGGGAAAGACGATAGCGGTGCAGAGCTTGGAGGACCTCGGATTTTTCTGTGTCGACAACCTTCCGCCGGTACTGATACCGAAATTCGCCGAACTGATCGAGCAGTCGCAGGGCAAGATCGGGAAGGTGGCCTTGGTGATCGACTTGAGGGGACGTGAGTTCTTCACATCGCTTCAAGAGTCACTGAAGTATATTAGAGAGCATTTTACCATTACTTATGAAATCTTATTCCTCGATTCGACGGATAATACGCTTGTACAGCGTTATAAGGAAAGCCGCCGGCGCCATCCGCTCGCCCCGGAGGGACTGCCGCTCGAGGGCATTACGCTGGAACGCAAGCTGCTCGAAGAGCTGAAGGGCATGGCGACACAGGTGATCGACACAAGTGCGCTCAAGCCTGCCCAGCTGAAAGAGAGAATCGTATCCCGCTTCACGAATTTGGAATCGAACCGGATCAACATCAATTTCGTTTCGTTCGGATTCAAATACGGGGTCCCGATTGATGCGGATTTGATCTTCGACGTGCGGTTTCTGCCGAATCCTCACTATATCGAGAATTTGCGTCCGCTCACGGGACAAAACCCGGAAGTATATGAATATGTTATGAAGTGGACGGAAACGCAGGAGTTTCTCGCGAAGCTGACGGATATGCTGCATTTTCTCGTCCCTCATTACAAGAAGGAAGGCAAGAGCCAGGTTGTAGTCGGCATCGGCTGCACCGGAGGCAAACACCGCTCGGTGGCGATTGCGGAGTATTTAGGCAAGCTGCTGGACAATGACGAAAACGGACAAGTGCGTGTCACCCACCGCGACTCGGAGAGGGATCGCCATTAGCACGAGGAAGCCGCGAAGAAGGTGAGCAGAATGGATCGTGCTGGGAAGGCCGGCGAATCGGAACAGCCACGTATTGTTGTGATTGGCGGAGGCACAGGACTGTCCGTCATGCTGCGGGGACTGAAGGAGAAGCCGCTTGATATAACTGCAATTGTTACCGTAGCCGATGACGGCGGAAGCTCCGGCATTCTTAGAAACGAGATGCAGATGCCTCCCCCGGGCGACATCCGCAACGTGTTGACGGCGCTTGCGGACGTGGAGCCGCTGCTGTCGCGTATGCTGTCGTACCGGTTTCAATCCGGAACGGGATTGGCCGGCCACAGTCTGGGTAACCTAATTCTTGCTTCCATGACGGATATTACCGGCGATTTCGTTACGGCGGTGCGTGAGATGAGCCGGGTGTTCGCCGTGCGCGGCAGAGTGCTGCCTGCGGCGAGCCACGGCACGGTGCTGAAGGCGGAGATGACGGACGGTACGGTCGTCGTCGGCGAGTCGAAGATTCCTAAGGCCGGCGGCCGCATCAAGCGTGTGTTCATCGAGCCGGTAGATATGCAGCCGCTCCCGGAAGCGATCGAGGCGATTCGGGATGCCGATGCGATTCTGGTCGGGCCGGGAAGTTTATATACGAGTATTTTGCCGAATCTGCTTGTTCCGGGGATTGCCGAAGAGATCATGAAGTCGGACGCGGTCAAGATGTTCATCTGCAACGTCATGACGCAGCCGGGCGAAACCGACGATTACTCCGTAAGCGATCATTTGCAAGCGATTCACGATCATGTCGGGCATCATCTATTTGATTATGTCATCGTGAACAATGGCGACATTCCGCCGCAGGTGCAGGCCCAGTATGCGGAGAAAGGCGCCAAAGCGGTACATCTGGATCTCGACAAAGTAACGAAGAAGGGGTACCAGGTTGTCGCCGACCGGCTTGTGTTGTTCCGTACGTATTTGCGCCATGACGCCGAGAGGCTTAGTGAGCATATCCATCAGTTAGTGGAAAGCTGGATAGATCGAAAGAGGTGAGTACCCGATGTCCTTTGCGGCTCAGACGAAGAAAGAGCTGACGATGGTTGAGGTTGGCGAGTGCTGCGAGAAGGCCGAGCTTTCGGCTCTGATTCGCATGAACGGCTCCGTACAGCTGACCAACCAGCGCATCATCTTGGATATTTCGACGGAGAACGCCGCCATTGCCAGACGGATTTACTCCCTGCTGAAGAAGACGTATCAGCTGCACACCGAGCTGCTGGTTCGCAAGAAGATGAGGCTGAAGAAAAACAATGTGTACATCGTACGCGTTCCGAACGGTGTGCAGGAGCTGCTGAAGGATTTGCAGATCGTTACGGAAGGGTTCCATTTTACACCGGGCATCGAAAAGGGTATTATAAAGAATAACTGCTGCAAACGATCTTATTTGCGCGGTGCATTTCTGGCCGGCGGTTCCGTCAATAACCCCGAAGGTTCGTCTTATCATCTCGAGATAGCATCCGCCTACGAGGAGCATTGTAACGCGCTCTGCCAGCTGGCCAACAAATTCAGCCTGAACGCTCGCTGCATCGAACGGAAGAAGGGCTACGTCCTCTACATCAAGGAAGGCGAGAAAATCATTCAATTCCTCAGCATTATCGGCGCGCATCAGGCGCTGCTGCGGTTTGAAGACGTTCGGATTATGAAGGATATGCGCAACTCGGTCAATCGCATCGTCAATTGCGAGACCGCCAACCTGAACAAGACGATCGGCGCCTCGGTGCGGCAGATCGATAATATCCGGCTGCTGCAGAAGGAAGTCGGACTTGAGAACCTGCCGGAGAAGCTGCGTGAAGTGGCTGAGATCCGGCTTCAGTATCCGGACATGAACCTTAAGGAAGTCGGGGATATGCTCAAGGGCAGCGTCAGCAAATCCGGCGTCAACCATCGTCTGCGCAAGATTGACGAGATGGCGGAGAAGCTGCGGAGCCAGGGTTGAAGTTTGTTCTAGTGCTATTTCCTGAAAAATGCTATAATATACGAAGCTAATGAAGTAGGGGGAATTGTTTCGATGTCGAGACGACCTGTAGTCGTGAAATTAAAGACCGGACTTCATGCCAGACCGGCGGCATTATTCGTTCAAGAGGCGAACAAGTTCTCATCGGAAATTTTCGTCGAGAAGGATGAGAAGAAGGTAAATGCGAAGAGCATCATGGGGATTATGAGTCTCGCTATTTCCTCAGGTACGGAAGTTCACATAAGTGCTGAAGGTTCGGACGCAGAGCAGGCTGTAAACGCTTTAGTCGCTCTCGTAAGCAAGGAAGAATTAGAAAATCAATAACGGCCGCTTGCGCGGCAGCGAAGCGAGTGTCGGAATTTTCGCGAATTGGGAATTATGTCAGATGTGCGCAACCTTTTCCGTGGAATTACGTCTAATTGACGTAGTTTAGGAAGAGGTTTTTTTGTTCCTGGTTTGGTAACGAGGCTATACGAATGGGAGAGGGAGACAAGGCATGATGAAGTGGAAGAAGAAGGCGGCGGCGCTGCTCTCGGCAGCGATGCTGCTGCAGCTGTTCGTTGTCGGCTCTGCGCAAGCGGTATCGACGACGACGGCGACGATCGTACTGTATTTGAACTCGGATACGGCGTATGTAAACACAACACAGGTCAAGCTAGGGGCTCCGGCGACGATCATTAATGGAAGCACCTATGTACCGGCCCGCTTCTTGGGTGAGGCGCTGGGCTTCAAGGTTGAATGGGACGCCGTTACAAACACGATCAGTATGGAGCCGGAGGACAATCGGATTGTCCTTGATCTGGTTCAGAAGAAGGTGTTCATTAACGGCAAGGAAGGACCGTTCGACGATTATGCGGCGATTGTGGACGGCAATCTTCTGGTCAAGCTGACCTGGGTTGCCGATTATATGGGGGCGAATTACACGTATAACGGCGATGTCGGCCGTGTGAGAATTACTTATGTGAAGCCTCCCGTCAGCGGGTACGTTGACGCCTACAGCAACAAGCCGGTTGCGAAATTCGTTACGGGCAAGCCGGAGTACCGCATCGGGGAACCGGTCAAGTATGTCGATCTGAGCTACGACCCGGACGCCGAAGGGATAGCCCAGCGCTATTGGCGGAATCGGGAAGAAGCGTTCTTCGAGCCGGGGACCTACTCCGTAACGCTGCAGGTGTACGACTACAAGGGGAATAAGAGCGCCGTCTATACGAACTATGTGAAGGTGACGGACGAAGTATTCTTGTCGAAGGATGAATATCCGCTCTACAAGAAGCCGATCGGTACGTCGTTCAAGACGAAGGGCAGCAAGCTGTTCGGCAATTATCACGGATTCCCTGAAGTTGCAAAGCAGGTCACGCAGCTCAAGGGCCGCAAACTTCTGGTCAGCGACAGTCCGGAAAATGTAGAGACGGAAGGTATCTTGTATCAGGATGTCGTGAACGGCAAGGCGCGGTTATACGCCGACCATATGAACATGACGAAGAAGCCGCTGGAGTTTGCCATCTTGGCGACGAACGACAGCGACAAGGAAGTGACCATCAAGACGACGAAGCGAGGGGAAGTATTCCCTTCGATCTATGCGATGCTGATCGGACGAGAGGCGTCGGTCGATTTCCTGATGGGGACTCCGGAAGAACGGACACTGGTCGTTCCGCCGAATTCGAGCGTCGTCTATTCGCAAATGCCGACCATGTATCCGGAGCAGGGAGTAAATCTGTTCTACGACCTGGAGACCGACGGTCCGGTGAAGATCACCTTCGCTGCGTCGCATACCAAAATTAAACCGGAAACCGTAGAAAGCACCTTGCCGCGACTTGGTTACAATGGAAACGTGCGCGGTACGTTCGATACGGCGGACATTCGTTGGGACGTCGATCTGAGCGGGTTGAATCAGCCGTCCATTCTTACGCTGGGAGACGGCAAATCGGACGTTTATGTTAACGGTTATGATGTGTTCCGCAAAGAGGCCGTCAACAATTACGGCAACTATGGCGTGAAATACGACATCCACATCTCGAATCCGAAGCCGATGGCGATATTGCTGATGGGCCTCGGGGGAAGCTTCGCGGGTGCCTTCAAGATCAACGGCGACTTCGCTCTGGTGCCGGAATCCGGCATATTGCCGCCGTTTGAGGAAGTGCAGCTGATTGGACGCACGGACGGTACGGAGAAGGATTTGCACATCGAGTTTACTCCGCCGGCGGGAACGTTCTTCCCGGCGGAATTGATCTTCTACCCGCTTGATACAACGAAGTGATTTGATTTGCGGACTGCTGCTTGCGGCAGCCGATAGAAGAAAGAAGGGTGGTCCCGGGGACCACCCTTCTTTCTTTATGGACAGCCTTCTGCGGCGTGGCTGAGCCCGGAATAGGGCAAACGATTATGGAACAAATCTACAGCGGGACTTGCCCTGCCGTATGCTCTATGGTATTCTTCATCGAAAGACAGCACGAGTCGACCTTCTGAAAGTAATACGGATAGGACATACTACTTCAAGTGAATAAAGGAGGCTGGAAGACTTATGTTGAGCGATAAGCTGTTGGACAAGCTGAACGATCAGATGAATTATGAATTTTATTCTTCTCAGGTGTATTTGGCTATCGCGGCGTACTGCGCTTCGGAAAGCTGGGACGGGTTTGCGAATTTCTTCATCGTTCAGGCGGAGGAAGAGAAGTTCCACGCAATGAAAATTTTCCGTTATATCAACACGCTGGGCAAGAGAGCTCATGTGACGGGGATGGAGCATCCGGAGAACCAGTACAGCTCGATCCTTAATGCATTTGAAACGGCCTATGAGCATGAACAGCTAGTAACCAAGCGCATTTATGAGCTGTCGGATCTTGCCTGGAACGAGCGAGAGCACGCTACGATCAATTTCCTGAAATGGTTTATCGACGAGCAGGTGGAGGAAGAGGCGACCTTCGATACGATCGTTCAGAAGCTCAAGCGGATCGATAAGGACAGCAATGCGTTCTACATGCTGGATGCGGAGCTGGCAACCCGCACATTCACGCCGCCGGCCGAATAAGCTTGTAGCCGCCGGGCCGCCGGCAGGACGCCATATAATGAAACAAGCCGCCCATTGGGCGGCTTTGTTGTGTTTAGATCTTGTCGATAACCTTGTCGATAAGGCCGTACTCTGCAGCTTCGGCAGCGCTCATAAAATTATCGCGGTCGGTGTCCTTCTCGATTTTCTCGAACGGCTGGCCGGTACGCTCCGAAAGGATGCGGTTAAGGTTGTCGCGCATCTTCAGAATCCGTTTCGCGCGGATCTCGATGTCGCTCGCTTGCCCTTCCGCACCGCCGAGCGGCTGGTGAATCATAACTTCGCTGTTCGGCAGCGCATAGCGTTTGCCTTTCGCGCCTGCGGCAAGCAGGAACGCGCCCATCGAAGCGGCCATGCCGACGCAGATCGTCGAGACGTCCGGCTTGATGAATTGCATCGTATCGAAAATCGCCATCCCCGCCGTAATCGATCCGCCCGGGGAATTGATGTACAAGCTGATGTCCTTATCCGGGTCCTGCGCCGCAAGGAACAGCATCTGAGCGATGATGGAGTTGGCCACCACGTCGTTAACAGGCGTTCCCAGGAAAATAATGCGGTCCTTCAGCAGCCGGGAGTAAATGTCGTACCCGCGCTCGCCGCGACCGTCTTGCTCGACAACCATAGGAATGAAACTCATCGCGATGACCTCCTTAATGTCACTAGGGTTGGATAACTTTAGGCCTTCTATACCTATGATAACGGAATATTTAACAAAGGTCAAGAAAGGTCAAACGTAGGTATAAAAAAATCTGGCTGTACCAGACTGGTTAGGTGATATAATGGCGCGCCCGAAGGGAATCGAACCCCTATCTCAGGCTCCGGAGGCCTACGTCATATCCATTGGACCACGGGCGCGTGCTGCGTATCAATTTCGTTGACAGCAAAAGTAATTATAGCGGGCTTGAACGAAAAAAGCAAGTCGAGAATTACAGTAACTTTTTTCCGAGGTTGGGTTTGCCATGCGGGCTTGATTGGAGTATAATAAACATGAAAGTACCGGGACTCAAAATGTATACGCGGGACACAATGCGGCCCATAAATGCAAGGTGAAGAGGAAGCGAGGCGGACGGGACTACATGCGTGAGATGCTGGATATTCAAAAGCAGCTCGTCCCCGACCTGCTCGACATCATGAACAAGCGGTACACGATCTTGCATCATGTCATGCTGTCCGGCTTGGTCGGCAGAAGGACATTGGCCGGTACGCTCGGGATGACGGAGCGGGTACTGCGGGGCGAGGCCGACTTCCTGAAAGCGCAAGGGCTCCTTGAAGTCGATGCGCTGGGGATGCGGATTACCGAAGCGGGCCGCAAGCTCGTCGAGAGCTTTCAGCCGCTGCTGCAGGAGACGTTCGGATTGACCGAGCTGGAGGAACGCATTCGCAGCCACTATGGGCTTAAACAAGTCATTGTAGTGCCTGGAGACTCCGATCAATCGCCTCATGCCAAAATGGAACTGGGGCGCGCAGGCGCGGGCGTCTTGCGGAAGATCGCAGGCAAAGATCCCGACGTCGTGATCGCCGTCGCAGGCGGCTCCACAATGGCTCACGTGGCCAACCATCTTACCTCGGCGGTGCCGCTGAAGGGGATCACCTTCGTGCCGGCTCGCGGCGGACTCGGCGAAAGCGTCGAGCTGCAGGCAAACACCGTGGCTTCAACGATGGCCAAGAAGATCGGCGGCCAATACCGGCTGCTCCACGTTCCCGATCATCTCAGCGAGGAAGCGTACCAGTCGCTAATGCTGGAAACGGGCATCGTCGAGATCATTCAAGTGATCCGGTCGGCTCGCATCGTGGTTCATGGGATCGGCAATGCTATGGTCATGGCTAGACGCCGTAAGGTCGACCAGGCGACGATCGATTCTCTTATGAACGACGGCGCTTTGGCAGAGGCGTTCGGTTATTATTTTGACCGGCAGGGTCAGGTCGTTCACAAGATGCCGACCATCGGGCTGCGTATCGAAGATATTCAGCAGATGGAGACGGTGATCGGCGTAGCCGGCGGCAAGAGCAAGGGCGAAGCGATCGCGGCGGTGCTCAGGTTCAGGCACGAGGACATTCTCGTGACCGACGAAGCGGCCGCTCTGGAGATTGCGGAACAGATGAAGCAAGAAGTTTAACGATGATGCCATCATGACGAGCCGCTCCAATACGTTCGGCCGTCTTGAAATAAACCTAAAATGATAGGTCTGGGAGGAATTTCGCAATGGTGAAAGTTGGTATTAACGGGTTTGGTCGTATTGGTCGTAACGTGTTCCGCGCAGCGCTGAACAATCCGGATGTACAGATCGTCGCTATCAACGATTTGACGGACGTTAACACGCTTGCCGCCCTGTTGAAGTACGACTCGACGCACGGCAGACTGAACGCTACGGTACAAGCTGGCGAAGGCGAACTGATCGTGAACGGCCGTTCCGTAAAAGTATTTGCAGAACGCGATCCGGGTGCACTGCCTTGGGGCGAGTATGGCGTAGAGATCGTCGTTGAATCGACTGGTATTTTCACTGCGAAGGAGAAGGCTGAGCTGCACCTGAAGGGCGGCGCTAAGAAGGTCATCATCTCCGCTCCTGCGACTAACGAAGATATCACGATCGTTATGGGCGTTAACGAAGACAAGTACGATCCGGCTGCTCACACGGTCATCTCCAACGCTTCCTGTACGACGAACTGCCTTGCTCCTTTCACGAAGGTGCTGAACGAGAAGTTCGGTATCGTAAAGGGCATGATGACAACAATTCACTCTTACACGAACGACCAGCAAGTGCTTGACCTGCCGCACAAGGACCTGCGCCGCGCTCGCGCCGCTGCAGAGAACATTATCCCATCCTCGACAGGCGCAGCGAAGGCGATCGGCCTCGTGCTTCCTGAGCTGAAGGGCAAGCTGAACGGCATGTCGTTCCGCGTACCTACACCGAACGTTTCCGTTACGGACCTCGTAGCCGAGATGAAGGTTAACGTTACAGTTGACGAAGTAAACCAGGCGCTGAAGGAAGCTGCTGAAGGCCCGCTGAAGGGTATCATGAACTATTCCGACGAGCCGCTCGTATCCCGCGACTACAATGGTGACCCGGCTTCCTCCACGATCGACGCGCTGTCGACAATGGTTGTAGAAGGCAACATGCTGAAGGTCGTTTCCTGGTACGACAACGAGTGGGGCTACTCCAACCGCGTCGTTGACCTCGCTAAATATATCGCTTCGAAAGGTCTGTAAGCAGTCGGTGACCGGTACCACTGCGGATCGAATATGAGGGTTACTTTATATTCATCCTCCGTGTCACCTTTCACGACAGCTTAATATGGCAGCTAGTACAACAGAAAGAGGAGAAGAAATTCTCCTCTTTCCCATGTGCCCACCCAGCTTTATTCAAGCTGAGCACTACGTTTCGATTCTTGCAAGGCGCAGCAGAGGATGCTGTAGGGACGTAGAGTTTACCTGCCGCTTTTGCGTTCTTCCGCTAAGGCGGAATCAGAGGACGCGATTTCAAGAGAGGCCGCAGTCCCTATGGCAATCCGCCGCGCAGCCCAGCGAGATATTTCCGCCAAGGAGTGAGAGAATTGAATAAAAAATCCGTTAGAGATATCGATGTAGCCGGCAAAAAAGTGTTCGTCCGCGTAGACTTCAACGTACCGCTCGAGAACGGTGCAATCACCGACGACACGCGTATTCGTGAAACGCTGCCAACCATCAACTACCTGATCGAGAAGGGCGCGAAGGTTATCCTGGCAAGCCACCTCGGCCGTCCGAACGGTGAGTTCGTCGACAGCCTCCGTCTGACTCCGGTTGCCGCTCGTCTGTCCGAGCTGCTCGGCAAGCCGGTTGCAAAAGCTGACGAAGCCGTTGGCGACGCTGTCAAGGCGAAGGCTGACGTTCTGAATAACGGTGACGTACTGCTGCTTGAGAACGTACGCTTCTACCCGGGCGAAGAGAAGAACGATCCGGAGCTCGCGAAGCAGTTCGCTGCGCTGGCTGACGTGTTCGTCAACGACGCTTTCGGCGCCGCTCACCGCGCACATGCTTCGACGGAGGGCATCGCTCACTTCCTGCCGGCTGTCGGCGGGCTGCTTATGGAGAAAGAGCTTGACGTACTCGGCAAGGCGCTGCGTAACCCTGAGCGTCCGTTCACAGCGATTGTCGGCGGCTCCAAGGTGAAAGATAAAATCGGCGTTATCGAGAACCTGCTCAAGATTGCCGACAACATCATTATCGGCGGCGGTCTATCCTACACGTTCCTGAAGGCGCAAGGCTATGAAATCGGCAAATCCCTGCTCGACAAAGACCGTCTGGAGCTGAGCCTGTCGTTCATTGAGAAAGCCAAGGAGAGCGGCGTGAACTTCTTGCTTCCGGTCGACATCGTCGTTACTGACGATTTCAGTGCCGATGCAAACACGCAAATCGTCGGCATCGACGGCATCCCGGCTGACTGGGAAGGCATCGACATCGGACCGAAAACGCGCGAAATCTATGCGGATGTCATCAAGTCCTCGAAGCTGGTCGTGTGGAACGGACCGATGGGCGTATTCGAGATCGAGCCTTTCTCCCACGGTACACGCGCAGTAGCTCAAGCTTGTGCCGAGGCTGAAGGCTATACGGTTATCGGCGGCGGCGACTCGGCTGCTGCAGCGGAGAAGTTCGGCCTCGCCGACAAGATGGATCACATCTCCACAGGCGGCGGAGCTTCCCTGGAGTTCATGGAAGGCAAAGCTCTGCCGGGCGTCGTTGCTCTGCAAGATAAATAATATACAGAGATAAACAAAGCAATATCGGATAGAAGTACCCAAAACAAATAAAAGCGGTAGGTGTAACGATGAGCAGACAACCGATTATCGCAGGCAACTGGAAAATGTTCAAGACGGTTTCCGAAGCCGTCACGTTCGTTAACGAGGTGAAGGGCAAGGCGGAAGTAAACGGCGTCGAGAGCGTCATCTGTGCGCCGTTCACGAACCTGCCGGCACTTGTTGAAGCCGTTAAGGGCACTACGCTGAAGATCGGCGCGCAAAACCTGCACTGGGAAGACAACGGCGCGTTCACCGGCGAGATCAGCGGCGTGCAGCTGAAGGACCTCGGCGTGCAGTACGTGATCATCGGCCACTCCGAGCGCCGTGCATATTTTGCAGAGACTGACGAGACTGTAAACAAGAAGACGCATGCCGCGTTCAAGCATGGTCTGACTCCGATCGTTTGCGTCGGCGAGAAGCTGGAAGAGCGCGAAGCCGATCAGACGAAAGAAGTATGCCGCGTGCAGACGGAAGCTCTGTTCCAAGGGCTGTCCGCCGAGCAAGCTGCACAAGTCGTCATCGCTTACGAGCCGATCTGGGCGATCGGTACGGGCAAATCGTCGACAGCCGACGATGCGAACGAGGTGATCGGTTACATTCGCAGCGTAGTAGCGGGACTGTACGACGAAGCGACTGCGGAGAAGGTTCGCATTCAATACGGCGGCTCCGTGAAGCCGGGCAACATTCGCGAGTACATGAGCATGCCGCACATCGACGGTGCCTTGGTCGGCGGAGCAAGCCTGGAGCCTGCTTCCTACATCCAGCTCGTCGAGGGGGCGAAGTAAGATGTCGAGACCGAAACCGGTAGCGCTCATTATTTTGGACGGGTTCGGCCTGCGCAGCGAGGAGTTCGGCAATGCTGTCGCTCATGCGAAGAAGCCGAATTACGACCGGTATTGGAACACGTTCCCGCACACGACGCTCACCGCTTGCGGCGAAGCCGTCGGCTTGCCGGAAGGCCAGATGGGCAACTCCGAAGTCGGCCATCTGAACATCGGGGCGGGACGGATCGTGTACCAGGATTTGACCCGGATCTCGAAGTCGATCCGCGACGGCGATTTCTTCGAGAACGATACGCTGCTCGGCGCGATCCGCCATGCGAAGGACAACGGCAAGAAGCTGCACCTGTACGGCTTGCTGTCCGACGGCGGCGTGCATAGCCATATCGATCATTTGTTCGCGCTGCTCGAGCTGTGCAAGCGCGAGAGCTTTAACGACGTTTACATTCACGCGTTCCTTGACGGGCGCGACGTCGCTCCGGACAGCGCGAAGTCGTACCTGGAGCGACTCGTGGCGAAGATCGACGAATTAGGCGTCGGCCATATCGCCACCGTACAGGGCCGCTATTACGCGATGGACCGCGACAAGCGGTGGGAGCGTGTGGAGAAGGCGTACCGTGCTATGGTGTACGGAGAAGGTCCTCAATACACGGACCCGATAGCGGCCGTAACCGAATCGTATGAGAAATCGGTATTCGACGAGTTCGTCATGCCGACGGTAATCGTAGGTGAAGACGGCAAGCCGGTCGGGCTCGTTGAGTCCGAGGATGCAGTCGTATTTTACAACTTCCGTCCGGACCGGGCGATCCAGCTCTCCCAGGTATTCACGAACGAAGACTTCCGCGGCTTCGACCGCGGCGATAAGTGTCCGAAGGGACTTTATTTCGTCGCTTTAACGCTGTTTAGCGAAACTGTTGGCGGTTATGTTGCATACAAGCCTAAGAACTTAGATAATACATTTGGAGAAGTTGTCGCGCAGGCGGGGCTGAAGCAGCTGCGAATTGCCGAGACGGAGAAGTATCCGCACGTAACGTTCTTCTTCAGCGGCGGCCGTGACGTAGAGCTCCCCGGCGAGACGCGGATTCTCATTCCGTCTCCGAAGGTGGCGACGTACGATCTGCAGCCGGAAATGAGCGCTTATGAGGTTGCCGAAGCGGCGGTGAAGGAAATTGAGGCGGAGCGTCAAGACGCGATCATCCTCAACTTCGCTAATCCGGACATGGTCGGCCACTCGGGGCTGCTCGAGCCAACGGTGAAAGCGATCGAAGCGACGGACGAATGCCTCGGGCGCGTCGTCGAAGCGGTTCTGGCCAAGGGTGGCGTCGTGTGCATCACGGCCGACCACGGCAACGCCGACATCGTGACGAATCCGGACGGCTCGCGCAATACCGCGCATACGACCAATCCGGTTCCGTTCATCGTGACGAAGCAAGGCGTAACGCTGCGCGAAGACGGTATCCTGGCGGACATCGCTCCAACGCTGCTTGAGCTGCTGCAGCTGAAGCCGTCTGCGGAAATGACAGGCAAGTCGATTATCCAATCCTAAACCAGTAGAAGGAGTGTTAACCGTACCATGACATTGATTGCTGACGTACATGCCCGCGAAGTGCTTGATTCCCGCGGCAACCCGACTGTAGAAGTAGAAGTTTACCTCGACTCCGGCGTAATGGGCCGTGCCATCGTTCCATCCGGCGCATCCACGGGCGCACACGAAGCTGTTGAGCTTCGCGACGGCGATAAAGGCCGCTACCTGGGTAAAGGCGTACTGAAAGCCGTAGAGAACGTGAACGAGATCATCGCTCCGGAAATCATCGGCCTCGACGCTCTGGACCAAGTCGGCATCGACAAGAAAATGATCGAGCTCGACGGCACGCCGAACAAAGGCAAGCTGGGCGCAAACGCCATCCTCGCGGTATCGATGGCTGTTGCTCGTGCTGCAGCTGAAGCTGTAGAGCTTCCACTGTATACATACCTAGGCGGCTTCAACGCGAAGCAGCTTCCGGTTCCGATGATGAACATCATCAACGGCGGCGCTCATGCCGACAACAACGTTGACGTTCAAGAGTTCATGGTACTGCCTGTTGGCGCTCCTAGCTTCAAAGAAGCGCTTCGTATGGGCGCGGAAATTTTCCACAACCTGAAGTCCGTTCTGAAGGGCAAAGGCCTGAACACGGCTGTAGGCGACGAAGGCGGCTTTGCTCCGAACCTGAGCTCCAACGAAGACGCGATCCAAACGATCATCGAAGCGATCGAGAAAGCCGGCTATAAGCCGGGCGTCGACGTTTTCCTGGGCATGGACGTTGCTTCCACCGAGTTCTTCAAAGACGGCAAGTACCACCTCGAAGGCGAAGGCAAATCCTTCACGCCGGCCGAGTTCGTTGACCTGCTTGCAATCTGGGTTGACAAGTACCCGATCATCACGATCGAAGACGGCTGCTCCGAGGACGATTGGGAAGGCTGGAAGCTGCTGACTGAGAAGCTGGGCGGCCGCGTACAGCTCGTCGGCGACGACCTGTTCGTAACGAACACATCCCGCCTGTCGACAGGCATCGAGCAAGGCATCGGCAACTCGATCCTGATCAAGGTTAACCAAATCGGTACGCTGACGGAGACATTCGACGCGATCGAAATGGCGAAGCGCGCAGGCTACACGGCTGTCATCTCCCACCGTTCCGGCGAGAGCGAAGACAGCACGATCGCTGACATCGCGGTTGCTACGAACGCAGGCCAAATCAAGACGGGGGCACCTTCCCGTACGGACCGCGTTGCCAAGTACAACCAGCTGCTGCGCATCGAAGACGAGCTGCAATCCGTTGCACAGTACGCAAGCAAGCAAGCATTCTACAACCTCCGTAACTTCAAGTAAGATTAGTGAACAGGCTGCGTTTATGCGCGGCCTGTTTTTTTGTGGTAAATAAGGCGGCGGCCAGTGGGGCTCGACTGGGCGGGTAGGTGGGCAAATAAGGTGAAGGGGCGTTGTTACAGGTGGTAAGTCGGCTGGGCGGGCGCAACAAGGACCGAAATGGCGTTGTTGCAGGTGGTAAGTCGGTAGGGCAGGTACAGTAAGGCCCATAAGGCCGTTGATGAAGGTAGTGAGTCGGTTGGGCGGGTGGTATAAGGTCCATAATGGCGTTGTTGCAGGTGGTAAGCCAGTTAGGCGTGTGCAATAAGGTCCGAAAGGGCGTTGTTGCAGGTGTAAGCCAGTTGGGCGGGTGCAATAAGGCCCAAGAGGGGTTGATGAAGGTGGTAAGCCGGCTGGGCGGGTGCAATAAGGTCCAAAAGGGCGTTGTTGCAGGTGGTGAGCCGGTTGGGCGTGTGCAATAAGGCTCAAAAGGGCGTTGTTGCAGGTGGTAAGTCGGTTGGGCGGGTGCAATAAGGCCCAAAAGGGGGTTGTTGCAGGTGGTAAGTCGGTTGGGCGGGTGCAATAAGGCCCAAAAGGGCGTTGTTGCAGGTGGTAAGCCAGTTGGGCGGGTGCAATAAGGCCCAAAAGGGCGTTGTTGCAGGTGGTAAGCCGGCTGGGCGTGTGCAATAAGGCCCAAAAGGGCGTTGTTGCAGGTGGTGAGCCGGTTGGGCGGGTACAGTAAGGTCCGAAAGGGCGTTGTTGCAGGTGGTAAGCCAGTTAGGCGGGTGCAATAAGGCCCAAAAGGGCGTTGATGAAGGTGGTAAGCTGGTTGGGCGGTTGCAGTAAGGCATCAAAGGGCGTTGTTGCAGGTGGTTAGCTGAATATATACTGGGCTCAGGTCGGTTTTGCCGCTGTGCAGAAGTGTATATAATGGGAAGGAGTGCTGAGGCAGCGCCTCGAGTCAGGGGGATTTTCCGATGGGCAGCTGGGTGAAGACGATTGTATTGTTGCTGGTTTGCGCAGTGTTGACGAGGTTCATCCCGTTCTCTGAGTTTTTCCGGAGTGTGGATACGCTTGTTCATGAGTTCGGGCATGCGGTTATGACGCTGCTCTTATCCGGTAAGGTCATGTATATTGAACTGTATTTGGATCACAGCGGAGTAACGTACTCCTCAGTGACGAAGGCGTGGTCGCTCATCCCGATCTCGCTGGCCGGGTATATGACGGCGTCGCTGTTTGCGTGGCTGCTGTTCCGCTTATACGCACTAGGCAGGCAGCGGACGGGGCTGCAGCTGATTGCGCTGATTTCGGCGGTATCGTTAATTTTGTTCGTTCGCAATTCGTACGGCATCATGTGGCTGGCGGGCTTTCTGCTGCTCACCGTGGTCGTGCTTGCGTTCGCGCCCCGCTGGCTTCGCAACGGGTATTATTTATTCGTCGCCTTCCTCTGTCTGGAGGAGTCGGTAATGGGGCCGATCTCTCTGGCGATCATGGGCGCAACGACGCCGCGGTCGGCCGGAGATGCGTCGAATTTGGCCCAGCTCACGCTATTGCCGGCGGTGTTGTGGGGCGTACTATTTTCGCTGTTTGCCCTGTGGTGTGCGACAAGAGCGCTGAAAAACTTTTTCTCCGGAAGCAGGCGGCCTGCGGCACCGCCGAGGATGGTTCATTCGAATTACAGATGAGCTTGTGCGGATAGTGCTTGTATGGTACACTAGAAATAGTGACTTTATGCACGCATTCAAATTTGTCAAGCTTGGGGTGTAAATAAAGATGATGGTCGTGTTGTTTAAAGTATTGCTAGTGATCGCATCGATTGGGCTCATCGCCGTTGTTCTTCTGCAGAAAGGGAAAAGCGCGGGTCTCAGCGGATCGATCTCCGGCGGCGCCGAGCACTTGTTCGGACGCACGAAAGCGCGCGGACTCGACTTGTTTCTGTCCAGGCTGACAATCGGTCTTGCTGCGGCATTTTTCGTACTGTCGATTGTAGTTGCTTACTTCGTTAAATCGGTATAACTCATAACACTCAAACAGCAGGGGAACGATACTCCTGCTGTTTTTCTATATACAGACGGATTAGGATGACGACTAAAGATGACAGAGAGAATTTACCGCTCGCCGCAGCCGTTTCACTGGGAAGGGCGCGGGGAGCGAGGCGAGACGGCGATTATGCTCATTCACGGGTTTACGGGATCTCCTTCAGAGTTCCGGCGGTTCGGATATGTTTTGAACGATTTCGGCTATACTGTTAATGGTGTATGTTTGCCCGGACACGGCACGAAGCCGGAAGATATGCTGGGGCTGCAATGGCCGGATTGGTACGGGCATGTGCTCGCGGAATATCATAAAATAAAGGACAGGGCATACCGTCGGATCGTCGCTGTAGGCCACTCGATGGGCGGTTTGCTCGCGCTGAAGCTGGGAGCGGAGCAGCCATTGGACGGGGTGGTGTCCCTGGCATCTCCAATTTACTTGCGCGATAGGAAAATTTGGCTGGCATATCCGCTGCAGTATGTGAAAAAGTACGTTCATAAGAAGCCTTCGCAATTGACAACGAGATTCGAAGAGATTATAGCGTATGACCGCTCGCCGTTAACATGTGTCGTCAGTCTGCGGGGGCTGATGCGGCACGTGGCGAAGCTTCTTCCGCAGGTGACGGCTCCGCTTCTAGTCGGACAAGGCGAGAAGGATCGCACGGTGCTGCCGGCCAGTGCCTCGTTCGTATATGAGCGGGCGGGCTCCAGCAGCAAGCGGTTGATATGGTATCCGCATTCGTCGCATGCCATACTGATGGATGTCGAGCGGGATGCGGTGTACAACGATGTTCTGGCTTTTGTACAAGAGGTGGACTGCAGCTTGAGCAAGCCGAACAATGACAGGAGCCGGATGCCGGCTCTGGAGAGAAGGTGACGCAGATGTTAACAAGAGAGACGATTTTGGATTTTATGCGGGAAACGGCGTATAAGCCGATGACTTACAATGAGCTGGAGCAGCATTTTGGGGTAAACGATGCGTTCGAATTTAAGGAATTTTTGAAGCTGCTCAATCA
The DNA here is from genome assembly GCF_042432825.1 of Paenibacillus chartarius. Lineage (NCBI taxonomy): Bacteria > Bacillati > Bacillota > Bacilli > Caryophanales > Paenibacillaceae > Paenibacillus > Paenibacillus chartarius. The sequence continues at coordinate 12,521 of NZ_JBHLWN010000023.1, read as the reverse complement.
AATGGAGCAGGACGGCGATATCGTACGTACGCGCAATGACCGCTACGGCGTGCCGGAGCGGATGAATTTGCTGCGCGGTCGCCTGCAAGCGCATGCGAAGGGGTTCGGGTTCCTGATTCCTGAGGAAGCAGGACATCAGGATGTGTATATTCATGCCAACGATATGAATACGGCGATGAACGGCGATACCGTGTTCGTGCGGGTGACGGGCAAAGGCGGCCCTAGCGGCGGACGGCTGGAAGGCGAAGTGGTGCGGGTCATTACGCGCGCCAACACGCAGATCGTAGGTACGTTCCAAAACCACGGCAGCTATGGATTTGTGATGCCGGACGATAAGCGGATTACCCGTGATATTTTCATCCCGACGGAGAAGTTTATGGGTGCCGTGGACGGCACGAAGGTTGTCGTTCAGATCGTTAATTACCCGGAAGGCCGCGCCGCGGCGGAGGGTGAAGTGATCGAGGTGCTCGGTCATAAGGACGACCCGGGCGTCGATATTTTATCGATTATTCGCAAGTATGGGCTTCCTGAAGCGTTTCATGAGGAAGTGATCCTCGAGGCCGATGCGGTGCCGGATGCGCCTACGGAGGAAGAGATGCGCGGACGGCGGGATTTGCGCGGCAAGCGGATCGTTACGATCGACGGGGAAGACGCCAAGGACCTTGACGATGCGGTGTGTGTGGAGCGGCTCGCCAATGGCAACTATTTGCTGACGGTCAGCATTGCGGACGTCGGTTACTACGTGAAGGAAGGCTCCGCGCTGGATCGGGAGGCGTACAATCGGGGCTGCTCGGTTTACCTTGTGGATCGGGTCATTCCGATGCTGCCGCACCGGCTGTCGAACGGGATTTGCTCGTTGAACCCGAAGGTCGACCGGTTGACGATGACTTGCGAAATGGAGTTCGATGCAGGCGCCAATGTGGTGCGGCATGACGTGTATCCGAGCGTGATCAAGACTGTGGAGCGGATGACGTATACGAACGTGCGCCGCATGCTGACGCAGTCCGAAGAGGAGCTGGAGGAAGCGGGGCTCATCGAGCGATACGGCTACCTGTGGGACGACTTCCGTATGATGGAAGAGCTGGCGATGCTGCTGCGCGGGAAGCGGATGAATCGGGGCGCGATTGACTTTGACTTTGCCGAGGCGAAAATCCTGGTCGATCGCGACGGCAAGCCCTACGACATCGTCAAGCGCGAGCGCTCGATCGCCGAGATGATCATCGAGGAGTTCATGCTGGCGGCCAACGAGACGGTGGCGGAGCATTTCCACTGGCTCAAGGTGCCGTTCCTGTACCGGATTCACGAAGAGCCTTCCGCGGAGAAGCTGCAGCATTTTATGGAGTTTATTGCGAACTTTGGCTATGCCGTGCGCGGCAAGGGCAATACGATTCATCCGCGGGCGCTCCAGACGCTGCTTGAAGAGATTAAGGACACGAAGGAAGAGACCGTGATTTCCACCGTACTGCTGCGTTCGATGAAGCAGGCGAAGTACGACGCGCATTCGACCGGCCACTACGGGCTGGCGGCGGAGTTTTACTCGCACTTCACGTCGCCGATTCGACGTTATCCGGACTTGGTGATCCACCGTGTGATGCGCGAGGTCATGGAGGGCGGCGGAACGCTGACGGAGGAGCGGCTCGAGTACTTGGCGTCGCGGATGGACGACATCGCGCGTCAATCGTCGGAACGGGAACGCATTGCCGTTGAAGCGGAGCGGGATACGGAAGCGCTGAAGAAAGCCGAGTACATGATGGATAAGATCGGCGAAGAGTTCGAGGGCATTATCTCGAGCGTGACATCGTTCGGGATGTTCATCGAGCTGGATAACACGGTAGAAGGTTTGATCCGTCTGAGTGATATGACGGATGACTACTACCATTTCCATGACCAGCATTTGGCGCTGATCGGCGAGCGGACGTCGAAAATTTATCGCATCGGCGATGAAGTGAAGGTGCGCGTCACCCGGGTTAGTATCGATGAGCATGCGATCGATTTTGAGCTTGTGGACATGAAGCCGCGGGGCGGCGGCGGCGGTGCGCCGCGGTTCGGCGGTGCGGCGCAGGGCGAAGGCGACCGCGGGGGCTTCCGCGGTCGCAAGGGCCGCGGGGCGCCGGCCGGAGCAGGGGCCGGCGGCCCTAACGGCGGGCGCGGCGGCTTCGGCGCCCGCGGGAAGCGCGCCGGCAGCGGTGCCGGCGCTGGCAAGCGGCGCGGCGCTGCCGCCAAGGCAGCGGCGGCGCCGGGCGCCGCGCCCGGCAAAGCGGGCCATACGGGCCCGCTGGCCGGGGGCGACTGGGCGAGCAGCGTAAATGCGCTCGCCCGGGGCGATCGCCGCGGCGGCAAGCGCGGCGGTAGCGGCGTCGCTACGAAGAAGCGGCGCAAGTAGCGGCTGCTGCGTGTTAGGTTGACTCGGAGAGGAGCCGTCTCATAGGCAGGCGGCTTCTTCCCGTTTGTTTGGACTGAGGAGGGTACTTATGAAGCTGGAAGGTAATACGATACTCATAACCGGCGGTGCTACGGGAATCGGCTTCGCTTTGGCCGAGAGGCTCGTTAAGCTCGGCAACCGCGTCATCGTGTGCGGGCGCAGGGAAGACAAGCTGGATGAAGCCCGGCGGAAGGTCCCGGAGCTTCATACGTACGTTTGCGATGTGGGTTCCGAGTCGGACCGGATCGAGCTGGCGGAGCGGGTACGGCATGATTTTCCCGAGTTGAACGTCTTAATCAATAATGCCGGCATTCAGCAGAGAATCAATCTCCAGAAGGCACAGGGAAGCTGGTCGTATTATAAGCAGGAGATCGCTATTAATGTGGAGGCGCCTATTCATTTGACGATGCTGCTGCTGCCCCATTTGGTTGAGCGCGGCGTTGGGGCTGTCGTCAATGTTACGTCGGGTCTCGCCTTTACCCCGATGGCTGCTGCGCCTGTCTACAGCGCTACGAAAGCGGCGTTCCACTCCTTCACGGTAAGCCTGCGGCACCAGCTTGCCGCCACGAAAATCGAAGTCATCGAAATCGTTCCTCCTGCAGTAAATACGGATCTTGGCGGAGCCGGGGTGCACACATTTGGAGTCCCTCTCGAAGAATTCGCGGACGGTGTGTTCCGGGGGCTGGAGCAGGGCTTGCCGGAAATCGGCTATGGCTCCTCGGAGAAGGCGATGCGCATGTCGCGGGAAGAAATCGATGCGGCTGCACAGATGCTCGCCCGCGTGCCATTCTAGGGTTGGCTTGATTTTTCCGCGGCGCCTTGCTACAATAATTGCACTTCCAGCGGAAGGAGGCGGACGGCGTGAGCAAGAAGAGCGACGGCAAATTGCTGGCTCAGAACAAGAAGGCGTCTCACGATTATTTCATTGAGGATACGTACGAATGCGGCCTGGTGCTGACCGGAACCGAGATCAAGTCGCTCCGGATGGGGCGGGCCAATATCGGCGACGCGTTCGCAACGATTCGCAATGGCGAGGCTTTCATTCACAACATGCATATTTCGCCGTTTGAGCAAGGCAACCGCTACAATCCAAGCGACCCGACGCGGGCGCGCAAGCTGCTGCTGAAGAAGCCGGAGATTCATAAGCTGCTCGGTCTGTCGAAGCAGGAGGGCTATACGTTAGTGCCGCTAAAGGTTTATGTGCGCAATGGTTACGCCAAGCTGCTGCTCGGTCTGGGCAAGGGCAAGAAGCAGTATGATAAGCGGGAATCCGCCGCGAAGCGTGATGCGCAACGCGAGATCCAGCGGGCGCTGCGGGAGAAGCAGAAGATCGCGCGATAAGGCTAAGGCGTACTTGCGGCGTGCTGCAGGCTGCACGGCCATGGTGCTGTGCGATGGGGTTGATTTGCATCTTCCCATGGGATTGTGCGGACGGGCTGCCAGTAATCCTGTCTTTTCTTTTTGCGCGGATATGATATACTGATGAAGCAGTCGAGATGACGGCGACCCGGCTATGGCGAAGATCGGATGATCGATCGCGGCCCTGGTCCGCTGCTCTTGATCGCCTACTACATGCGGGGCCGTTCTTGGATTCGACGGGAATAGTTCGAGCATGGGTAGCGGGTAGTGGGGCTGCGTCCACTATAACAACGCGAACGCCAATTAACTGGCAACCGTACAACTAACTACGCAGTAGCAGCTTAATAACCTGCTCTCGTGCTTCTACTCTGCATCGCCCATGTGCCGGGATAGGGGCTCACTCTTAGTGGGATACGCTGTCTAGTCTCCGCCTGGGGCTAGCTGAAGAAGATAATCAGGCTGACCCGAAGGGGACCCGGTTACGGGGGGCCTCTAGGGTGACATCAAAACCGTGACTACACCCGTAGAAGCCTGTGTGGCGTTATTTTCGGACAGGGGTTCGACTCCCCTCGGCTCCATAATATGACTTAGTTTAAAGAACCCTCGGCAAAGAGATGCTTGCCGAGGGTTCTACTATTAACAAACAACAATATTAACGATACCAAGTCTCGAAACAGGCTCGTGGTTAATTAAAGTTTTCTGTTCAGTAATACGCGGAGCTGAGCCAAGGCCTGCACGATGAAAAACTTGTTTTTTTGGAATTTATGAAATCATATATTGTACAAAGTGAAAATGTTTGATAAACTTGTATCACAAGTTACGAGTTTGGAGGTGAATTCAATGATACGGGCTATTGAAAAGCAAAATGTGGTGGATGAGGTATACGATCAAATTAAAAGCCACATTATCACTTCCAAATGGAAGCCTGGCGATAAGATTCCATCTGAAAACGAATTATGCCAGATGTTTAATGTAAGCCGGATTAGTGTTAGAAGTGCAATTCAAAAGCTTAGAGGATTGGGAATCATTACCACTCACCATGGTAAAGGATCATTTGTTTCTCCTTCTGTAAACGAGGTCATACTCAATGGCTTCTTTCCAGTAATGAACCTAAGTGAGAAAGAATTTTTAGATATGATGGAGTTCCGTGAAACTATCGAATTCAAGTGTATTGATTTGGCAGTTCAGCGGGCTGATGAACAGGATATTCAAGAGATTGGCCAAGCTTTGCAAAAAATGCTTTCTAACAAAGATGATTATGTGAAATACTCAGTTCACGATTACGAATTCCATTTTTGCGTTGTTAAGGCTTCAAAAAATGATTTGTTCATTAAACTTATGCAAGCTGTGAAAGAGCCCTTTTCCTACTATCTGGAAGAATTGAATCGTGTCTTTGGAGTTAGTGAAGATAGCTTGAAAGGCCACATCGATCAGTATGAAGCGATTCGTACTAGAGATGCACAAAAGGCAAAAGAACTGATTGAGGCAGGAATGAAGGAAAATCGCCAAAAGATACAGCAATTAAAAAATAAATAATCATATTTTCACATTCAACTTGTATGACAACATACATCATATAAGTGTAAATCTTTGGTTATTCAGCATGGAGTCGTCAATCTCAATGAAAGGACAACTCTTTGCTTTTAACATAACTTTTATATAATATTGGAGGGTTGAGCATGAAAATGAAAAGGGTTTCAATGATTTCCTTGGCTGTGGTTTTAAGTGCAAGTATGATCGGTTGCTCATCGAAAACGGACAATGCGGATAAGGGATCGACTGCAGGACAAGCGTCGGGAGGGGCAGATAAGCCAATCACTTTAACTATTATGTCTGCAACACAAACAGAAAAACCAGGCGGAGATATTGAGAAAGAAATCGCAGAGGCATACATGAAACAGCATCCAAATGTCAAAATCGAGTTTATGGGGGTTCCCATGAACGACATGTACAAGAAAATATCTGTTCTTGCCGCGGCTAACCAGATGCCGGATGCGTTTACAAATACACCGGAATTTATGTATAACGCCTATGGCATGAATGTCACAGAGGATTTAACTAAACTATTGGGCGCCGATTATTTGAAGGAGTTTTATTCGAATGTAATTGAGGAGTCCAGTATTGACGGAAAATTGCAATTCATCCCATGGACATCAACACCTCAGGCATTGATTTATCGCGCAGATATGTTTGAAAAGGAAGGTCTCAAAGCTCCGGAAACATGGGACGATTTCCTTGCCGCTGCTCAAAAACTGACCAAAGATACGAATGGTGACGGCAAACTGGATCAATGGGGCTTTGCAATGATTGGTACGCGCAATACATCAGGCGGAACCCGATTCTTACCAGTTCTTCGCTCCTTTGGTGCGGAGGAAGTACACAAAGATGCTAGTGGTAAATGGGTGACTGATCTGGATACGGCTAAAGCTAAGGATGCGCTTCAATTCTATGCTGATCTCAATAATAAATACAAGGTCGTGCCTCCAGGCGTAACGGAAACCGGGTTCCCCGAAGCAGCCAGCATGGTAGCCTCCGGTAAGGCAGCTATGTTGATCAGTGGACCAAATGCACTCGGCACAATCATCTCTCAAAACCCGGATTTGAAAGGGAAACTGTACAGTGCCCCCGTACCAATGAAGGAAAAGCATTCTGCAACTTTTGGGTTGCTTGGATATTCTGTTTCAGCTGCAAGCAAGAACAAGGAAGCGGTTGCAGATTATCTAAAATTTGTATTGAGTAATGAAAACGTCCTTAAGTTTACCGATGCGACCGGCCCATTGCCGACGAAAGAACAACTGGCCTCAAGCCCATCGCTCAGTGCGCCTGATAAGGCTGGATTCGTAAAAGCCCTTCAATACGCTTATCATGCACCGACCATTTCCACGTATTCGCAGTTCTATGATATCGTAGCTGAAGCTTATCAAGCCTTGCTGGCTTCAAATTCAAAAATAACGGCAGACGAAGCCATGAAAAAAGCAGCAGCGCGAGCGAATGAGTTAATTTCAAAAGAAGGAAAATAAGTGAATACACATTTTTTCCCCGTTGGCTTTCTGAAGAAGGAATCCCTTCTTCAGAAAGCTTATGAACGGAAAGGAGGGGGACAATGAAGAACGCAATCGTTAGAAAAGAGTGGTGGGCCGCTTATGGATTCATTCTTCCGGCTGCCATTACGCTCTTATTGTTGGTTACATATCCTTTATTTTACGGAGCATACATCAGTTTTTTTAATACCAACTTGGTCAACAAATGGAATTTCGTCGCATTGAGCAATTATGTAAACATTTTTTCATCCTTTCAGTTCGTCGGAAATATAATCATGACGCTGAAATATACGTTGTTGACCGTACTTGGCCATTTCGCAATCGGAATTGTTCTTGGGCTGGTTCTAAATATGAAATTGCCGGGTATAACCGTGTTTCGGACAATCCTCATTCTCCCATGGTTGCTGCCGGAAGTAGTGGTCGGGTTGCTGTGGAAGTGGTTGTTCAATCCGATGTATGGCCTCTTTAACGACGTCCTAATGCGCCTTCATGTGGTCAATGATCCGATTTCTTGGTTAGGTGACGCATCTTACGCATTTATTGCCATTGTCATTGTTTGCGTATGGAAGGGTTATCCGATGGTGATGATGATGGTTCTTGCCGGTCTTCAGTCGATATCGCAGGACACCTATGAAGCGGCCAAGATCGATGGCTGTAATCGGATGCAGTCGTTCCGGTATGTTACAATGCCTGGTTTGCTTCCTGTCATCGTGGTAACCCTGATCCTAGATACGGTCTGGTGGTTCAAACATTTTACGATGATTTGGCTGCTGACTGAGGGTGGGCCGGGAGACGCCACAAATGTAGTAAGCATCGATATCTTCAAACAAGCATTCCAATTCTTTGATTACGGTAAAGCAGCAGCAATGGCAGTCATCGTGTTCTTTGTATGCTTCTTGATTGGATTTTTATACAGGAGGCTGTTCGGAAATGACCACGACTAATGGAAACGGACGAATATTCAATCTGATCATGTATTTGATATTGGTACTTGCATCTTTATGCGTGCTCGTTCCAGTGTTGTGGATGATGTCGACGGCACTGAAACCGATAGACGAGGTTATGGTGACTCCACCCAGGTGGATCCCAGAACACGTTACTTTAGAATCATTCACCAGAATATGGAAGGATTATCCGTTTGGTACGTATTTTTACAATAGTATTATCGTAGTTTTAGCTTCTACTGGTATTTCTCTAGTGTTCTCCGCGCTGGCGGGATATGGGGTATCACGTTTTCAGTTTCGCGGCAGGGGGACGTTCCTGACCTTTTTACTAGTTACACAAATGTTTCCATCTATTATGCTCCTGATTCCATTCTATAAGGTTCTGAAAACGATTGGTCTGGTGGATACCCATTGGGGTTTGATCTTGGTTTACATCTCATTTTCGGTTCCGTTCTGTACATGGTTAATGCTTGGGTTTTTCCAGGGGGTACCAAAAGAGTTGGACGAAGCAGCGACTATCGATGGATGCGGCCGGGTCCGTACATTCGTGCAAATCATTCTTCCTTTGTCTCTGCCCGGTTTGGCGGCAACCGCGATCTATTCATTTATTGTGGGTTGGAATGAATATATGTTTGCCTTTATTTTAACGACTTCTGAGAATATGAAAACATTACCGATCGGTATTGGCCAATTGAACGGATTTTATAAGATTGTATGGAACGATTTGATGGCGGCATCTATTTTATCAAGCTTGCCGTTAATCATTCTCTTTATTTTCTTGCAAAAGTATTTTATCAGCAGCCTGACAGCAGGTGCCGTAAAACAATAGAGTTATTCGGATAGGAGAAGCAAAGATGATTACTATACGCGATGTAAAAACAATACTGACCGCCCCGGAAGGGATTAACTTGGTGGTAGTTAAGATTGAAACTTCGGAACCGGGTCTTTATGGCTTGGGATGCGCTACATTTACCCAAAGATATTTGACCGTTGCCTCAGCTGTTGAACATTACTTAAAGCCTTTCTTAATTGGAAAAGACGTACACCGTATCGAAGACATTTGGCAAACAGCAATGGTCAGCGGTTATTGGCGGAATGGACCTGAATTTAACAATGCTCTTTCCGGTGTCGATATGGCGTTGTGGGATATCAAAGGTAAAATTGCCGGATTGCCGGTCTTTCAGCTGCTTGGCGGCAAATGTCGGGAAGGCGCTGCTATTTACAAGCATGCCGATGGATCATGTAAAGAAGAAGTAGAGGAAAATGTAAGATCATATATGGATCAAGGCGTACGCTATGTGCGGTGCCAGATGGGGTTATACGGCGGCCGTGACCAGAGAATCATCAAACCTAGGAACGCATTGGACGGCGTCTATTACGATCCGAAGGCTTATATGAGAGGGATCGTCGAGTTGTTCGAGCACTTGCGTGGGAAGATTGGCTGGGAGATTGAATTTATACACGATGTTCATGAACGACTGGCTCCTATCGATGCGGTAGCATTTGCTAAGCAAATGGAACCGTTTAAGCTGTTCTACTTGGAGGACGCACTGCCGCCAGAACAAATCGAATGGTATAGAACAATTCGTCAGCATACCGTGACTCCCATTGCCATGGGAGAACTATTTAACAACCCGAACGAGTGGCTTCCACTTATGTCTAATCGATTGATAGACTTTATCCGTGTGCATGTCAGCCAAGTTGGAGGAATCACTCCGGCTAAGAAAATGACTTCTATGGCAGAGGCGTTTGGAATTAGGACCGCGTGGCATGGACCGGGGGATGTTTCTCCAGTGGGACATGCGGCAAATGTCCATTTGGACATCAGTAGCATCAATTTCGGCATTCAGGAATGGAACGGGTTTAAAGAAGAAGTTTACGAAGTATTCTCCGGTTGTCCTGAAGAAAAGGATGGATATGTGTATCCGAATGATCTTCCAGGATTCGGCATTGATATCGATGAAGAGAAGGCAAAGAAGTATCCATGTTTGAACGAGCTTCCCAAATGGACACTAGCACGTTTGCCAGACGGTACATCGGCTCGTCCTTGATTAATCAAAAATGTGAAGTGAACTCAAAATCATAAAGATTACAAGAAGCCTGATTTTGCTGTAATGACAAGCTCAGCGGGAATCGGAACCGACTATTGACGCAGCAGGTGGCAATGAGTATTATAAGATTTTAATCGTAATATTTACGATTATAGACCGGGTGGCAGCCTGGTCTATAATCGTACCTGTAACGGTATTAAGCGGTTCATTTCCTCGGTTTTCATGGACCCCAGGCAACCCAATTGTTTGCCCTGATGCTTCTGAGGAGCAAAGAGCGGGGCCGTCACAGATGGCTGCATGCGGCAGGCAGCGTGTGGTGACAGAAGTTCGGATGCAAGCGTGTTAACCCGTTAGCACCTTCGATTATATGTACTCGGCAAGCTCTCCTTCTACGGAATTGTGGTTAAGGGGAAGCTTTTATTTAGTTTTCTCGAGATAATTCGGAATAAATTCAACCGACATTTCCCAAAATATAGCTAGGAGGTGTCGGATGTACTGTTTCATGATAAGTCTTTCGCTGATCAGTTCATTGTTAAACAATGCGCCTTTTCTTGAAAATCCACAGTATCCAAAACAATCAGCTAAGGTGCTGCAACGTATGTACGAGCAGAGTGAAGGTACTCTTACCATGGAGTGGGATGAGACCGTTCAATCGCCTAAGCTATTGGCCGGGAAGCTGACCGAACCGTCTGCACACTCCCCCGGATGGATCTCCTATGCTTATTTAGATAGTATCAAGACGCTTTACGGATTGAAAAGAGTCAAGGATGACTTGAAGATCGTGAGCATCGAGCAGAGCGATGATGTCTTAAAGGTATATTTGCAGCGTCAGCTGTACAACAAGCCTGTGTGTGGAAATCTGTTGACGATAGACCTGGATCGATCCGGGAGCATAAGAAGGATTGAAGGGTCCTTAGACACGGGTCTTGAAAAGCAGCGATTAGGCCGGCCGATGTACCCCGCGGTGACAAAGGACGAAGCCATGAAAATCGCTTTAAGCTCCGATCATTCTCTTCAGGGAAGTAAAACGATACATATTGACCAGTGCTACCTGCCCAGCAGGACAGGCGTACCTCTTGTTTATGTAGTGAACTATGAGAGGGATGGCCTGCCGGCTTCGCTCATGATACATTCCATAACGGGAAGAATCATTAAGTAAGGGTTTTTGATGGCAATAAAGAGGGTTGCTGAACGCGCCTTTACTAAAGCCTCTTTGATCCTTATAATGGAACTGTAAAAATAGTTACGTAGCCGGAGGAGTCTGTCAAACCAGGCTCCTTTTTCATTTGCGAGAGGGGATGGTTCGATATTCGGCGAAATGTTGGGGATTACCTATAAGACATAAGCAGCCATTCGGGAGGTATTATGGAACAGCAAGCTATTTGGGCAATATCAATATTTTTAATTATTTACGCACTCATCATTTCGGAAAAAATACACCGGACCATCGTCGCCATGATCGGCGGGGTGCTCATGGTCGTTCTTGGTATCGTCAATCAGGAAGAGGCCTTACATCACATCGATTTCAACACGCTAGGGCTGCTGATAGGAATGATGATAATCGTTAACATCACGGCGGAAACCGGCCTGTTCAAGTATATCGCAATAGTAGCCGCCAAGAAGGCTAAGGGGGATCCGACCCGAATCCTTGTTTCTCTCACGCTAATTACGGCCCTGGGCTCCGCCTTTTTGGATAACGTGACCACCGTCCTGCTGATGGTGCCGGTTACCTTCAGCATCACGAGGCAGCTTCGTGTCCATCCTGTGCCTTATCTGATTGCGCAGATCCTGGCGGCCAATATCGGCGGTACGGCGACGCTTATCGGCGATCCGCCGAACATTATGATCGGGAGTGCCGTCAAAGAGCTCACCTTCATGGCATTCATCCTCAATCTGGCTCCCATCACGGCACTCATCATGGCGGTCATCGTGCCGCTGCTCGTCGTGCTGTTCCGCAGCCGGATTCAGACGACACCGGAGCTTAAGCAAAGCATTATGAATATGGATGAGAAAGAGGTGCTGACAGACCGGAAGCTGCTGATCCAGTGTCTAACTATATTGGGACTCACGATTGCCGGCTTCTTCCTTCATCAGCTCCTGCATCTGGAGTCGGCCACCGTTGCGATGGCTGGAGCGTTCCTGCTCCTTCTGCTAACAGGTGAGCATAAGATGGAAGAGGCCTTTACGAAGGTGGAGTGGATGACGATTTTCTTCTTTGTGGGACTGTTTGTTCTCGTTTCCGGTCTGGTGGAGACCGGCGTGATCTCCCGCTTGGCCGCCCAGGCCGTCGAATTGACGGGAGGCGATCCGGTGGCAGCGGCTATGCTCATCCTCTGGATCAGCGCCATTGCCTCTGCGTTTTTGGATAATATCCCGTTTGTCGCCACGATGATTCCTATGATTCAGGAGATGGGCCACATGGGGGTCGGCAACTTGGAGTCGCTATGGTGGAGCTTGGCGCTTGGCGCTTGCCTCGGAGGTAACGGATCTCTCATTGGAGCCAGCGCAAACTTGATTGTTGCCGGCATGTCCGGTAAAGAAGGCTACCCTATTCGCTTTATTCAGTATATGAAGTATGGCTTCCCGCTCATGCTTTTGTCTATTCTTTTGTCAAGTGCGTACATCTATTTACGTTATCTCATGTAAATAGACTCTCGGAGTTAAGGGGGCTTTTGAGGCTGAAACAAGGCATACTTCCTGAAGA
>NZ_JBHLWN010000022.1:0-164019 GCF_042432825.1 Paenibacillus chartarius | reverse complement strand
CATACAGGTTTCTAAGAGAAAAACATCGTAACGCGTGTCTATTTTCTTGACGGAGGTCCAACATGGTCCCTAAGGACATTGTTGCAGCGTGCTGGGGGCCTGCTGTAGTGCATCTTTACGTTTAAGGGGTTTGCTAGACCGTACAACCCTATTTGTAAGCGCATACCTCGTTTTAGCTAGTCTTTCACATGGGCGTCGGGAGCCTTGTCCGCCACAAGCTTCAGCAAAACATTGTGCTCCAATAGCGCCTTCAACCCGCACAGCACTATCGTGTAGCCGCCCATGGAGTCGATAGCCCGGGCGACGATGTCGTCTCCGCTGCCGCTGTACCCTGAATCAATGATTGCGACCATCGTTTCGTCCGCTGCGCGTTGTGTGAAGGTCCATTCGGTCCGAGTACCGTCGGAAAACTCAACCAGAATCCGCCGGTAAGGGTCAAACTCCAATACGGTGACGGTATCCGATACGCCGTACATGGCCCACTCCCAACGGACCTGTTTGCCCGCCTCCAGCCTTCCGCTGCTTCCGGTGAACCAAAATTTTGTAGTGACGGCCGGGTCTGCGAAAGCTTCGAACACTTCTTCAGCCGGCCTCCGGATTAACATTTCCGCCTTGACTTCCGGCTCGCGGTTCAGCGTTAGCATCGGTAAGATCTCCTTCGTGTGAATAGGTAGTTTTTTCTATTTTAGCATATGTCAGTGACAGGCGTCTGCTTGGCGGGGACGGATGCTGAAGGCTGCGAGACGGCGGAGCTTGGGGGCCTATTGTGCGGGGCGCGAGACGCTTAAAGCCATGCCGGCACGGTTATGAAGGTCCCGGAGCGACAGATTAAGCGAGGGCTGATGGAAGATTTGCTCGAGGACTTTGGGATGAGATGAGATGCATGGGTCGGCGTAAATGCCTAGGGCAAATACGATGGAAGATGCCTCAGATATAAAATGCGAATGTGCAAGGCTTATGCGAGGCGGATGCCAGTGAAGACGAAGTACCAATTACGCAAGCCATATACGATAGGTATGCCAGTGAGACTGAGGTGCCAATTACGCAAGGCATTTGCGACGGGGTGCTGTTGAGGCCGAGGTGCTGAATGCCTAATCGCATTTGTGCGAGGGAGCTCAGCGCACGCCGAGCACCCAGCCCTCAAGCGCTGCCCGCCGGCGCTCGGCGGGCGTCAGCCCGGGCGGCTCGGCGAGCCATTCGTCGAGCTGCCCGAGGCGATCCTGCTCGCGCGCCCAGCGCACACAGGCGGCGGCATCGCCGGCGTCAGTGCGCCGCCCAGCGGCGGCAGGCAGGTAGAGTGTCGGATATACCTCGACCATAACATGCTTTTGCTGCGGCGGCGACCAGCCGTCAAACGGCCAGCAGTGCAGCGGGATGTCAGCCGCCTCGCAGCGGCGCAGCAGCTGCCGCAGACGGGCTATCCCGAACAGCGACTGCAGGCCGACGGAGCCTGCTCCGCCGAGCTGGTACGCCGACTTCATGCCGGTCTGGCGGGTTTCCACGAGGCGTCGCTCGGGAAGCCTCGCGCCGAACTCGCCGAACGGGAACATCCGCCGGCCAGGCGAAAAATGCGGGCCCCAGAACGGTCCTACCGGCAGCTTCAGCCTGCGCGCGATCGCCTCGTTCACCCGAGCGGCCCACTGCCTCGGGTGGGGCTCGACACCCTCTTCGAGCCCCACTTCCAGCTCATCCGCGAGCCAATCAAGCATTTGCCGCCATGAACGCTGCTCCCGGCCCGTAGCCGCTTCGTAAAATCCTACCGGCATGCTGTAGTTATGATCGAAGCCGAACAACACCCGCTCTCGCGCCGCAGTCGCCTTTTGCAGAAGACGTAAAGCCACCTCGACAAGCTCTCTTCGCGTACAACCGACAATCGACAGGGGCCTCCCCTCATCTCCTGTGCCATTCGAAACCTCCGCAGGGAGCTCTCCACGACCGTCCAGCAGGCCACTCAACCGCCGCCCTACGCACCAAGCGATCCGGCGACGCTGTTCTTTATCCGACGCGGCTCCTGAGTAATCGGCAAAGGCATACACGTCAAACTCCGCCACTTCAATCTCCTCCTACGAACCCGAACTAACAGTATCCTCATACTACTATTAACCAACCGCATTGAAGATCATCCTTTGAAGAACAAAATCACCATCCCCTTACATGCTTGGGGCACATAAGGAAATGGTGATGCGAACAGCTTTATTTTTGTAATTTCACTGTCGTTTGACCGGATACTTCATTACCGTTGACCAACCCGGTAAAGTGCAATACAGCTTCCGAGCCGCTCCAAGCGAAATCAGATCGTTCAAACTTGAACTGCCCATTTTTTGCTTGGTTGTAATAACCGTTATTGCTTGTCAGAGCCTTTACACCATTGAGTCGGACACTATCCAGATTAAACCCTGCCGTACTATAACCGGACGGGAGGTCTACTCTTACGGTAAAGACCCCATTATTGCCCTTGATGACTGTTGGCGTTACCGTAATGGTTGCCGGAATATACACGGAGAATTGTTTGACTATTTTCGTCGAAAGCCCAGCACCGTTTGTTGCGGTAACTT
This sequence comes from Paenibacillus chartarius, assembly GCF_042432825.1. Classification (NCBI taxonomy): domain Bacteria; kingdom Bacillati; phylum Bacillota; class Bacilli; order Caryophanales; family Paenibacillaceae; genus Paenibacillus; species Paenibacillus chartarius. The sequence goes on along the minus strand of NZ_JBHLWN010000022.1, from coordinate 161,464 downwards.
CTACCGTGTACGTTCCCGGCACATTTAACGAAATGCTCTCTCCGCTTTCCTTGGTTACTGCACTTGCAGAATTCGGATATTTAACTGTCATAACCGAATTAATGATGCCTGACAACGAGTCAGTTGCCGTAAAATTCAATGGGACCACGCTGCCTAAGCCGTACTCAGGCTCCACCACCATGTCGATCAGCGGAGCTGTCTTATCAATTTGAACGGATACGTCTTGAGCCGCTTCCGCGTTGCCTGCTGCGTCTACCGAGTAGAACGACACCTTGCTCACGCCTTCTTGGCTCAGCTTCACCGTAGTACCTTCTACGTACTCTCCGCCATTAACCGAGTAGTATGTCTTCGCTACGCCGCTTCCGCTGTCCTCTGCCGTTAAGCTTACCGTTACTTCATCCTTCGACCAGCCTGCCGGTGCACTTGCCGTTGTGACCGGCGGGGTACGGTCGATGCTGACATCGATGAACTGCGCCGCTTCCGCGTTGCCTGCTGCGTCTACCGAGTAGAACGACACCTTGCTCACGCCTTCTTGGCTCAGCTTCACCGTAGTACCTTCTACGTACTCTCCGCCATTAACCGAGTAGTATGTCTTCGCTACGCCGCTTCCGCTATCCTCTGCCGTCAAGCTTACCGTCACTTCTTCCTTCGACCAGCCTGTCGGTGCGCTAGCCGTTGTGACCGGTGCGGTGCGGTCGATGCTGACATCGATGGACTGCGCCGCTTCCGCGTTGCCTGCTGCGTCTACCGAGTAGAACGACACCTTGCTCACGCCTTCTTGGCTCAGCTTCACCGTAGTACCTTCTACGTACTCTCCGTCATTAACCGAGTAGTATGTCTTCGCTACGCCGCTTCCGCTATCCTCTGCCGTCAAGCTTACCGTCACTTCTTCCTTCGACCAGCCTACCGGTGCGCTTGCCGTTGTGACCGGTGCGGTACGGTCGATTTTCACATCGATCGTAGTTGGCGTCTCTTGGTTTCCGACCTTATCTACCGAGTAGTAGGAAACCTTTGTAATGCCTTCCTGAGAAACGGTAAACGAATTCCCTGGAACATAAGCACTGCCGTTTAAGGAATAGTACGTTTGTACAACACCAGTTTCATTGTCCGTAGCGGACAGTGTCACGACTACATCTTGATTCGACCAACTTGCCGGTGCATTCGCCTTCGTTACTGGCGCCTCCGTATCAACGATTAACTTCGCCAATACGATATTCGATGCTGCCGATTCGCCGAAGGAGTTACTATACGACGTTACGTAATACTGATGATCTGCATAAGACAAATTCGAAATGGTGTAAGACAAGTTATTAATATTTCTAGCGATTTCCACCGGTTGTCCGTTTACCAGTTCATAGATATTGTACCCGTTCGCATAAGTAACGAAGTTCCAATAAATCCGAGCGCTTGTCGAACTGGTTAGCGTTAATGTCGCCTCCGGAGCTTGCATGGTCGGATATACGATCGTTTCCGCATATACCGGCGAAGGTGCGGACTCGCCGAATCGATTGCTATAAATCGTCATCTCATACGAATGCGTTTCTTCCGACAAGTTATACACTTTCGACGTTAACGCCGTTCCTTTGTAAACCAGCTGACGGTTACCCGCGGTGACTTCATAGACGCGATATTCGTTTGCCCATGCAGCCGACTGCCAAGTAAACGTAATGTTATTCGCGTTAAAGACCGTACCCTTAAGCTGAGGTGCTTGCAGTACCGGCCATTTCAACAAGAAGTCGATTTTTCCCGCTACAGGTGACTCTCCAAATCGAGAACTGAACGAATTTACTTCGTATGTGTAATCTCCCTGCGGCATGTTCGGGAAAGACGCCGATGTGCTCGTTACCGTTGCCTTGAGCACCCGCAGGCCGTCAACGACCTGATATACTTTATACGCTGTTGCATATGTTACGGCACTCCACCGGATCGTAAAATCGTTGCCGTTCGCGATACTTTGCGTCAGGTTGCCCGGGGCTTGCATAATTGGATATACAACCGCAAAGGCGATTTGCGCACCTTCAGGAGATTCTCCAAATCTGGTGCTGACCGAGCGAACTTCATACAAATAATCACCGGCCGGCATATTGGTGAAAGCCGCCGCAAGCGTACTGACTGTCCTCTTCAACGAACGTTCCCCGTCGATAACTTGGTAGACGTTATAAGAGGTAGCATAAGTTGTAGCCTCCCACTTCAGAGTTAAGTCGTTACCATTCGCAACACTGAAGGTCAAATTACCTGGAGCTTGCATGACCGGGAGAACAACAGCATATGCAATTTGAGCACCCTCGGGCGATTCTCCAAACCTCATACTAAGCGATCGGACTTCATACTTGTAATCGCCGGCAGGCATATTGACGAAGCTAGCTGATGTGGTAGTTACCGTCTTCTTTAATGTCCTTTGATCTCCACTAATCTCATAAACATTATATGAAGCGGCATAGGTTACGGCATCCCACTTCAGAGTTATATCATTGCCGTTCGTTACAGTGTACACCAGGTTATTCGGAGCTTCCATCGTGTGCTCCGCAACGTTCACTTCTATAGGACTTCCGTTCGGAGACTCTCCAAACCGGTTACTGACGGCATACACAACATAATTATAAGTACCAGCCTGCATTTTGGCATATGTAGTCGATGTTCCGGTAACGGTGCTTACAAGCACTTTATTTCCGTCTACCACCCGATATACTTTATATGACGATGCATACAGCGCAGCATTCCACTTCAGCGTTACGTCATTGCCGTTGGAGATCGTGTAGGTAAGATTCGCCGGCGACTGTACAACCGGATATACCATATCCAAACTCAGCTGACTTTTCGTCTTTGACTCACCAAATCGATTTCTGAAAGAGCGAATCTCGTACACGTGTTTTCCAGCTGTTACATCAGTTATTGTCGTCGTAACCGCTGGAACTGTAACCGTCGCCTTTAATATAGTCTGTCCATCCAACACTTCGTACACTTTATAGCCGTTCACATTCGCAACTGCAGCCCAACTGACTACCACATCGTTGCCATTCTGCACTTTGTATGTGACGTTGCTTGGAGGGGAAATTTCCGGCCAAACAACCGTGAACGAAATCTTCGCACCTTCCGGTGATTCCCCAAGCAGCGTCGAATATGAATGCACGACATATTCATAGTTACCTTCAGGCAAATATGTGTAGGAAACTGATAACCCGGATACCGTACTTTTCAGCACACGCTCACCGTCTATGATTTGATACACTTTATAGCCGGTGGCATTCGCTGAAGCCGTCCATTTAAGGGTATAGTCATTAATATACTCAACGGTATACGTCGGATTCCCCGGCGCCTGCATCGTCTCTCCATTCATTGTGACTTCAACGCGTGTTCCTGCCGCCGACTCGCCGAATCGGCTGGAGAAGGTGTTGATTTCGTACGTATATGTTCCCGGTGCAACACCCGTGTAAGTAACTGTCGGCGTTGTCACCGTACTTTTCAAAACCTTTTGCCCATTATCGATGATATAAACTTTGTAGCTGGTCGCGTAGGTCACAGCATCCCAGTTCAATGCAAAACTCGTCGCGCTCTTCACGGTTTGTGTTACATTCGCCGGCGGCACCATGACCGGGTGTACCAGCGAAACGGAAATCGAACTGCCTTCTGCGGATTCGCCGAATCGCGTGGAGTAGGAGTACACCTTGTATGTGTATTCACCCGCAGGCTGATTCGCATAAGTGATTGTCCTGCCCGTTATAGTGTTTTTCAGCGTCTCTTGTCCGTTGGCAACCAAGTATATTTTGTAATTGGTTGCGTTCGCCGCCGCATCCCACGTAAGCACAATGTCATTGCCGTTCACAATATTGTAAGCTACATTCAGCGGCGCTTCCATGACGACATCACTGACAGTTACGTTAACCTGAGTACCGCCATTCGACTCGCCGAATCGGTCGCTATAAGCGCGCACTTCATACGTATAATCACCAGCAGGCATCTTGGCATAAGTCGCCGTCAGTCCCGTTACAGTGCTTTTCAACACTGGCTGACCATCGACGATCTGATAAATTTTATAAGCTGTTGCGTTCGCGGAAGCTGTCCAGGAAAGGACAACATCGTTTAGATTTTGCAGTTTGAAAGTTACGCTTGCCGGCGGCGCCATCGTGACGGTCCCGACCGTAATCGAGGCTTGGCTGCCGTCTGCAGATTCACCGAAACGGTCGCTGTTCGAATGAACTTCATATACATAATCGCCGGCAGGCAAATTGGTATACTTAACGCTCGTAGCCGTTATCGTGCTCTTCAGCACTTTCTCGCCTTCGGTGACCTGATAAATTTTATAATTCGTCGCAAACGGCACGGCACTCCAGCTCAGAGTAACATCCACCAAGTTGGACAATGCAGCTTTGAAGCCGGCAGGAGCCGTCATCGTCGGGCGTGCTACCGCCACCTTCAAAGGTGCGGTTTCTGGGGAAACACCATATTTGGAATGCGATGCAGAAACCGTGTATGTATAATTGCCGTCAGGTGCGTTCGGAATCGTATAAGTACGTGCCGCCCCCGAATAGAGCAGCGTATTCGACCCGTCCGAACCTACTTGGTATAGGTTATATGTTTGGGCATATTGCACAGCTCCCCAACTTAACACAATATCGTTCCCATTCTGAATCGCATAAGTAAACGATGCAGGAGCCGCTAATTCAGGGTATGTGACCGTAACCGTGACCGGCGCTCCCGGTCCGGACTCCGAGCCTGAGCTAAGCGTGGAAACCACATAGCTGTAGGAACCTTCAGACAGACCGCTTAAACTGAAGGACGTTGTTGCTGTAGTCCCCACCAGGTCCATGGATCCATAAACAATACTGTAAACATTGTAGCCGGTGGCACTGTAAACCGGACTCCAAGTCAATTTAATGTCACTTGGTGTAACATTCTGAGCCGCGACGTTACTTGGAGGCAGCAGCGTTCCGCTATCAGCCGCCGCATTTGCCGTGATAGCCGGAAGCAGCAGCTGAAGAGTAAGCAGCAATGCAAGCCATCCTGCCCATTGTTTTCGTTGTCTCATCCTAAATAATCCCCCTACAACAAATTGTGACAAAAACAAAAAAATGAACCCAACAAGGGTCCATAGGCATAAAGACTATGATTCCTTGTGGCAACCGGCTGCCATCCGAACGGAAAAACCCGCTCGGGTCAGGCCCTTTGGCTTTGCGTCCCGCAGTTTCCTGCGGTTTGCCTTTGTCACTTGGCTGATATGATTATCCCAATCATATTCCGAATAGCCTATGTTTGTTAATAGGCCTATAGAACTATGTGATCGAGAATAACTATTGTTATGTGAATCTATAGAAGGTCTTAAGGTGTGTATAGAAATCCACCAATTAGGGAATTTGAGATACGTGGTATCCGGGCAAAAAATAAACACCCGCGGAAGCCGCCTTTTTGAAGGCACTTCCGCAGGTGCTGATCAAAATCTATTCTATCCCTTCAACCCAAGCGTCTCCGCAAACCGCAGGAACGCCGCTTGCCCTTGCACGTCGCGCTTATACACGCCCGCATGCTCCAGCACCTGCAGGAACTTGGCGCCGACCTCCTGCTGCAGAAGCGCCGCTGCCGCGTCTGCGCTAAGCCCCGTACCGTGCTCGCTCACCAGCGCATCAATCCAAGCGGCATGCTTATGCAGCGGATGGCCCGCATCCGCCAGAGCGCCCGCCTCCAGAGGCGCCGCTCCGGTCAGCACGCCGGCAATCGCCTCGAGCTCCCCCTTCAGGCGCCCCGGCAGCACGGCCAATCCCATGACCTCGATCAAGCCGATGTTTTCCTTCTTGATGTGGTGCAGCTCCCGGTGCGGATGGAAAATCCCGTCCGGATGCTCCGCACTCGTCCGGTTGTTGCGCAGCACAAGATCGAGCTCAAACTCGCCGCTCGGATTAATGCGCGCAATCGGCGTCACCGTATTATGCGGTACCTGCCCGGCACCTGCTCCGCCTTCACCGCCGGACCCGGCCTCGCTGAACGCCAGTACGTCGACCGAAGGATCGCTGTAGCCCTTCCACGTATTCAGGACCTCGATCGCCAGCTTTAACAATTGCTCCTTGTTATAGCTCGACAGCCGCAGCACCGACATCGGCCATTTCACGATGCCCGCCTTCACCGCAGGATACTTTTCGGAGCGAAGCAGCACCTCTACCGGCGCCTTCGCCATCGGGAACGCATGCCTCCCGCCCTGGAAATGGTCGTGGTCGAGAATCGACCCGCCGACAATCGGCAAATCCGCATTCGATCCGATAAAATAGTGCGGGAACTGCTCCACGAAATCCAGCAGCCGGTAGAACGTCTCCGCCGATATTTTCATCGGGGAATGATGCTGATAAAACACAATGCAGTGCTCGTTGTAGTACACGTAAGGCGAATATTGCAGATACCACGTATCGCCGTCGAGCTGAAGCGGGACGACGCGGTGATTTTGCCGTGCCGGATGGTTCAGCCGTCCTGCATAGCCGACGTTCTCGAGACACAGCAGGCATTTCGGGTAATGGCTCGACTTCAGCGTCTTGAGCAGCGCGATTTCCTTCGGGTCCTTTTCCGGCCTGGACAGGTTGACCGTGATCTCCAGCTGGCCGTAATCCGTTGCCGTCAGCCAGTACTGGTTGCGCTGCAAGCGGTCCATCATGATGTAATGGGAGTTGATCGACATCCCGTAAAACGCCTCCGTCGCCGACTCCACGCCAACCGACTTCGCCGTCGCCCAAAACCGGTTCGCCACCTCGGATTGACGCGGCATGAGCAGCCCCATAATCCGCGCATCGAGCAGGTCGCGGTACGTCAGCGTATCCTCCGGCAGCAGCTTCGTTCCGACCGCCGCATCGAGCAGTTCGTTCAGCGCTTCAACCGGGCTGTCCAGCTGTTCCTCCGGCACCTCGCCCGCATACGGCTCCGCCAGCTCGAACAGGTCGAGCAGTGCGTTCCGCACCGGAACCGTGTCCAGCAACTCCAACAGCCCCCGCTGCACGCCAAACTGCAGCAGCCGCTCGATCGCAAGTCCCGCCCTCAGCTCTCTATCCATACGTAATGTCCTCCAATCCTTTCTGCAAGCCATGTCGGCCTAGTCTAGGTCCGGTCGTTGTATCCTTTCGGATTGTGTTTATGCCAAGCCCATGCACTCTCGATGATCTGCTCCAGCGATGTGCGCGACGGCTTCCAGCCGAGCTCCACGCGGGCCCGCTCCGAGGAAGCGACCAGCACCGCCGGATCGCCGGCGCGGCGCGGCTCCATAACCGCGGGAATCGCATGCCCCGTCACTTTGCGCGCTGCGTCGATGACCTGCTTGACCGAATACCCCGTCCCGTTGCCCAGGTTGAAAATATCGCTGTCCCCGCCGTGACGCAGCTTCTCCACCGCCAGCACATGCGCGTCGGCGAGATCGCTGACATGGATGTAATCGCGGATACAGGTGCCGTCTTCCGTCGGATAGTCGTCGCCGAACACCGAGATATGCGCCCGCTGACCGAGCGGAACCTGCAGAATGAGCGGCACAAGATGCGTTTCCGGCAGATGGTCTTCGCCGATCTTGCCGCTCTCATGCGCGCCGGCTGCATTGAAGTAGCGCAGCGACACGTATTTGATGCCGTGGGCCGTGTCGAACCAGCGCATCATTTTCTCCATGGCCAGCTTCGTCTCGCCGTATGCATTCGTCGGCAGCGTGCGGTCGCTTTCGAGGATCGGCACGTTTTCCGGCTCCCCGTAGGTTGCGGCGGTCGAAGAGAAGACGATGCGCTTTACGCCGTATTGGTTCATTTTCTCCAGCAGGCATAAGGTACCGTATACGTTATTGTGGTAGTACTTGGCCGGATTCGTCATGCTCTCGCCAACCAGCGAATTCGCCGCAAAATGAATGATCGCATCGATCTCGTTCTCGCGGAACACCGTATCCATAAACTCCCCGTCGCGCAAATCGCCGACATACAGCTTGCCGCCCAGCACCGCAGCCTTGTGGCCTTGATACAGATTGTCGACGACAACGACCTCCTCGCCTCTTGCCAGCAGCTCCGCCACCGTATGCGAGCCGATATAGCCCGCTCCCCCTGTTACCATAATCGCCATGATCGTGCATCCCCTCTCCGTAGGATTCTTCCGTACTCCATTGACTTACTGCGTTCTTATTCGCAATCCGATTGCCTCGCGGTTGAAATGAATCGTTGTGCTACGGATTGCAGCCTGCTTGCTCGAAGCGCCGCTGCTTACTCGTGTTCCTTGTTTGGCGTGCACATACGCACCAGTCTCTCGTATCGCTTTATTCTTGCTCATGTATGCTTGCTCGAATCACGGTGTCCTGGCCGTTGCCCCTATGGCTTCGTACCGCTGTGCTGCTTGCCCGCTGTCGAGCCTCCGTCAGGCCCCACCCCGCTCAAGCCCTACTTCACTTCAACTGCGCCGTCCCCGATATCGCACACGTAAAAATCCGCCGTCAGTCCGGTGCGTTCCTTGTAGTTCGCGCCTACCTGCTGCTTGAACAGCTCGACGCTGTCCTCATGTACAAGCGATACCGTACAGCCGCCGAAACCTGCACCCGTCATCCGGGAGCCGATCGTTCCCGGAATGCGGAGCGCTTCCTCGACCATCGTGTCAAGCTCGACACCCGTCACTTCGTACAGATCGCGCAGCGAGTTGTGCGAGCCGATCATCAGTTGGCCGAAAGCCTCGAGGTTATCCTGCTTCAGCACCTCGACCGCCCGCTTCACGCGGTCAATCTCTTCCACGACGTGGCGTGCCCGCTTGCGGACCGTGTCGCTGACGATGCGGTGCGCTTCCGCTTCGAACTGCTCCAGCGTCAGCTGCCCGAGCAGCGTCAGACCCGGGAACGCAGCCTGGAGCTCGGCGACCGCTTGATCGCACTCGCTGCGGCGTTCGTTGTACTTGGAGTCGACGAGGCCACGGCGCTTGTTCGTGTTGCCGATGACGATTTTATAAGCGCCCGTGTTGAACGGTACATGCTCATATTCCAGCGTGTCGCACATGAGCAGAATCGCGTGATCCTTCTTGCCCATCGCTACCGCGAATTGATCCATAATACCGGAATTGACGCCGACGAACTTGTTCTCCACTTGCTGCGACAGCAGGGCGATCTGCACGCGTTCCTCGGCAGCCGTTACATCGCGGCCTTCCGCCGTCAGCAAGCCGAACGCCGTAACCACCTCGATGGAAGCCGAGGAAGAAAGGCCCGCGCCGTTCGGAATTTCGCCGTGGTACAGCACATCGTAGCCGCCGATATCGTGGCCCTTCTGCTGCAGGAAGTAGATGACGCCCTTCGGGTAATTCATCCAGTCATCCGCTTCGTCGTATGCCAGACCTTTTATGGAAATTTGTTTCTTCATCTCAAAGTTTGTGGAAGCCAGCGACACTTGATCGTCAGCCCGCTTGCGCAGCAGCATGGTCGTGCCGAACGTCAGCGCGCCCGGGAACACGTAACCCCCGTTGTAGTCCGTATGCTCGCCGATCAGATTGACCCGACCGGGCGCGTGGAACACCCTGATGCCCTCTTCCGTTCCCCCATGAATCTCTATAAAACGCTTCTTCAACAGCTGCACATCCGCCATTACCGCTAGCACCGCCTTAGCTCGAATTTGGTTTCGTCGCGCGGGTAAGTCCGCTTCTTTAGCTTCAGTATAGCGTACCTGCCGGCCGCCTGCCATGGAAGCATGTTAGCTCAACATGGAATTTTGTGATTTTCTATTGGGTTGAGGCATGGAAAATGATACACTGTTGCTGTCATGGAATGCAGTACGGAATTAAGGTGCAGTCGCGGCTCCGGCTTGTGGTTACGGTACATCTCCGAACCGGACACGCCGATTCGGACGCCACGGAACGTCATTGCGCTTAAGATGCCCGTATCCCGCCAGTTGGCTCGCTTGAGGAATGTCGATGCGCTGTTGAAATTCGAGCCGTTCGAGTCCATTTCGAAAAATAAGATATCCACGTTCCGCTAGACCATTTCCACCGAAAGAGGAGGAACCCGTATGGTATCGTCACATCCCGCAACGGACATCGTCTCCACGCCGACCGGACCCGGGCGCCCGGAGAGTTATTTCGTCGTGTCGAACCCCGAGCCCGAAGAGGTGAGCGGCGTAACGGTGCTGTTCGCCGGCCACAGCCAAACGAAGCCCGGCCACCAGCTCGGCCCCAAAGTCGTCGACCACTACTTGCTTCACCATGTGCTAGCCGGTCAGGGTGAGTTTTCATCCGGGGGCAACGTCCATCGGCTTTCCGCCGGAGACAGCTTCCTGATTTCGCCCGGCGAGCTCGTCCGTTACGCTTCCGAACCGGCCGATCCCTGGATGTACCGCTGGGTCGCCTTCCGGGGGGACGGCAGCGCCCCGCTTCTTGCGGCAGCCGGTTTCACATCCGGCGCACCCGTTATACGAGCCGGGACGAGCCTGCGGCCCGGTCGCCATATCCGTGCGATCGAGCAAGCGTTTCGTTCCCGATCGCTGAGCGCGTCGCTGCAAGCCTCCGGCCATCTCCAGCTGCTGTTCGCCGCTTACCGTGACGCCCGCTCCGCCGAAGAAGCGGGGGGCGGCGGCCCGGCGACCCCGCCCCAGATTGAAGCGACAGTACGTCAAGCGATTCAATACTTGTCCACGCAATACGCCGAGCCTATCTCTATTGAGCTCATGGCCGAGACGCTGGGCTACAACCGGGCATACTTATCCAAGCTGTTTAAGCGGGAAACCGGCCTAACGCCCGTCACCTTCCTGCTCCGGCTCCGTTTGGACAAAGCCCGCCGCATGCTGCGCGAGCGCCACGACCTGACCACGGCGCAGATCGCCGCCTCGGTCGGCTTCCAGGACCCGCTGTATTTCTCCAAGCAGTTTCACCGCCAGTACGGAGAGTCGCCGACCGAATATCGCAGTGCGGTGAAGAAGTTTTGAGCAGGCAAGCCAGATCGTACATGAGCAGGGCTGCGGCTCCTCGATAGGCGGGGCTCTTGTTGCCGGCGTTAAAATTGCCGCCCAGCCGAAGACGATCGCAAATTTCCGACTTCCTCTATGCACTATACTCGACCTCTATCTACCCTAACAGCCGCACACAGGACAAGGATCCGCGGCCTAGATTAAAGGATTTTGGAGGCGTTATTTTACTTGTCGGGGAATCCTCGTTCAAATTGATAAAATAACTCCGCGTCGACCCGTTATCTCGCTTGCTCTCGAATATACAACAAGGAAATCGGATTTCAAGCCGCAAACATAGACTGGATCATCATTCAAACCTGGCGTATGACTGAATTCTACAGGTGTCGCAAGAGTCCCCCAACGTATCCGCAAATAAGCTTCCCATAAAAAATAAACCGACCCTCCCTCGCTGAGGGAAAGTCGGCCGTTTCCATTTCTTATCATTGCATCATCCGTGACGTTTCAGAACCAGAACCAGCGCCGGCTTTAGCTTTAACTTCAGCATCAGCATCAGCACTAGCATCAGCTTCAGCATCAGCACTAGCATCAGCTTCAGCATCAGCACTAGCTCCCCGCACCGGCCGTCGGCATAGGCAGCGGCACAGCCTGCTTCGCCGCCTCCGGCAGCTTCACTTCCACATCACCGTTATAGTCCGCATACTTCATATCCATTGACATCGCGACTTCGCTAATCGGGATTACCGAATTGTCCCCATAGCTCATCACCATGTCCATATCCATCCGCTGTATCAACATGCTGGTTTCATCAATCCAAACGACACCCGACATCTTCAGCGACAAGTCCTCGAAGCCCGGCATGGCCTTCAGCGTATCCGTCATGCCCGAGTTGGTCCCGCCGGACACCTTCGCATAGATGTCCATAATTTCTTTGAAACTCGTGAGGGAACCATTCATTTCAACTTTGCGCAGTTTGACGCCGTCCACCGTCTCCGTACCATGATCCCGGTAAAAGAATCCCGGCAGCGTCCAGTTCTCCATACTGAGCGAGCTGTTCTTCTGCATCTCAATCAGCTGTTCGAATGAATACGGCATTTGCTTCGTCATGTCGAACCACGTCAGCTTCCCTGTCGCCGGGTCATTCATTTCCACATACGTACCCGAAGTGACTGTATACTGATTCATTTGGATCTTAACCGGACCTGTCGGGCCCACCATTTCCGTTTCCATCGCCTGATGAAGTCCTTGCTCGATATGGAACTCCAGCTTGGAGCTGGCCTTCATATCGACCGTCATGGCCGGATTGTCGGAGAAAGCCTTCATGGCCATCGTCATATCCATTTCGGCAGCGGTGCGGAACGACACGACCTCCTTCTGCTTCTCGGCTGCTTTCTTCAGCCACTCCAGCGCCGATTCGTCGCTCTTCAGCGCAGTGTCCACCAGCTGCTGCGCCGATTCCGCCGACAAATTCCCCGCGCCGCCAATCGCCGCCCCGAACCGTTCCGGCAATGCCTTCGCCGCGTCCCCATCCCTCACGCCGAGGAGACGGCCGAGAATATAGCTCGCTTCCGTGTCTGTCACAGGCTGCGACAAGCGGAACGTACCGTCTTCGTAGCCCTGCAAAATTTTACGCTCCATCATAACCCGCACTGCATTCGCAAATTCCGAATCCGCCGCAACGTCCTTCGGCAGTCCAAGAGTATTGTCCTTCGGGGACAATTCCAGCCGTTCGGCAATCAGACGGATGAATTCGCCTCGAGTAACCGGCCCTGCATCCGCCGCATGACCGATTGCAGGCACAAGCAGAGACGAGGCAAGCACGGTAACAGCTGTAATATGCTTCATAGTTTGACGCATGATGAAAACCTCCCAACTAGTAGATAACGAATACACAGGAAATTTTACCATACTCTACCATACAAACCTAGCAAAGTGCCGCCTCATTTCGAAAATGTAATCTTCATCCTATCTTTCTAGGGCCACATGCATTCCCTGACGTTCCATATTTCGACAAGTAAACGTTTCCAAAAGTAGGTCCTCCGTACTATAATACTCACAATATTATGAAAATCCAATTCGTGGAATCTATTGCAAAGGGGTCTTACTATGAACAAGCTTTCCTCTCTGTCGTTCTGGTCCAAAGTATTGATCGGCTGCTATTTGATAGCGTCATTGTTTGCGCTCGATATCGTTCTTGTACTCGTATTGCCTGCTTCCGCCAAATGGCTCGGCATCCTGATCGCCGCCGCGCTGCTCGCCGCAACGTATCCGATCGCCCGCCGTTTGGAGAGCTCGCTTAGCGATTCGATCAGCGAATTGACCCGTGTAGCGGGTGCCATCGCCAAAGGCGACTTCACGCAGAAGGTGCCGGTCACGTCCTCCGACGCCCTCGGCGAGCTGGCTACCTCGCTCAACCAGATGACGGACAAGCTGCGCGGCATTTTAACCGAGACGATGCGTATCTCCGGTTCGGTGTATGAGGTGGGGAGCGATATTTTCCAGAAAAACGACGATCTCCGCGGGGTTCTGGAGCAGGTCAACGTATCGGCTCACGAGCTCGCTACAGGCGCGGGGCAAATCTCCGAGGAAATCTCGGAAGCGTCCCAGACGACCAAAGATATCGAGGAACGCATCTCGGGCTACGCCCAATCCACGCAGCAGATGAGCGGCAAGTCGGATGAAACGCTGCAATTGGTTGAGAAGGGGCGCCGCGCCGTCGAGCTGCAAAGCGAAGGGACGAAAACCAACGTACAGGTTACGGCTCAGATCGCCGAAACGATCGACCGGCTCGCCGAGCAGGCGAAGGGTATTTCGACGATTACGCATGCGATCTCCGAAATCGCCGAGCAAACGAACCTTCTGTCGCTGAATGCTTCCATTGAGGCGGCCCGCGCAGGCGAGCACGGCCGGGGCTTCGCCGTCGTTGCGCAGCAGGTGCGCAAGCTCGCTGAGGAGTCGAGCACGATGACGAAGGAAGTGTTCCAGCTTGTACGGGGGATTGAAACGGGGATATCGGCTACGCTTCAGCAAATGAAAATCAACGAGCAAGTCGTGCACAAGCAGTCCGAGCTTATCGTCGAAACGAAAGGCGTCTTCTCGCAGGTCGTCGAGAGCGTGACGTATATGGCGGAGGAAATTCGCCGTTTTGCGGACGAAAGCCAGAGCATGCTGCAAAGCGCCAAGCAGATTGCCGCCTCCATGGAAAACATCTCCGCCATCACCGAGCAATCCGCCGCCTCGACGGAGGAAATGTCCGCTTCGATGAATGAGCAGATCGCCGCCGTCGCTGAAGTCGTCGGCAAGTCGGAGCAGATGACCCGAATCGCCGGGGAGCTGCGGAAGACGGTGCAAATTTTCAAGCTGTAGCAAAATCACCCGTTCACTTGCCTCGAGGCAGATGGACGGGTGATTTTTTTGGATGACAACGGCATTTGTGGCTTGCCCAAAACGGACCGTCTTCACTGCACCCTGCCGACACCACAGCCCAAGACCGCCCTATTCGGGCCGTCTTCACCGCACCCTGCCGACACCACAGCCCAAGACCGCCCTATTCGGGCCGTCTTTCCCTCTGCCAAGACGTCACAGCGGCCCATCCTTTCCCCAGACTCCTTCCCCTACTTTACAAATGCCTCCACGGTCGCCAATCAAGGCAGCAGCGCCAGAACTTGCCTGCGCACCTCTTCATCATGCAAGGCATTCCCCATTATCATTACGATTCCCTCATCTTCACGGGTACGAATGAGCCGCCCGATCCCCTGACGAAGACGTAAAATCATATACGGCATGTCCACCTCGGCCATCGGATCGCGCGAGTCCATTCGCTTCGCCTCGAACACAGGATCCTTTGGAGGGAACGGGAGCCCCCAAATAATGACGTTCGACAGGGACGGCCCGGGAATGTCCAAGCCCTCCCAGAGCGTGACGGCGCACAGAACACTGTGCTCGTCATGCTGAAAGGCGGAGATCAGCGAGCTGATCTCTGCCGTTCCTTCAAACATAATGCGGAATGCTTCAGCCTCCTTATATTCGCCTAGCCTCATCTTAAAGTCGTGCAGCTCGTCCCTGGACGGAAACAAAATGAGAGCTCTTCCAGCCGAGCGGTTCAGCGAGTCTAAGACTAGCTTGATTTTATCGGTGCCCGGTTGATCCGGCCAAAGCTCGGCTCTCATCTGCTTCTTGTAATTATAAGGCGAAGGAACGGAGAACGAGAGGAAGTCGTCGATCCCGAGGCTTTGCGCGATGTAATCGAAAGAGCCTCCGACCGAAAGTGTTGCGGATGAGAAAACAATCGGCATGCGCTGCGAAAAAACACGTTCCTTCAAAATTTCCTGCACCTGCTTCGGCATGACGACCAGGGTGAGGCCGTCCTGGTCTTCCTGCACCCAAGTAATCAGCCGCTCGGGTCGTACAAAGAGACCTAACGCCAACTGCAGCATCTCGATATGCTCTTCTACAATGGTAAGCTGATAGGCGTCCAGCGTGAACAGGCCGCTTTCAAACACGAGCTCCTCCTCGATCGCCGAAAGCAGGTCCCGAAACCGGTTCACCTCGCGGGTGAGCTCGCCTGACAGCTCGATATCGCGCCGGTCGGAAGCGGGCACCTTTCGGCTGTAACGCCCCAGGGCAGCAAACAATGAATCGCTCTGCTCGATAGCCCGCTCAATGGCGACCGCCAGCGTCTCGCGAACTTCACCTTCAAGCAAGCGGGTAATGATTGTCTCGAAGACGGCATGTTTAAGCTTATAAGTTAAGGCGTTTTGCGCCGCGGGCTCGAGCAGGTGTCCTTCATCGAAAACGACGGAGCTATGCGCCGGCAGCAGCGGCAGCTGTCCCTCACGCTTACGCGCTTCGAATGTCCACACATGCTCCATATAGAAATCATGGGAGCAGATAATGATATCCGCAGATCGGCGGTAATGCTCCCTGGACAGTGTCTGACCGCAGCGATGACGCTGGCTGCAGACAAGGCAATCCTGGAACACATCCCAGCCGATACGCGCCCACTGCTCATCCGTCAAATCCGCATATTCTCTACGGTCCCCGTAAGGCTGAAACGACTGCAGCGTATCCGGCGTTCGCACGAAGTCGGGTAATCCGCGGTAGATCTCCTGATACCGTTCTGCCCACTCATGATCAACGTCCCCGGCGGACCTGGCTTCGTCCAGCTTGTTAAGGCACACGTACTGATCGGGGGATTTGCCGAGCCGGGCGTCGATCGTCAGATCCAGGTGCCGGGCCAGCTTGGCGATGTCGCCTTCCGGCTTGACCAGCTGCTCAATGAGCGATTCGTCCGCACAAGCAATAATAGCTGGCTTCCTCGTATAACGGGCGTAGGTAATAGCGTAAAGCAGATACACGAAGGTTTTACCCGTTCCGACACCAGCTTCGGCAAAAATCGTCTGCTTGTCGCGGTACGCACGTTCCAGCTGAAATGCCATGTAAATTTGCTCGTCCCGAATCTCGAAGCCGGCTTCAGGCAGTTTTTCGTAAAATACATCCGCAATCCAGTCGCTTGCTTGCTGTACGAATGGAAGGGAGGGGTCGAATGCGAATGGATACATGATCGTCAATGGGTTGTGCCTCCAAACTGAAACTATAACCTTCGTATCATTATACGTGGCCATGCGCGTAAGTCCAGGGATACATGCTCATAAATAATAATTGCCCATTTAAAGGGGACTCTACGCGGGCATAGAAGTGTGATCGACTCCGCCGTGCGGGCGTTCCCGCAACCTTTCCCAAGTTCCGATTCAGCCCGGCGCTGCCGATAAAGAACTACGAATCCATTTCCTCACATGCATTTTCACTCCTGCTCCCTTCCGTTGTATGTAAGCCTTATATGCACCGTTTGGATGGCAAGCATACAAAACGAAATCCCCGTTCCACGGTTCCGTTCGGCGCAGAAATTGCGGGGATTCCCGAAATTTTTGCGGGGCGCGGTCGGATCGAATCCTCTATAATGAACGTAATGATTTTTAAAGATTTAAGGAGACTTCCCCTATGGTTATGGAATTCCGCCAAAGCTTGATCCGAAGCGCCGAGCTGCTGCTGCGGCACATGCCGGACCCGGTCTGCGTGACCGACACCGAGCACCGGATTGTATGGGGCAACGAGGCTTTCCGCAGGCATCCCGATTTCCGGCTGCTTGCCGACACATCGAGCCTCCTGCAGGCCGGACATACGGCCGTACCGATAGAAGATGAGGCAGGCCGACTCTCAGGCTATACGGTGACCGTAAGAGACAACGCCCCGGGTTTGTCCGCCGAGGACAAATACAAGCTTGTCGCCGAGAACACATCCGATACCATTGTGCTGGTTGACCGCCAAGCGATTGTACGCTTCGTCTCGCCCTCCATGTACAGCCTCTCGGGCTATTACGTCGAAGAGTATGAAGGTATGGATGCGTTCGAGGTTCTCCACCCCGACGACAAGGAGAAAACCCGTCTCTCGTTCGAGCAAGCGCTTCATATGAAGCAGCCGGTCGATGTGGAATACCGCCTCTTTCATGCCGACGGACGCATGCTGCATATCGAGGCCCGCGTGAAGCCCGTGCTGGATCCGCATGGCGACGTCAAGTACGTGGTCGCCGTGGTGAGAGACGTTACCGAACGAAAGAACGCCGAGCAGCTGCTCGAAAATATTCTCGACAACGTGAATGCCGCCGTATGGTCGACGGATCCGCATTTTTCCCGGTATACGTACTGCTCCAGAAGCATGGAAGGCCTGATCGGTCTCCCGCGGGACGTGATTATGAGCCATCCGATCCGGCTTCACGATCACATCCACCCCGAGGATAACGAGGCGCTGATGGGGGAAGTGAAAGCGCGGCTTGACCGCGGCCAGCCGGTTACGAAAGAGCTTCGGCTCATTCATGTGCCGGGCGAAACCCGCTGGGCCCGCCTCTTCGTACATCCTTATCTTGACCATAACGGCAGTGTCGAGAGGCTCGATGGGATTATTCAGGATATTACCGAGAAGAAGCGATCGGAGCTGGCCTTGGAGCAAAGCGAGCAGCGGTACAAGTCACTCTTCGACAACAACCTTGACGGCGTGTTCTCGATGGAGCTGACCGGCCTGTATATCGTTCAAGCGAACCGGGCCTTCGAAGCGGTCGTCGGCATTCCGGCCGACCGGCTGGCGAACCGCTGCTTCCTCGGCTTCGTTCATGACGAGGACCACGCCGCCGTCTACGAAACGCTTCATCGCGTCACGCAGCTCGGCGAGCCCGGCGATATCGAGTGCCGTTTGACGGATTACGCATCCGGAGAGCGAATCGTCACCTTTACTTTCGTGCCGATCTACGTGTCCGGCCGCCTTAACGGCATACACGGCATAGCCAAAGATATTACGAAGCGAAAGCAAGAGGAACGCGAGCTCATTCGCAGCGAGGAACGGCACAAAGCGCTGCAGCAAAGCTTGAACCGGTTGTCGGCCGATCTGGCTGGCGTAACGAAGGTGTCGGAGCTCGAAAAGCGCCTGCTCGATGAGATTATGAATGTGCTTCCCGTGCGAAGCGCTTGGATCGAAGAAGGAGACGGGGAGCCGGAACCCGGCTCGGTCGGCGGCAGCGGTATCCGCGTACGGATCGGGGAGAAGCAGCTGCCCGTGTACCTCCGCATCGAGGCCGCGGACGGCCTTCTGCCCATAGAGAAGCAGTGGCTGGAGACGGCCGTTCACTATGTTACGATTCTATATGACAATCTCGGCCTGCTGGAAGATCTCATGCACCGGATGGAGCACATCGTTGCCCGGAGCGATACGCCGCGCTGGATGCTCCGCCTGCTGTTCAAGCTGTCCGAGAAGGAGCGCGCCTCGCTCTCAAGCGACCTGCACGACTCCGTGCTGCAGGATCTCATCATTTGGTACCGCAAGCTGGAATCGCTGCGCTCCTCGTCGGAAGCCTTGGACCCGGCCACAACACAGGAACTGGCCCGAATCGAAGACGGGCTGCTTGATGCGATCCATCAAATCCGAATTACGTGCAACGAGCTGCGCCCTCCTTTCCTGATGAAAATGGGTCTGGTCGAATCGCTTCGAAGCCTGTTTTCCTACGCGAAAATGTTTGCGAATTACGAGATTGATTTTCACGCGGCGGAGATGGATGCAGCGCTGCAGGAGGAGCAAATTCTCGGCGTTTACCGGATCGTGCAGGAGCTGCTCAACAATGCGTCCAAGCATTCTCAGGCGGGCAAGGTGACGATCGTTCTGGACGGCGCGGGCGACCGGATTCGCTTCATGTATACCGATGACGGAGTCGGCATGGATTTGTCCGCGCTTGAGGGTTCATTCGCCCATATGGGCATGGCCGGGATCGAGAAGCGGGTAATGAGCTTGGAAGGGACAGTGACATTCCGGTCGGCGCCGGGGGAAGGACTGCAGGTCCGGATTGAACTGCCCAAATTCATGAACTAAGGGTGAATGCAGATGGAAATTTTACTGGTGGACGATCACCGTTCGGTCGTGGAAGGCACGAAGATGCTGCTGGAGTCCGAGCCGGATATGAAGGTGACGATCGAGACGGACGTTTATTGCGTAACCGACCTCGTGCGGCTGAAACGGTTCGATGTCATCTTGTTCGACCTCTATATGCCGAATATGAACGGAGCCGACCTGACGCGCAAAGTGCTCGAGTATGTGCCGGATGCGGTCATATTGATCTATTCGGGGTTTGAGATTGCGCCGCATTTTAACCTGCTGATGGAGTCCGGGGTGTCCGGCTTTATCGCCAAGACGTCGACCCGCGAGCAGCTAGTGCAGGCGGTCCGCTGCGCCGCCCGGAAGGAGGCCGTCGTGCCGATGCATCTGCTCAAGCAGCTGCGGCGCCAGGAGATTATTGTGCAAGGCGGCGGCGAACAGGAGAAAACGATGATTACGCAGGAAGAGGACAAGCTGCTGCGGGAGCTGGCCAAGGGGAAGAGCAACAAGGACATTTCGAAGACGCTCATGATCAGCCAGCGGTCGCTGGAATACAGCTTGACCGAGCTGTTCCAGAAGCTGCATGTAAGCTCGCGGGTCGAGGCGATCAAGAAGGCGAAGAGCCTGGGGATTTTACCTGCGGAGGATTTGTATTAGAGCGAGTGCGGCTTATGAAAATAGATCAGGGTACCCCGCTGGGACAATACGGTGGGGTACCCTTTTCCCTACATACTTATTAGTCCTTTATTGATGTCTGCTTCTCTTGACAGTATACAGTAACTATGAGGAAAGCTGTTTTTCTGTTCTCTAAAAGGCGTGATTTTAGTGTCATTCCATTCCTTTATCTCAGAAGGATTAATTCCAATTGGACGTTTCTTAGCAACCGTCCCCGTCAAATTAGACTGCCTTTCTATCGCCTCGGCAATTTTCTTTATTTCGCTATCTTCCAAATAAGCTGTACAATAGGAAATGGCCTCAATATGGTTAATTCCAATGGAGGTTGCAAAGGCCAATGCCCGAAGTGTGGCTCCCCGGAACTGCGCTTTTACATCGTTCCAAGTCATTACTCCTATTGTCGTTTTTAATTCGATAATATAAATTTTGGCTCTTTGACAATCGGAAGCTGTACATTCAATGATGATCCCGTCCGCACATTTCTGATTATCTGCATACTGCAAGATGGGATCATGTTCTCTTAATAGTCTAATAAACTTTTTGCCTCTATGGTCTTGGAAGATAACGGTTAATTCGGCCCTCCCTTCGTCACTATTTTCACTTATGACTACTTCGCTTTCGAATATCTCATAAAATTGTGCTTTGGCACGATTTATATTAAAACCAATATCGATCATGCAGTTCACTCCGAATAATTTTGAATGTAGTCTGTGATTTTAACCAGATCTACTAAAGTATCATTAAATGTCTCCATTACAAATCCGTATTCATTTAGTGGAAGACTCTTAATTGTAGTGAACCCGTCTTCAAGGCTGAATTGATATGCGTTTACTATTGTAACATCGTCAAGGACATCTTTGGAGGAATATTGAAGTTTGGACAAAATATCATCCCTTTTGGGATGTTGCGATAAAGTAAGCAAATTATTGATTTGCTGTGCCAGATTATCACTATGTGTTGTAATCCAAACCGACTTTTGTTTGTTAAGCAGCCTGAATAAAAATCTCGCCATCTTTAACTGCATTTCGGAGTGCAGATGCGACTCAATTTCTTCAATAATCCATAAATCTGGATTCGTGTTAGAAGATAGGAATATCGTGATTGGTGCAATTTCAGCAACTAATGAAGAGGTTATGTGCATAGGATAAGCAATCTCTGAATCCAACGGTCTAAATCTGAACATGTTGCTCTCATCCTTTTGAACTTCACCACTTAGCAGTTCTTGATTTAAAAAGTCAATTTCCTCTTGAAAAACTTTCATATTCTGGTCATCAAAGCTATGTCTTTGAAGCTTAGATAAAAATTGAATTACCGGGTAGGTAAGTTCGGTGCCGTTTATCTTCTGGTTTGCCGAATCCTCACGTTCATTTACCAATATATTTTCTGACATGCTGGATTCAAATAAATTGCCTACAATGGCTCTGTATGTATGCATAAAACCGGTCCTAGAGGCCGGTAAGTAGAGTGGCTGTTTATCTTGATTATAAGAAAAAGGATCATTATAAAAGCCTTCTGTAATCATTAAAGTAAGCGAATAGCGTAGAAAGAACCTTACTACCCCTTCCGGATCAGGATTTATATACACTGCTTCAAGAAGTTCCTTTGTCCCATGATAGATTTGTATTGATGCATCCTTCGAATCCTCGTTTATCTCTTTTCTCTTTACTGAACGGATGCTATGTTTTACTCCAAGTTTGAAAGGAATCTGGTTGTCCCTTTTTATTACCAGTTCCCTAATATTAATGGGGAACCGAAATACTTTTTTTAGTAAGCTATCCTGCTGATCTCTTAACATCTGATTATATGCTTCCAGAAGCTTATCCTGATCTTCTTCATTGAGAATAATAGTATTGGAATCACTCTCATTAAATTGATTTGTAAATTTTGTTAATAACTCATTAAACCCTCTATACTCATCGATGTATTTTTGTATCAAAGATCTACTCTCCGATAAAATCCCCCACAACAAAAGCATTAAATAACTTTTTCCGCTATTATTTTTCCCAACAAAAATCATGAATGGGGTAACCGAAATATTTGCTTCCTTTATTTTCCCAAATTCCTTTATATAAAGATCCCATTTATTTGTGGGCATGATAACCCTCCTCCAAATATTACATACGATTATTTATGCCCTATTCGCTATCATTTATTACTGTTTGTCCTTCAATGATATCAATCTTGTACCAATTGCACAAACTTAAATAAGCAATTCATTCCAACCTCTCAAGCTAAGAGCTTATATTCCCACTACTATTATTTATTGCGTCCCCACCGCAAATAATTGCGGGCCACTCCCCACCGTTTGCGCTTCCAGAGGCTTCCTCCTGTCTTATGATGGATTCATACCCCACTGAGGTATCGGGACCACAACATAAACAGGAGGCAACCATCCATGATCCACACGCAAGATCTCACGAAAACATTCCAGCTCGAGTCCGGCCCGTTCACCGCGCTCAAACCGAGCTCCCTTCGCATCAACAAGGGCGAATTTATCGCCATCATGGGGCCGAGCGGCTCCGGCAAAAGCACCCTGCTCCAGCTGATCGGCGGGCTGGACCTGCCGACAAGCGGCAGCATCGCCGTCGACGGCGTCCAGCTGGAGTCGCTCAATGAACATGAGCGCACATTGTTCCGCCGTACAAAGCTCGGCTTTGTTTTCCAAAACTATCAGCTGCTGCCGACGATGACGGTGGCGGAAAACGTAGCGCTGTCGCTATCGGCCAACAAAACCCCGAAAGCGGAGATTGCCGCAAGAGTCAGCCAGCTCCTCGCAGCGGTCAACCTGGCCGATAAGTCCGGCCAGTTCCCTTCGCAGCTGAGCGGCGGACAGCAGCAGCGGGTGGCCATTGCCAGAGCGCTGGCGATGAAGCCCGCGCTCCTGCTGGCGGACGAACCGACCGGCAACCTGGACCGCAGGAACGGCGAAGCTGTGCTCCGCCTCTTATCGCAGCTAAACAAGGAAGAGGGCATTACGATTGTGATGGTGACGCATGACCGCCAAGCGGCGGCGGCCGCCGACCGGATCGTGATGCTGCAGGACGGAGAAATCGTCGATACGGACTGGAAAGGCGGCGAGCTCCAGTGAATCCATGGCTGATCGCTTGGCGCAGCCTGATGCGCCGCAAGCTGCGCACGCTGCTGACGCTGCTGTCGATTGTGATCGGCGTCGGCTCGACGTTCGCCGTCATTGCCTCCGTCAATACGGCGAAGCTGGCGTTCCCTCTCTATCTCAAAGCCGCGTTCGGCAAAGCGGACTACACCATTCTCGGTACCGAAGCCTACTTTCCGGAGGAGCTGCACAAGAGCGTCGGCCGCCTGGAGGGTACGGCGGCCGTGGCCGTCCTGAATGAAAACACGAGGCTGCAGCTTGATAAAGAGGGGATTACCGACATTCAGAAACGGATCGATCTGAAAGGCTACAGCCGCCTGGATACCCCGATTACGAACTTCAGGCTCGTCAAGGGTGACCTCAGCCGCAGCGGCGCCGTCATTACGGACCGGACGGCCAAAGTGTGGCAGTCCGATATCGGCGATACGATCGCCCTCAATACGAGCAACGGCGTGAAACAGATCCCGATCACAGCCATTGTAAAATATACGGTTGAGCTGATGGGCCCCTCCAGCTGGACGATGGCCAAATATCATCCGTGGACCGTCGCCGTCCCGCTGGCCGATCTGCAGCAATGGTTCGGCCTTCAGGGCAAGGTGGAAGGCATTCAAGTCAAGTCGCTCGATCCTTCCCGCACGGCCGAGCTCGAGCACACGCTGGAGCATGCGGTTGCCCATGACGGCAGCGTCTACATCCAGCCAGTCATTATTGATGCCGACACTCAATTCAAGGATGCCGAAACGTTCTTCATGGCGCTGTATATCGCCGGCTTCCTGGGCATCGTCTTAAGCGCCGTTGTGATTTTCAACTCGTTCTACGTCAGCATCACGGAGCGGAAGAAGGAATTCGCCGCTCTGAAGACGATCGGCTACACGCCCGCCCAGCTGCGCGGCTTCGTGCTGAACGAAGCGCTTCTGCTCGCCGCCGCCGGAACGGCTGTCGGCCTGCTGATCGGATACGGTCTTGCCCTGCTGCTCAAAGCCGCCATCTTCCTGCTGTTCGGTATCCACGACCAGTCCGGCCTACAGCTGCTTCAAGGTCTGATCATCGCCGCTCTGACAGGGCTGCTCATCCCGCTCGCCGCTTCCTTGTACCCGATCCGCCAGGCCGGCAAGGTCAGCGTAATCGCCGTATTGAAGGAGCAGCCGTCGGAGAAGCCGCCGCTTTCGAAGGGACGCGCTATCGCAGGCATACTGCTGATCGGTTCCGCCTTCTTCATCAAGCATCTGCTGATGGTAGCCCCTTTGCTGCTGGGCATCATCCTGGTATATCCGTATTTATTCCGCGGATTCGCCTCCGCCATCAAGCCGTTGTATCGCCTTCTCTTCGGCTTCAGCGGTGAAGTCGCCGCCCGCAATTTGCTCCGCAACCTTGGCCGAACGTCCATGACGTCCGTCATTCTGAGCCTCGGCATTGCGATGATCGTGCTGATGAGCTCCTTGAACTCGGCGATGATCCAATCCTACGAACGGGTCATCCATGCGTCCTACGGCGGCAGCCTGGATGTGATGTTCCACCATATCGAGAAGACCGACCTGGCGCAGCTGAAGAGTACCGCCGGCGTTGCCGACGCCCAAACGTATCCGCTGCAAGCCGCTATCTGGTCGCTGAACGGCCATAATCGCAAGCTGCCGGTATACGGCGTCGGCGCCGATTGGATCGACAGGTTTCCGCTGTTCACCGCCAGGCAGAATAGGCCGCAGAGCGAACTCATCCGCAGCCTGCAGCCTGACGAGCTTGCGCTCGACAACATCGCTTTCGGCGTGTGGGGCGGCAAGCTGGGCGACACGATCACGCTGGAGACGCTGCAAGGAGCGCGCCCGTTCCGCGTCGCCGCCGTCGTCGAGACAATGAAAAACAGCGGCTACGGCGCCTTCATGAGCGACGAAACGTTCCGCCGGAGCTTCGGGCTCAAATATGAACGCAACGCGCTTGTCATCAAGGACGATAAGACGAGCCCTCTGCAGCTGCGGGAAAATATTTTCAACCAGTTCGGCTCGCGCATTGAGGAAATGTTCGGTCCGGAGGACTGGGTATCGGTCGTCGGGGCTACGCTTACCGGATCGTTCAGCGTCATTCATTTTCTGGTTGTTCTCTCGATCATCATATCCGGCATGGGGATTACAAACACGCTGCTCATGAACATTATGGAACGGGTGCGGGAGCTGGGCATGATGCGCGCTGTCGGTTTAGCACAGAAGCAAATCGTTCGCATGGTGCTGCTCGAAGGGCTCGGTATCGGAGCGGCCGCCACCGCGGTCGGCCTCCTGTTCGGTACCCTGCTGATCTATATGACATCGACGTTTATGAATTTCCGGTCACTCACGTTTACATTCGGGGTCAGCGGCTGGATGCTGGCCGCCATCGCTCTGTTCGGCTTGGCTGTCAGCTTGATGGCCTCCTTCACTCCGGCATCCCGAGCCGCCAAAACTCATTTAAGCGAGGCGCTGCGCTATGAATAAAACCATTCGTCACCTCTTTCTGCTCTCTGCCCTGGGCTCCGCCCTGCTAACGGCAACAGCTTGCACCCCCAAGGCGACTTGGGACAGCGACAGCACCGTCGTCGCCGCAAGCAGGATCATGGCCGACCAAGTGGACACCGTATGGACCGTCAAGGAGCAAGGCTCGTCCGCCGGCGCGCAAAAGGCGTTTATCCGGCTCGGCATCAAGAAGAAGGACGGCAATCCGATCGAGAGCTTCGATATTACTCACGAGAAGCTGCTGCATCTGATCATTGTCAGCAAGGACCTGTCCTACTTCCAACACATTCACCCCGAATACAAGGGACAGGGCGTGTTTGAGATCGAGAACGAGTTCCCGTCCGGCGGCGAGTACCGGCTGATTGCCGACTTCAAGCCGACCGGCGGCGATGCGGTCACCCGAATGGAGTGGACCCGCGTCGGCGGTCCGGCCGCGGCTGCACCTGCCGATATCGTCCCCGATCAAAAGCTGGAGCGCACTGAACAAGGCAAACGGGTTCAGCTGTCGATCGATCAGCTCGCCGTGGGCGCGGACACGAAGCTGAGCTTCCGCGTTACGGATGAAAGCACCGGCCAGCCGGTTACCGACCTGGAGCCGTACCTCGGCGCCATCGGCCATGTGGTTGTGCTGTCGGAGGACGGCGAGACGTACCTGCACGTGCATGCCGAGCCGGATCAAGGCTCCGGGCCCGACGCCGTGTTCGAGACGTCATTTCCGAAGCCTGGCGTCTACAAAATCTGGGGACAGTTTCAGCACGCCGGGCAAGTGTTCACTGTTCCCTACGTCGTTAACGTCCGCTGAAATCGGGGGGAATCGATATGACTGAATTCCGGCGCTTTACCCCGTATGTCGCGAAGGTACGGCATCTGTATGCACTCGGCTTCATCGGCAGCCTGTTCCGGTTTCTGATTCCGCTCTCCGTACCGCTTGTCGTGAAATACATGTTCGACCAGCTCCTGCAAAATGAAGCCATGCCCGCAGCCGCGAGAGTACAGCAATTGCTGTACATCGCCGGCGCGATGCTGGTCGTCTTCGTCCTCGTTCGCGGCCCGATGGAGTATATCCGGCAATATTTTATGCATAAGGCGAATAACCACATCATCAAGGCGCTTCGTACGGATGCCTTCCGCAAAGTGCACACGCTTGACAGCCGCTATTTGGCCGATCACAAGAGCGGAGAAATCGGCGGTCGGTTCTTCGACGATATTGAGAGAATCCGCGGGTATTTGACCGCGGTGTTCTCCAATGTATGGATTGAACTGATCGTGCTGGGCTTTGTCGTCACCGTCATGCTGACGCTGAATATCAAGCTGACGCTGCTGGCCGTAGTGTTCGTCGCCCTCCAGTTCGCGCTGGCGCATGTGCTGTCCAGGCGGCTCAAACAGACGACGCATTCTATGATGAGCTATCGGTCGGTGCTTAGCGGCTTTATTTTCGAGAAAATTCAAGGGGCCTTCGTCTCCAAGCTATTCGCCGCCGAGAAGCGGGACCGCGAAGAGCTGGGCCGGCATTTGGACCGGTACGAGCAGTTAACCGACCGGCAGGCCGACGTGCAGGCGCTGTCGCTGGCCACCGTTAATATGCTCAGCGATCTGACCCCGTTCATCGTCGTGCTGGCCGGCAGCTGGTTCGTGATGGACGGCAGCTTGACGCTCGGCAGCCTGATGGCCTTCTTCGCTTACGTCGACCGTATGCGCAGCCCCGTGACGGCGCTGGTACAGGCGTACCCGGCTATCACCGAGGGCAATGTGGCGCTGCGGCGGGTGTTCGATTTTCTCGATACGCCTTCGTCGATTCAAGAGGCGGCGCAGCCGGTAGAGCTCACGGAGTTTCGGCATTCGGTGCAGTTTCGCCAGGTCGGCTTCAGCTATGCGGACGGCCGGGAGGTGCTGAGGGACATGTCCTTTACGTTGGAAAAGGGCAAAACATATGCGTTCGTCGGAGGCAGCGGCGGCGGGAAAAGCACCGTTCTGCAGCTGCTTACCCGGATGTATGATGCGGACCGCGGCGAGGTGCTCGTGGACGGAGTGAACATTCAAGAGGTTGCGCTATCCAGCCTGCGGAAGCTGACCGGCATTGTGACACAGGACAACTTCCTGTACAGCTCGTCGATCGGGGACAACATCCGGATCGGCAGGCCCGGCGCCACCGATGAGGAAGTGCGTACGGCGGCAATGCTTGCTCATGCTCATGAATTCATTGAGGCGCTCCCTCGCGGCTACGATACGGAGGTCGGGGAGCGCGGCGTGAAGCTGTCCGGCGGTCAAAAGCAGCGGATTGCTCTCGCCCGGGTGTTTCTCAAGAATCCGCCCATTCTGCTGCTGGATGAAGCGACCTCCGCCCTCGATAACGAAAGCGAGAAGCTTGTGCAGGAGGCCATTACGGCGTTCGGCAGCGGCAAGACGGTCGTTATGATCGCCCATCGTCTCTCTACCGTCGTTGATGCGGATACGATCTTCGTCGTGCAGGACGGCCGAATCGTAGAGAGCGGCAGCCATGCGGAGCTGCTCGCACGGGGCGGGTACTATAAGGAGCTGTATGAGAAGCAGCATCCTTACGGAGATGCGGGAATGCCGGCCGATGATCTGCTGCCGTCCGTTGCTGCCGAAGGCTGGTGAGGGGAAAAAGTGCAGGGGTGACGAACTTCGTTCGCAACACCTGCACTTTTATTTTACGGCCGAGAGGTGGAGTCCGTACGTTGGGCAGGTCGCGAAGACCTTAAAGGGAAAGGCTGGAGCTAATTTTCTGAGATAAGCTGATTTTCATATATTAAGCGGAAATCCTCCCTATTTTTTATTCATGGAAGCGCATTCGATTCGTTATACTACGAAATTATAGGGAGGTTTTCCACCTAAATGAGAATTTCAGAGCCATTCTTAAAAATTAAAGGGAGGATTTCCTGTAAGTCAGTTCAAGGTCCTTCCTGCAAGCAGCCTTACCGCCCTGCCGGCACAACGATTCCCACTATGACAAGCAACGGGCTCGCTCGCCTGCTATGCTTGTTTTCGTTTTTACCGTGGTATCGAAGCCGCCCTGCCGGCTATTCCCTCGCGCAGCAATGATTACGCCGGCCTTCGTGTCGAACGTGCTGACGAATCGATTCCATGGAGGCCGGACGGCCGGATCCGATTACGCCGGAATCGTTGACGGTGCATTCCCCTCGCGGCCCCTTCAACTTCCTCCGTATGCTCGTGTGTCACCGTTTCGGATGTTTTCGAACAGCGGGAGGCTGAGTTTCATGTTATAATTTCCCATATGAAAGCAACATTGCGGCTAACAAGCCCGTCTGGAGGCTATCATGACGTTTCCGGTTTATATTCATATCGGCCCGTTAACACTGCATCCGCATCTCGTGTTCGAGGCGCTGGCGTATTTTCTCGGGTTTCGGCTGTACATGTGGACGCGCAGCAAGGAGAAGCTGCCGCTGGAGAAGTCCATCTGGGTCATTATCGGCGCCGTGCTGGGGGCTGCTGCCGGCTCCAAAGCGCTGTACTGGCTGGAGGACCCGGCTCAGACGGCGGCGCGGTGGCGGGATGTGTCGTATATGCTTGAAGGCAAAACGATCGTCGGCGGCCTGCTGGGCGGGCTGATCGGCGTCGAGTGGATCAAGAAAAGGATCGGCGTCACCCGCTCGACCGGCGACGATATGGCGATCCCCCTCATCATCGGCATGTGCATCGGACGGGTCGGCTGCTTCTTGACGGGCCTCGACGACCATACATACGGCGTAGCGACGGACTGGCCGACCGGCGTCGACTTCGGCGACGGCGTGCCGCGCCATCCGACGCAGCTGTACGAGATCGCCTATTTGCTCATGCTGGGCGCGGTGCTGCTGGCGCTGCGGGGCTGGGCGAGCGAACGGCGGCACACGGGGCCGGGCGGGGCGATCGTGCCGGAAGGCGGCATTTTCCAGCTGTTCATGTTCGGGTATTTGCTGTTCCGCCTCGCGATCGACTTCTGGAAGCCGACGCCGCATCCGTACTTCGGGCTGAACAACATTCAGCTCGCCTCCCTGGCGGGACTTCTGTATTACGGCTGGCTGCTGTCCAAGTGGAGAACGGCCCGGCCGGCAACGCCCACCTTGACGACGAAGGAAGGTACCCATCCATGACCCACGGTCCGATGACGAAGAACCGCCCGTATTTGTTCTACGAGCTGACGAACAGCATTTGCTCGCAATGCTTGCGCAAGGCGGAAGCGAAGGTCATTATCGAGGACGAGCGCGTCTATTTGTTAAAATACTGCTCCCGCCACGGCCGGGAAAAGGTGCTCATCTCCACGGACGTGGAATATTACAAGCGCTGCCGCGAGTTTATTAAGCCGGCGGAGATGCCGCTGCACTGGAACACGCCGATCAAGTACGGCTGTCCGTACGACTGCGGCTTGTGCCCGGATCACGAGCAGCACAGCTGCCTGACGCTCGTTGAGGTGACGGACCGCTGCAATCTGCAATGCCCGATCTGCTACGCCGATTCGTCGCCGCACCGGGAAACGTGGCGGTCCTTGGAGACGATCGAGCGGATGCTGGACGCGATCGTCCGCAACGAAGGCGAGCCGGACATCGTGCAGATCAGCGGCGGGGAGCCGACGATTCATCCGCAGTTCTTCGATATTCTTGATTTGGCCAAGTCGAAGCCGATCAAGCATCTGATGGTGAATACGAACGGGCTGCGGATCGCCCAAGACCGCGAGTTCGTACGCAAGCTGGCGTCTTATATGCCGGGATTCGAGCTGTACCTGCAGTTCGACTCGTTCGAGGAGGAGGCGCTGCGCGAGCTGCGCGGCGTCGATCTGCGGGAGGTGCGGCGCAAGGCTATCGGGCACCTCAATGAATTCAATGTGTCGACGACGCTGGTGGTGACGCTGAAGAAGGGGCTGAATGACAGCGAGATCGGCAAAATCATTCAGTACGGCCTCAAGCAGCGCTGCGTGCGGGGCGTGACGTTCCAGCCGATTCAGGATGCGGGACGGACGGAAGATTTTGACCCGGCGCAGGATCGGCTGACCTTAAGCGAAGTGCGGCAAGGGATCATCGAGCAGTCGGGCGTATTCAGGGCCGAGGATATGATTCCGGTGCCGTGTCATCCGGACTGTCTGGCGATGGGCTACGCGCTGAAGCTGGGCGGCGAGGTCGTTCCGCTGACGGGTCTGATCGATCCGGAGGTGCTGCTCGAGGGCGGACGCAACACGATCGTATTCGAGCAGGATGCGTCGCTGCGCTCCAAGCTGTTCGAGCTGTTCTCGACCGCGCATTCGCCGGTCTCCTCGGCGCTGTCGCTCAAAAATTTGCTCTGCTGCCTGCCGTTCGTCAAAGTGCCGGAAGGCATCGGGTACGACAACGTGTTCCGCGTTATTATTATGCAGTTTCTTGATGCGCACAATTTTGACGTCCGGTCGGTGAAGAAGTCGTGCGTGCATATCGCGCATCCGGACGGGCGGATCATTCCGTTCGATACGTACAATTTGTTTTACCGGGACGGAAAGGAAGAGCTGCTGAAGCAAATTCGGAATGAGGCGGGTGGTCCGGCATGAGCCATGAGCGTGAAAATGGGGTGAACGCATCGGATGCGCAGGCTGGCGGCGGCGGCACGGAGGCTGGGCATTCGGCGCCGCCTTCGCCGCAGCCTCCTTTCCCTTCGCAAGACCCTCCGCCGCGTTCCCGCAAAGCGGAAATTTGGAAGGGCGTCGGGCTCGGCACACTGCTGCACTTGCTGCCGTGGCTGTTTCCCGTCCTGTACTTCGGCATCGGGATTGTGCAGTTCCTTTATTTAATACCGGCGATGATCTTCTTGCGAAACCGGCCGGGTATGGTGCAAGGCTTGCTGATCGTGCTCGGCGTCACCTTCCTGCTCAATGCGGCGTGCTTCGGCTATGTATTCATAGCATTGAATTAACTACGAAAGGACTGCTGTTCGAATGGGAACGTTCTATGTCATTACCGGCGCCTCGCGCGGCTTGGGAGAAGCTTTGGTGCGCAGAGTTCTGCGGGAGCCGGGCAGCCGCGTCCTCGGCGTGGCAAGGAGCCGCAGCGAGCGGCTTATGGAGGAGGCTGGTACGGCGGGTGCGCGGCTAGATTGGCTCGAGTTCGACCTTGCCTCCGGCGATTGGAACCGGCTGTCGGGTCAGCTGGGCGAACGGATGGAACAGGTGCAGGCGGAAGGCAATGTGGAGCGCTGGCGCCTGATCAACAACGCCGGCGTCTTGGAGCCCATCGGTCCGGCGCAGGATGCGGACCTCTACGCGGCGGAGCTGAATATTGCCGTCAACTTGACGGCGCCTATGGCGCTTACGTCCGCATTCCTGCGATTGACGGAAGCGTACGGCGGAGACCGGCGAATCCTCAACATCTCCTCCGGGGCCGGGCGCAAGCCCTACTTCGGCTGGAGCAGCTACTGCGCGGCGAAGGCGGGGCTCGACCACTTCACCCGCTGCCTGAAGCTGGAGCAGGATGCGCTGGCGAACGGCGCCAAGGTCGTGTCCGCCGCCCCCGGCGTCATCGACACCGCCATGCAGGCGTCCATCCGCGCCGCCGACGTGAGCCGCTTCCGCGACAAGGCGCGGTTCGTCCAGCTGCATGAGAGCGGCGGCCTGCTGTCTCCGGACGATGCGGCGGAACGCCTGCTGCGGCTGCTGGAGATGCCGGAATTCGGTGACGAGCCTGTCGTCGATATTAGGGATTTTTCATAATGAGGAGGGACCGGACGTCGATGAGGAAGAAGCTGCTGCCTCTATTCCTAGTTGTCTTGTTGGCGGCTAGTATTGCTGCATCTCAAGCCGCCGCCAAGGATGGGATTGCGGTTAAGTATGATTTTCAAGAGGTGAAGGTGCTCTTTGCGGCGGAATTTACCGCTTACCCGCAAGGCTATGTGTCGCCGAAGGAGCCTGCTTCCGCGCCTTCTGCCGCAAGCTCGCCCGTCACGGCTGCGGTGTACAGCTCCGTCAACGGCTGGGTGTATGGTGCGGGGACGCAGACGCCTGTGACAGTGCCGGACAGCGGGCCGAAGCCTTTGAAGGTGATGTATGGCGTCGTAGAGCTGGTCCCGGCGGGCGGCTACTCCAGCTTTACCGAGCAGTTCATCAAGGTGTCCGACGGCACGAACTCCCTGCGGGCGCTGTCGAACGGACTCACCAACCGGTTTGCGGGAAGCCGTGTGATCGGGATGGATACGAATTTCCTGACCGGCAAGAAGCTGGAGGGGAGCTCTGTCGTGAAGGATTACTCCGACGGCATGAATGCCATTTACTTGAGCCGCAGCTGGGATGAATATTTCAATATGACGAACGTTTCCTTGTCGTTCCAAGCCGACGCCAAAGGATCGCCCGACGCTTTCTTCCGTCAGCTGGCTCAAACTTCTTATACGGTTGACATGGGGACTTGGAAGCAAGTCGGCAATCCGGGGGTGAACTAGATGCGGATGCGGATCGGACGTAGCGGGTGGTCGCGGATCTGCAGCGTTGTGCTCCTAGCGGCAATACTCGCCGTATCCTCGACTGCGGCTGCGGCAGAGAATGCAGGAGACGCGGAGGCGGCCAGGAAGAAGCAAGCCGATACGCTGTTCAGCCTGAAGCTGTTCCAAGGTACGGAGCTGGGTTATGAATTGGACAAGCCTTTTACCCGGGCACAGGGCGCCGTCATGCTGCTGCGTCTGTTCGGGTGGGAGCAAGCGGCTGCCGTGTACACGGTCGACAGCACATTCCCGTTCCAGGATGTCCCGGCCGAGCACTGGGCGCAGAGGTACATAGGCTTCGCCTACAGCAAGGGTCTGGTACGCGGAGTAAGCGACAGCGGCTTCGCCCCGGACGGGCTGATGACCGGCACGCAGTTCACCGCGCTTGTGCTGCGGGCGCTCGGCTACGGCGAAACGGAGCCGGACAGCGCGGCGGCGCTCGCGGTCTCGAACGGTCTGCTCACAGACACCGACCGTTCCCGTCTCCTGGAGACCGCCTCGTTCCTGCGCGGCGACATGGTGGAAGTCGCTTACCGCGCCGTCTCCGCCAAGATAAGGGACTCTGGCAAAACGCTGCTGCAGAAGCTCGTCGAGGAGGACAAGGCGGTAGACGCCGCGGCGGCTGCGGCAAGCGGATTGTATGCGGCAAGCGCGAAGCCGTCCGACGATCCGATGGACAAGATCGAGCAAGCGATCGAGGATGCTTTAAAGGGGAAGTGACTGCATTGAGGAGCGCCGATCATGCGATTGCCGCCGGTGCGGCGTGCCCCCATCGTTCTTGCTTGGATTACCATTTTCACGGTCTACTAGAGGAGGCGCACCGGGATGCTCAGACTGCTGCAGGCCCTGCTGCTGGTTTCTCTCTTTGCATTGATTTACATGGTAATGACCGGAACACTGCTCGACGAACAAGCCAGAACGCAAATCAACTTCGGCATGGTGATCGGGGTACTCTTGCTGATTCTGCACAATCTGCACGTTAGGAAATAGTCCCTCTTACGAATAAGACAGCGGGCCTCCGGCGGCGATCGGCTTGACCGAATGCGGCGGAGAGCCCGCTCTGATCTTCTGTTTTTCCAACCCGCCTTACCGCTGTGCAAACGCCGCTTTCGTCCGGTCGATCTGCCCCAGATGGTTCTGCACATGGCGAATGAAGCCCTGGAACAAGTCCGCCACCGATACCTCGTTGCCGTCGTTCCAGCCGGTCCGCTGCCAATTCTGCTCCGGCAGACGCTCGTAGAATAAAGCATTGTACTGCAAAATCGCCTCGAACGCCGCTACAATGTCATTGATGTCGGCCGCATTCGAGCGTGCATTCTCCACCCAGGCGTCCTGCTCGTATTGCAGCAGCCCCGGCTTGAGCTCCGCTACGATTTACCGCACCCTGATATAGCTGAACGAGGGAGCGCTAGGGGAGGTTTAGTGGGGCCTAGGTTTAGTGGGGCCTAGGTTTAGGAGCGACTAGGGGTCCCCCTACAACGCCCCTTTGGGCCTTGTTTTACCGCAGTTGGCCTCGGCGGCCCCGCAACAACGCCCCTTTGGGCCTTGTTGCAACGCAGTTGGCACCGCTCGCCCTGCAACAACGCCCCTTTGGGCCTTGTTGTAACGCAGTTCGCCTCGCTCGCCCTGCAACAACGCCCCTTTGGGCCTTGTTGTAACGCAGTTCGCCTCGCTCGCCCTGCAACAATGCCCCTTCGGGCCTTGTTGCAACGCAGTTGGCACCGCTCGCCCTGCAACAACGCCCCTTTGGGCCTTGTTGTAACGCAGTTCGCCCCGCTCGCCCTGCAACAACGCCCCTTTGGGCCTTGTTGTAACGCAGTTGGCCCCGCCGGCCCTGCAACAACGCCCCTTTGGGCCTTGTTGCAACGCAGTTGGCCTCGCTCGCCACGCAACAACGCCCCTTTGGGCCTTGTTGCAACGCAGTTGGCCTCGCTCGCCACGCAACAACGCCCCTTTGGGCCTTGTTGCAACGCAGTTCGCCTCGCTCGCCCTGCAACAACGCCCCTTTGGGCCTTGTTGTACCGCAGTTGGCCTCGCTCGCTACGCAACAACGCCCCTTTGGGCCTTGTTGTACCGCAGTTGGCCTCGGCGGCCCCGCAACAACGCCCCTTTGGGCCTTGTTGTACCGCAGTTGGCCTCGTTCGCCACGCTACAACGCCCCTTTGGGCGTTGTTGCAACGCAGTTCGCCTCGCTCGCCCTGCAACAACGCCCCTTTGGGCCTTGTTGTAACGCAGTTGGCCTCGGCGGCCCCGCAACAACGCCCCTTTGGGCCTTGTTGTAACGCAGTTCGCCTCGCTCGCCACGCAACAACGCCCCTTTGGGCCTTGTTGCAGCGCAGTTGGCCCCGCTCGCCACGCAACAACGCCCCTTTGGGCCTTGTTGCAGCGCAGTTGGCCCCGCTCGCCACGCAACAACGCCCCTTTGAGGCCTTGTTGCAACGCAGTTCGCCTCGCTCGCCCTGCAACAACGCCCCTTTGGGCCTTGTTGTACCGCAGTTCGCCTCGCTCGCCACGCTACAACGCCCCTTTGGGCCTTGTTGTACCGCAGTTCGCCTCGCTCGCCACGCTACAACGCCCCTTTGGGCCTTGTTGCAACGCAGTTGGCCTCGGCGGCCCCGCAACAACGCCCCTTTGGGCCTTGTTGTAACGCAGTTGGCCCCGCTCGCCCTGCAACAACGCCCTTCCGGACCTTGTTGCACGCACTATCCCCCACATTATTTCAAAGACAAAAAAGCCGCCAACCCTCGGCGGCAGCTTCATTACGTCTTCACCTTGACCAGCTCATTGCCGGTAATGCCGAACATGCCGTACGCCTTGCCAACCATATCTCTGTCTCTTTCAAACAAGTGCGTCGCTTTATGAATAATCCCGCTGTGTGCAGCTACGTGATTCAGGTTCTCCACCATAAACTCCGAGTTGCACAAGGCTACGACCTGCTTACTGTAATTGAGAAGCTCCTGCTGAAAGACGATGGCTCGCTCCGCAACCTCGGGCGAGTATACGACCGGCACTCCGTCGGATGTGCGCATGTCCCGGTGATCGACCAGGATGTTCAGCTCCCCTTGGCCGTATGCATTGCAAATTCCCAGCAGCGTCTTCGACATATAATCGACAGCTTCCCCGTTCAGCAATCCGTGTACTTGAAAGGACAGTACTTTATTTTCGCTGTCGACATGATATTTGAAGCGCTGCGTGAACGGTACGGAAAAATCCTTCTGCTGATAAGCAGGCGTATCCGAGAAGCGTTCCCCCGAAAACAAATAGGCCACCGATACTTGAAGCGCCTCGGCGATTTTCCCGATGTTCACCAAACTGACGTTCCGCTCGCCGCGCTCCACCCCCGATATGTAAGTCCGGTCCAATCCCGCCCGGTACGCCAGCACTTCCTGCGACATCCCGCTTCTCGCTCTCAGCTCCCTGATCCGCTGTCCGAAATCAAGTCGTATATCCATCGCGTATCCCTCTTGTCGCCCATATTTTGCTATGTATTGTTATCGGCAATGCGGGTCTTTCGATGTAGGTCTTTTGGAAAAATGAAGCCCTTGTGACTTATAGTCGACAGACGTCAACGTTCGGATCGAGTAATATAAAAAACACATAACGGACCAAGGGGAGAGTAGAACATGAAAAAGCATGTACTTTCAGCAACATTGGCTCTTTCGCTGCTGACTTCCGCTGTAGCATCGGCTACGGCGTTCGCAGCGGAGGAGAAGAAAATTGTTACCCAGGCGGGCGGATATGTAACCGTATCCAACGTGGACAAAGAGATTGCATTTACGGATGAAGGCGCCGGCGTCGGCGATACGATCTACGTAGCGAGCGGCCCTGTGAAAGTGAGCGTATCCGGTGAAGATCCACACCCAAGAATTAGTTACCGCCCGGAAGCGAAACTGGTTAATGACTATATGGATATCGGCGAAGTGTTTGAAGCTATCCAAGTAACCGATAATGCTGCCGAATTGACGAAGCCAGGTTATTATTCCGTTAACGTGAGGTTTGGAGCTGACTACACGAACCTCAACGTTGCCGAATTGATGATTCAAATTGTCGGCGATTCGGAAACAGGTGCAGCTGCCGGATCGGACGCCGGTGCGAAGCCGCAGCCAAGCGAGCCGGCCAAGCCGGAAGCGGCCAAACCGGAAACGGCCGCTGCCACTGCCCCTGCCTCCCAATCGGCAGCCGCAAATCCGACCGCTTCCAAAGTGATGGTCAACGGGAAAGAAGTCACTTTCGAAGCGTATAATATCGATGGCAACAACTACTTTAAACTGCGCGATTTTGCTCAGGCTGTGAACGGCTCCGACAAGCAGTTCGAGGTCAGCTGGGACAATGCGAACAATGCCATCAGCCTCATTTCCAAGAAGGCGTACACCCAGGTCGGCGGAGAGCTTGCCGTTAGCGCAGCCGCGGGATCGAAACAAGCAGCTTCAACGAACTCCAAAATCTATGTGGACGGCAAAGAGGTCCGCCTCACCGCTTACAACATCGACGGCAATAACTATTTCAAGCTTCGGGACGTAGCCCAAGCGTTCAATATCGGCGTAACCTGGGACGGTACGGCGAACATGGTCGGGATCGATACGAAGGCGGATTACAAGGAATAGTGAGATAAAATGAACCCTCAGCCATGCGCACCTGTGCATGGCTTTTTTGTGCAAAACTATGATACCGCTGCTCTGATGGGCAATTCTCAGGTCCAAAGACCACCTCTATAAGTAAAGAAATGAACTTTGTACGAAATTCCGTACAAACCCATACGGATTCGTGTAAAAAAGAAGGAGTTAGTACGATATTTCGTTCAAAACCATCTCGATCTGTATTAAATGGGACGGATTTGTATGATTTTTCGTTCAAATCGCCAAGAAATAGGCAATGATTCGTCCCGTTTATACGAAATTTCACTCAAAAAGCAGGTGTTCGTGGAGTATGCCTCGGTATTGAATGTAATATCGTACCAGAACGCTGAAAGCACGTCCTTTGCAAAGGGGATGTACGTAGAACAGTGTTAAGCATTGCGGAGCCTCTCAAACGAAGAGGTGGTGAAGCGCAATTGGCGAATGATATTGTGGAGCTCGCAAGTACTGAAGGTATACATACATTAGAATAGAGCCAGTAGCGCAAAAAGAGCGAGCCCCCTACCGCCGACCGCAATCTACGGCCAGCGAGGGAGACTCGCTCTTTCCTTACACACCTACCCTACCGCTTGCCCGGATCGTAAGGCTCGCCCAGCGCCGA
Organism: Paenibacillus chartarius; assembly: GCF_042432825.1. Classification (NCBI taxonomy): domain Bacteria; kingdom Bacillati; phylum Bacillota; class Bacilli; order Caryophanales; family Paenibacillaceae; genus Paenibacillus; species Paenibacillus chartarius. Next base: position 123,230 of record NZ_JBHLWN010000022.1, on the reverse strand, counting down.
CGGCGCGCGGGCGCGTCCGACCGCGCCGGCCAGCACGAGGATCGTGAGCACGTACGGGAGCATGAAGATGAACTCCTGCGGAATGCTCTTCGACCAAGGGAACAGCTGAATCCAGTTGTTGAGCGCCTGAGCGAAGCCGAAAAACAGCGTCGCACCGAGGGCGCCAAGCGGGTTCCACTTGCCGAAGATGACCGCCGCCAGGGCGATAAAGCCCTGTCCGGAGATCGTGTTGTGCGAGAAATTGCTCGTCGTCGTCAGCGTAATCGTCGCCCCGCCGAGCGCAGCCAGCGCGCCGCTCAGCATAACCGCGATGTAGCGGATGCGCAGCACGCGGATGCCGGCCGTATCGGCCGCGCTCGGGTGCTCGCCGACGGAGCGGAGCCGCAGACCGAACGGCGTCTTGAACAGCACGTAGTACACGACCGCCACCAGTAACACCGCAATGTACGTCGTCGGATACGCCGTGAAGATCGCCTTCCCGAGGAACGGAATGTCGGACAGCACCGGAATCGCCCATTTGGTGAACGCCACATTGAGCGTCTCCGTCTGGCCCGCGCCTTCAAACAGCAGCTTCACCAGGTACACCGTTGCCCCGGCTGCAAGAAAGTTGATAACGACGCCGCTAATGACCTGGTCCGCCTTGAACGTAATGGACGCTACCGCATGAATGAGCGCGAACAAGCCGCCGAGCACCACTGCGGCGAGCAAGCCCACCCAAGGGGCCGCACCGAGCAGCTCGGCTTCCTCCATGTAGAACGCCGCGACGGCGGAAGCGAACGCCCCGACCATCATTAAGCCCTCAATCGCAATATTCACCACGCCGGCCCGTTCCGACACGATTCCGCCCAGCGCACCGAACAGGAGAGCCGTCGCAAACACGAGCGTAATGTTGATCAAGTCTCCAAGCTGCGAGAAGAAGCTCACGCTTTAGCCACCTCCGGGTTGCGGCGCCGATAGAACGGCAGCAGAATAAATCGGACAATGCCCTGCGTCGCCACGAAGAAAATCACGCTGCCGATCACGATCCGAATGATCTCCGGAGGCACGTCGGCGCCGAAGCTCATACCGGCGGAGCCGTAAGTCAAGCCGCCGAACAGCGCCGCCCCGATCACAACGCCGAACGGGTTGTTCATGCCGAGCAGCGACACGGCGATGCCGTCGAAGCCGTAGCCTGGCGAGCCGGCCATCACCGTCTGATACTTGAACACGCCCAGCACCTCGAACACACCGGCCAGTCCGGCAAAAATGCCCGCCACGAACATCGCGGTGATCATACGCCGATTGACGCTCATGCCCGCATATTGAGCCGCATGAGGGTTATGGCCGACGGCACGGAGCTCATAGCCGAGCTTCGTCCGCCACAGGATCACATAGAACAGCACTGCGCCGATCAAGGCAACGAGCGTCCCCCAATGGATACGGGCATGGCCCAGCGCTTCCGAGAGCCATGGAATCGTCATCGAGGCCGTCTCCTGAATCATACGCGAGCGCTGCTGCCCCGGCTGGAGCAGGAACGTCGAAACGATATAGTTGCTGAAGAACAATGCGATCCAGTTCAGCATGATCGTCGTGATGACCTCGTTCACCCCGCGGGTCGCTTTCAGCCAGCCCGCGAACGCGCCCCACAAGCCGCCGGCGAGCGCGCCCACGATCATCGCCAGCGGAGCATGCACGATCCACGGCAGGCCGGTCAGCTTCACGCCGATCACCGTCGCGCCCGTCATCCCGATTAGGAATTGCCCTTCCGCTCCGATATTGAACAGCCCCGTCCGGAATGCGAACGCCACGGACAAGCCGGTCAAGATCAGCGGCGAAATTTCGCGAATCGCTTCACCGAAGTCGCTCGGCGATCCGAACACCTTCTTAAGCAGGGCCGCGTAAGCATCCACCGGGTTGTAGCCCCCGAGCAGCATAATGATCGCCCCGAAAATCAAGCCGAGCAGCACCGCAACCAAAGAGACAACGATCGAGTCGCCGCCGAACCATTTGAGCAGCTTACCCATGAGCCGCACCTCCCTGCATTCTCTTGCTGCCGGCCATCATGAGGCCGAGCTCCTGATCGTTCGTTTCCTTCGGCAGCACTTCGCCGACAATCTGCCCCTCATAGATGACCGCGATCCGATCCGCCACGTTGAGAATCTCGTCCAGCTCGAAGGAGATGAGCAGCACCGCCTTGCCCCGGTCGCGCTGCTCGATGAGCCGCTTGTGCACGAATTCGATCGCGCCGACGTCGAGACCGCGCGTCGGCTGCGCGGCGATAAGCAGGTCCGGATCCTTGTTGATCTCCCGGGCGATGATAGCCTTCTGCTGATTGCCTCCGGACAGCGAGCGCGCCTTGTTATAGATGCTCGGCGTACGTACGTCGAACTCTTGAATCAGCTTCGCCGCATGCTTGTCGATCGCATCGTAGTTCATGAAAATCCCGTTGCTGAATTCTTTATGAAAATACGTCTCGAGCACCATATTCTCGTTCATCGAAAAATCAAGCACAAGTCCGTGTTTATGCCGGTCTTCCGGAATATGGGACAGTCCCGCCTCGGAGATATGCCGCGGCGAACGATTCGTTATATCCTCGCCCTTCAACCGCACGCGCCCGCTTTGGACGGAACGCAGCCCGGTCAGCGCCTCGATCAGCTCGCTCTGCCCGTTGCCGTCGACACCGGCGATGCCGACGATTTCGCCCGCGCGCACCTGCAGCGACAGCTCCTTCAGCACCGGCAGCCCTTTCTCGCCGAAGCAGGTGAGCTTGTCGATATCGAGCACGACCGCCCCCGGCTGCGGGTCCTTCTTCTCGGTGCGGAACGTGACGCCGCGCCCGACCATTTTCTCCGCCAGCTCCTGAGGGTTCGTGTCCTTCACCTTGAGCGAGTCGATCACCTTGCCGCGGCGAATGATCGTCACCGTATCGGCGATCTCCATAATTTCCTTCAGTTTATGGGTGATAAGAATGATCGATTTGCCCTCGGCGACGAGACCGCGCATGATCTCGATCAGCTCGTGAATTTCCTGCGGGGTGAGCACGGCCGTCGGTTCGTCGAAGATCAAAATCTCCGCGCCGCGGTACAGCGTTTTCAAGATTTCCACCCGCTGCTGCATACCGACGGAAATCGTTTCGATACGCGCCTTCGGGTCCACCTTCAGCCCGTATTGCTCGGACAGCTTGGCCACCTTGGCGACCGCCGTCTTGTAATCGATATTCAGGCCGCTCTTCGGCTCCAGTCCGAGAATAATGTTCTCGGTTACCGTGAACGGCTGCACCAGCTTAAAGTGCTGATGAACCATGCCGATCCCGAGGTCGAACGCCTTATTCGGGCTGTCGATGTGCACCTTCTCGCCGCGCACGAAAATTTCGCCCTCATCCGGCTGATAAAGGCCAAACACGATGTTCATCAGCGTCGATTTACCCGCCCCGTTCTCGCCGAGCAGAGCGTGAATTTCGCCCTTCTTCAGCTGCAGCGATATCGAATCGTTGGCCACAATGCCGGGAAACCGCTTCGTGATGCCCTTCAGCTCCACTACCGTTTCGGCCGCGCTCATGCGTTTCATCCTTTCCCATTACCGCTGCAAAAACCAAAGGAACAAGGCCAGTTCCAGCAACTAGCCTTGCTCCCGGGTGATGCTATGCGTTATTGTCGTGATTCTGCAGGCTTCGTTCGGGTCCGCACTGTTATTGTGCCGTCGGAACCTTGATTTCGCCCTTGATGATCTTCTGCTTATATTCGTCAACCTTCGCCAGGACGTCGGCAGGAACGTTCTTCTTGGACGTATCCGGCAGACCTACGCCGTTCTCCTTCAGACCGAGCACTTGCACCACACCGCCCTGGAACTTGCCTTCCATCGCTTCCTTGGACACCTTCACAACGGCTTCGTCAACACGCTTCAGCATCGATGTCAGCGTAACGTCGTCGCCGAACTCGAGCGATTGGTCTTTGTCTACGCCGATAACCCATACTTTTTTGCCGGATTTCACGCGATCCTTCGCTTCGTTGAATACGCCGTTACCGGTAGCGCCCGCTGCGTGGAAAATGATATCGACATTGTTGTTGTACATCGTAGCGGCAGCCGCTTTGCCGAGGTCCGGCTTGTCGAATGCGCCGGTGTAGTTCTTCACGATCTCCGCTTTCGGGTTAACGGCCTTCACGCCTGCCTCGAAGCCGAGGTCGAAGCGCTTGATGACCGGAATGTCCACGCCGCCGACGAAGCCGATTTTGTTCGTCTTGGTCATAAGACCTGCAACGACACCCACGAGGTAGGCTCCTTCGTTCTCGGCGAATGTTACGGAAGCGACGTTCTTTGCGTCAACGACGTTGTCGATGATCGCCAGCTTCGCGTCCGGATTCTGCGTCGCTACCGTCTTCAGCTGGTCGCCCATCAGGAAGCCGATGCCCCAAGTCAGCGTGTAGCCATCCTTTACGAATTGGTTCAGGTTAGGAACGTAGTCGGCATCGGACTTGGATTGCAGGTATTTGACTTCCACTCCGTTGCCCTTCAGCTTGTTCAGGCCTTCCCAAGCGGATTGGTTGAACGACTTGTCGTTCACGCCGCCGATGTCGGTAACCATGCCGAGCTTGAACGTTTGGGACGGAGCTGCGCCGCCCGAAGCGTTGTTCGCCGGAGCCGGCGCAGTGCCGCCGTTCGATGCGCCGTTGTCCTTGGCGCCGCAACCGGACAGGACGACTGCTGCGGAGAGCATGAGCGTCAGGGATAAGCCAACCATTTTTTTCATTGCGATGTTCCCCCTATTATAAAAGTTTTGGGTCGTACGCGTGCTTAGTGCGGTTAGTATGTCTATCAGCACGGTAAATTATGTATGCTGCGGCGCAAAATTTGTCAAATTCCAAGCCACGAAAAAATTATATCTACTAATTATCCATTTGTAAATATAATTGCTCACATGGATATAACACCGTGCAGAATGTTTGTGTGATATCGCTTAAATGAGCAAATTAAACAGCGTCCGGTCCTGATTGATTTCAACAAAATCGTAGTCTTTGCGGGACATTCGGGCGATCAGCGGACCGTAATCGTCTTTGTTTTTCAGCTCGATGCCGACGAGGGCGGGGCCGCTCTCCCGGTTCGTTTTTTTCGTATATTCGAAGCGGGTTATATCGTCGTTCGGTCCGAGCACTTCCTCCAGAAATTCGCGCAAAGCCCCGGAACGCTGAGGAAAGCTGATGATAAAATAGTGCTTCAATCCCTCATAAATCAAAGAACGCTCCTTGATTTCCTGCATCCGGTCGATGTCGTTGTTCGAGCCGCTGATGATGCAGACGACGTTCTTGCCCCGAATGTGGTCGCGGTACGCGTCGAGCGCCGCCACCGGCAGCGCCCCGGCCGGCTCGATGACGATCGCGCTGTTGTTGTACAGCTCGAGGATCGTCGTGCACTCCTTGCCGTCGGGCAGCAGGACGATATCGTCGAGCACCTCGCGGCATATGTCGAACGTCAGCTGGCCGACCTGCTTGACGGCTGCGCCGTCGACGAATTTGTCGATGGACTCCAGGGCGACGACGCGGCCTTCGTTGATGGACCGCTGCATGGAGGCGGCGCCTTCCGGCTCGACGCCGATGATTTGGGTAGCCGGGCTGATGCTTTTGATATAGGAGCCTACGCCGGAGACAAGTCCGCCGCCGCCGATCGCCGCGAACACATAGTCCAGCTGCACCGGCATCTGGTGCACGATCTCGAAGCCGATGGTGCCTTGTCCGGCAATCGTGCGCGGATCGTCGAACGGGTGAATGAACGACATGCCGCGTTCTTTGCAGTACGCCTGGGCCTGCACGGACGAATCGTCAAACGTATCGCCGCTGAGAATGACCTCGACGAAATCTCCTCCGAACCGCTTCACTTGCGTGATTTTTTGCCGGGGCGTGGTGGTGGGCATGAAAATCGTTCCCTTGATCCCGAGCGCATTGCAGGAGTAAGCGACGCCTTGCGCATGGTTGCCGGCACTGGCGCACACGACGCCCTGGACCCGCTCCTCGTCCGTAAGGCTCTGGATGAAATTGTAGGCGCCGCGGATTTTGAAGGAACGTACGACTTGCAGGTCTTCGCGCTTTAAGTACACATTGCAGCCGTACTGCTGGGATAACACGGCGTTCAGCTGCAGCGGCGTCTCCTCGATGACTTGGCTGAGGGCGTGGCGGGCCTTGATGATCTGTTCGACGGGAAGCTTGGCCATGATGGGCAGGCTCCTTTCTCTATTGGGGTGATGATGAGCTTACTTGGACGATGACTTTACCGCGGGCGCGTCCGGTCTGGACGTAGGCCAGCGCTTCGTTCGCTTCGCTGAGCGGGTAAACGCGGTCGACCAGCGGCCGGAGCACGCCCCGATCGACCAGGCCGGCAAGGTGCTGGAGCTGCTCTCCGCTCGGATGCATGAAGAAGAAGCGATACTCGGCTTGGCGGGCTTTTGCCGCTTTGGCGAAGCGGCGCCCGGCCAGCGTGAACAGCAGCGTCTTCAGCGCGTTCTGGTGCGTACGCTTCGCGTAGCTGCGGTCCGGCAGGCCGGAGACGGAAGCGACGATGCCTCCGCCGGGCTTCAGCGTCTGAAAGGAGCGGAGAAGCGTATCGCCGCCGATCGTGTCGAGCACGCAGTCGTAGTCTTCGAATACTTTCTCTATCGGAAACTTGCGGTAGTCGACGGCGAAGTCGGCTCCGAGCGAATGGACGAGCTCGTGATTCGGTTCGCTCGCGGTCGTCCCTACATACGCGCCGAGATGCTTCGCCAGCTGGATCGCGAGCGAGCCGACTCCGCCCGCCCCGGCGTGAATCAGGATGCGCTGCTTGGGCTTCAGGCGAAGCTCCTCCGTCAGCGCCTGCCACGCCGTCAGACCGGCGAGCGGGAGGCCCGCCGCTTCCTGCAGCGTGATCGTGCGCGGCTTATGGGCAAGCTCATGCTCGGGTATGGCGATCCGCTCGGCAAACGTACCGCTGCGCTCCTTGCTCGGGCGGCCGTATACCTCGTCTCCGGGCTTGAAGCGGGTCACCTTGGCGCCGATCGCCGCGACGACGCCTGCGAAATCGTTGCCGAGCACGAGCGGCGCGCGGTAAGGCAGGGCGAGCCGGATGGCGCCGCCTGCACGGATTTTGAAGTCGAGCGGGTTGACGCTTGCGGCATGAATGTCGACAAGCACGTCGGTGGCGCCCAGAACGGGCTCGGGCCACTCCTGCAGGCGGAGCGGCTCGTCTTTGCCGAAGCGGCGCAGGACCATCGCTTTCATGAAGGGCGCGGCTCCTTTCTAGTGGTTCATATAGAGGCGGGGCGCATAGGAATTTTTCAAGCCGGGCTTTCACGATGAGTCTTCACATAGGGCTTCCTTCTAGCATCATATCAAGTTCGCCGGGTCCGCACAACGCGCCATCAGCTCGACGCCGCGCCGGAGCTCGTCTTCGCACAGGTGCGCGAAGTTTAAGTAGATGCCTCGGCGGCGAAGGTGCGGCGGCTGAAGGGATGTTTGAGGTGAAGCTGGCTGCAGCTGCTCAGGAGGCATTTTGTGCGGATCCCGGCCGGTTTCTTGGTCGTGCTTTCCGTGCGGGTCTTGGGTGGATTCTTGGTTGTGCTTTTGGTGTGGATTGCGGCTGGTTTCTTGGTTGTGCGGATCGTGGTACAGCTTTTGTAGAGCTTCAGTATCCATCTCCGCCTCCGCCCAGCCGATACCTGCGGAGCGGCAGCGCTCCCTGTACGCCAGGTAGGACGCTTCATCCCCCCGCCACCAGCCGAACAGATGGAGGCCGGCGTCGCTCTCGACCCAATCGAACCATGTGCTAAGGCGGGCTTGCAGCAGCTGCGCCAGCACATGAAACTTGCGCGAGTAGATGCGCTTCATGCGCCTCAAATGCCGTTCGTATTCGCCGGCATCCATAAAGGCGGCTAGCGCCCGCTGCTCGAGCAAATTGACCGGATACGGTCCGGCGATAAGCTGCTGGGCGCGGGCGAACGGCGCTGCGAGCGACGGAGGCAGCACGGCATAGCCGATGCGGGTGCCCGGCAGCAGCGTCTTCGTAAAGCTGCCGACATACACGACGCGCTCGCTGCGGTCAAGCACCTTCAGCGGCTCGAAGCTCTTGCCGCGGTGGCGGAATTCGCTGTCATAATCGTCTTCGACGATGACGGCTTCACGCTCGTCCGCCCAGCGCAGCAGCTGCTGCCGCCGCGAGAGGCTGAGCACAGCGCCGGTCGGGAACTGCCGTGCCGGCGTAACGAATAGGAGCCGCGCGTCCCAATCCGCGGGGACGATCCCCTGCGCATCGACGGGAGCGTCGATGCAGCGCGCGCCGGAGGCGCGCACCGCCTGGCGGACGCCGCGGAACGCCGGCAGCTCCGCCACGGCCGTCTCCTCCGGGCCGAGCAGCAGCTGCGCGACCAGCGCCAGCGCCTGCATCGAGCCTCCGGTGACGGCCACGTGCTCGGGCAGCGCGCGGATGCCGCGCGCCCGCCTCAAGTAGCGCGCGATCGCCGCGCGCAGCTCGGGGCTGCCGAGCGGCTCCGCCCGCTCGCCTCCCCCCGCGAGCCCGCTCAGCTCGCGGGCCTCTGCGTAGAGGCAGCGGCGCCACGCCTCGCGCGGGAACCCCGTCACATCGGGCACGAAGCGCCCGAAGTCTACTCCGCCCGGCGCGGCCGCCGGCATCCTCAGGGCGGGCAGCGCCGCAACGCGCTGTCCCCATGCCGACAGCCGCACGCCGCGCTTGTCGTCGGCCATACCCGGGCCTTCCTCCTGTACGGCAAAACCGTACCCGAGGCCGCCCGCATTCCTGTCAACCCGGCCCGCTAAGCTTTCGGCAGACCTCGCGTATACAGCTTCGTCCCTTCCGCCATCGGCGCCTCCATTCGTTGCTGCGAACCCGTTTCCGTTCGTTTCATCGCCTGCAGCTGCTCGTACCGGAGAATCCCCCGGCCCCAGCTTGCCCACCGCCGCCCCGTATGCCCGTTCGCGCGAAGCTCCGCTGCCTTCCGCTCCCGCCTCATCCCGGTACGCTACATAGGTACCGCTGCCCTTTTCGCTGGACAAATATCCTTCAGCCGCCAGCATCTCATAAGCCTGACTCACGGTACCGCGGGACAGCCCGTACATTTTCGCAAGCTCTCTTGTCGACGGCAGCCGTGACGCCGCCCCGAACCTTCCGTCCACGACAGAGTCACGCAGAGCGTGATACAACGCCAACAGCTTCGTCGGATATAGCTCTACATAGCTGTGATATGGGATTTGTACGTTCACGAGGCGCCGTCCCCTTGCATGTGGTCTAATATTTTTCATGATATACCTGCTATTTCTATTGTCAATGTCTCGTGAGCGCACCCGAAGTCATCCATTTCGTCATTCAGCTTTGAACTGCTCCATGCTATGGCGCTGATATTAACCATCGGGGTGCTGATCCATTTGTAAGCGGGCGGATTTGCATCTGCTTTGGATGAAAAATCGTACAAAAAATACAAAACTACTCTGCCATTAACCTGATCATACAAAAAAACGCCGGCGCCTAAACGCGCCGACGGCCCTTAAAACCTACCAAATCACTTCGCCCAAATCCTCTACGAACCGCTCCGAACCATCCGGATTGCGCTCGTAGCGGTGGCTGCTCGTGCTTTCCTGTACGTGTCCGTAAGCCCAGTCATCCTCGCCCATATCCGGGAAAGCCTGCGGCTGACCGTACAACGGACCGCGATATAACAGCCGATTGATCATCGCCACAGTCTCTGCACGATTGATCGTCTGGCTTGGACGGAACGTTCCATCCTCGTATCCATCAATAATGTGATAACGATGCATTTGCTCGATCGCTTGCTCCGCCCAATGTCCTACGATGTCGGCGAAGTGCACTTCAAACGAGCTTGCACCTTCCAGGTTTAAGTATCTCGTCAGCACGGTCGCCAGCTCCGCGCGGGTAATGGCGTCGTTCGGACGGAACAAGCCGCCTTCATAGCCCTGGAACAGCCCCTTGCGCGTCACGGCCTCAATGTAGTCCGCCGCCCAGAACGACCGCTCCACGTCGTTATAATACGTCACACCTTGCACTGTGCTCTTCAGATCGAGGATCCGGGCAAAAATCGCCGCCACCTCAGCCCGTGTCACGCCCCGCTCGCGCTTGAACGTGCCGTCCGGATAACCGAGAATGTATCCGCGGTGCGATCCCGGCCCGAACCGGTTTGTGAACATCATAACGTTAATCGAAGATTTGTCGTCCTCGGCATGCACGACCCGATCCTTCGTCCGGATCAACACATCGTTACGCACCATGACCGTAGGCGCCGTGAGCCCCAAAGCCGGAATCCGTACCTTGTACACCAGCGTGCCGCTTTGACCCGCCTTCAGCTCGCCTAGCGTCCATACAATTCGCGCTCCGGTTATTTTGCCGCCTGCCGCATCTTCGATCTCCGTGATACCCGGAATATCTCCCGCAAGCTCTGCATCATGCGCGGTATGCGGCGAACGATTCATATACCGGATCGTGTACGTAATGACCGAGCCTTCTTCATACATCGCCTTATCCGTCGATACGCTGACGGCCAAATCCAAATCCGAATCCGACGCTTCCGGCGGCTCCTCCACAGGCAGAATGATCAGTCCTCCGCCGCCTCCGCCACCGCCAGGTTTTGGAGCAGGAATACGCCGTAATTGAACATCCTTACGCACAATATCCGTCTCGACCGGAATCGTCTCGCTGGTGTAATCCTGATATCCCGCCTTGGTTACCCTCAAGTAGTAATCCGTGTACGGGAACACCATTGTGGCATAACTTCCGGCCGCGTCCGTATTTTGCGGATTGTGGTTGTCGTTCGGCGGAAAGCCGATCAGCTCCGGCAAGTTAACCAACGTATGAGGTACACGTTTAGCAGCGCTGTTCCGCGCCGTATCGGCATAGTACAATTCTACGCGAGCCCCAGCAATGATCGAGCCGTCATCCGCGTCCGTCACAATCCCGTACGGGTCGATCAACGACTCCCCGATGTTCATCTCGCCGTTCTGCTGCACCACCAGCTTCGGCAGACTGCCGTTCCGCTGACGGTTCACTATAATCTCCCCGCCTTCCACCTCTGCGACAACCTCCATCTGGTATTCGCCCGCAGGCACGTCCTGAGCGGTGAATACGCCGTTCGCATCAAGCGGGAATGCCTGGCGGTTGCCCTGCAGATCCAGCAAATACTTACCGTCTTTGTCCTTCAAGTACACCTTCATCTTCTGGTACACAGCCGGCTGGAACTGGATCACCTTATGGTCGGTCGTTGAGATCGTCACAAGTCCTGTCGCCGTTTTCTTCGAGTCGAAGAACTGATCGCCCAATCCGGTAATATCGCCGGCTTCAGCCTTTTGCCTGAACGTAATGTACTTGACCTCGCCGCCGATAGTCATCGGCTTCTGAATCAGCAGGTCATACTGCACGTTGCCGCGCGGAATCGCAATCGAATATTTCCCGTCCGGACCGGTGATCATTTGCGCAGAGAAGTCGATGACCCCATCCCCGTCAAAATCTTTCTCCACCGTCACAATCGCACCTTCCACCGGAACCGGCACACCGTTCACCATCGTGGTGACAATACCGGCGATGGCCGCAGGCTCGAACGTCATAATGATCTGGGCTTCCGCGTACAGCTTGTGCTCCGGATCGTTGACGGTCGCCACGACCGGAATGCGCTGCGACATCACGCCCTCGATCCTGCTGGATTGATACCGCACATTGGCCGTACCGTTCGCATCCGTTACGGCATTCGCGCCGTTCGGGAACGTCCCCCTCGCTGCGGAGAACGTCACCGGCACTCCGGCGATCGGCAGCCCGTTCTTGTCGAGAATAACCGTCGTCAGCACCGACGACGACTTGCCGTCCCCGATAATGGAAGTCGGGTTGGCGGTCAGCTTGATGGTGAACTGCACCAGCTCGAAATCCGCCGTTATCTTCGTTACCGACGGAGATGCCGGCAGCGCGTCGATCATGCGGCTCGCCGTGCTGTAGCCGTCGTGTCGTACAGTAATCAGGTACACCTTCGGCTTCACGCCTTCAAAGCGGTAATAGCCGTTTGCATCCGTCATCACCGATCCCCATTCCCGTAAGCCGATGCTGTCCCACAAGGCCACGGTGCTGCCCGCAATCGGCAAGCCCGTATCGCGGTCCGTCACCGTGCCGTCCAAATCGATCTGATTGCGCACAGTGAATCGGTTATTCCCAGCCCGCGGACCGCCTTCGCCGTCGCCCTGCAGCGCCGTCCCATGGCCGTCCAAAGCGGTAAACGTGACAAAGTACTCGCCCGACCCGGCGCCGATCGGCACGTAGTGCCCCAATGCCTTCCATGACTTAAACCCATCGGCAATGAACGTATCGGCATTACTCAAAGTCAGCTCCACCGTCTCCGTCTTGCCAGCATTGCCCCATACATACGAAGCGGTCAGCTTCACCGCGTTGACCGTACTCCTCGCTGCCAAGATCAATCCGTCGCCCGCCGTCACGACCGGCTCCTTCCAATCGGCCGCGTCCATCTGTCCCGTCCAGCCGTCCAGCGGCGCTTCCACGACATGGATACTGTCGGTCCAGCTGTACTGGTCTTGAGCCGAGTACACCGTCATGTACACGGAGGATGCAACTGTGGTCGGCGGTGTACCCAGAGGAACGGTAACGAGAAGATCCAGATTTAATCCCTGCTTCACCCCAATCGGAAGCGTCACATCCGAACCGCCTCCGGCGGCATACTCCGGTGCAATCGTATCCCATATCCAGCCGCCGCTGCCCGCCGGATGACCCGACGCAATGCTCGTTGTCCCGGACGACAGCACGAGCGGATAAGGGGAGTCCACTTCGACCTTATACTGCTGCGGTTCCCCGCGGCTGTTAGTTAGCGTATGCGTGAAGGCTGCGCTCTTGCCGGCGGTAACCGTCCGCTCCCCGCTGCCGCCCAGCATCGGAACGTCAAACCGCAGCATGTCCCCGTCCACCTGCAGCGTGCCGCTAGTGTAGGTCAAGTACCCCGGCCTCGATACTTGCACGTAATAATCAGTATTCGGCAGCACGTAAAATGCATAATGCCCGTATCCGTCGACATCCTGCGGGTTCCCGTCCTTCTGTACAGCTGCGTCGCGGCTTGCCGGAAGCGCAGCCAGCGTTCCCGCCTGCAGTCCTTGCAGCGCATTGCGCGGCGTATCGGCGATGTACAGCGCCACGTGCGCCTGATCCTGCCCGCTGCCGACGAGCGGTACGCCTGTGTTCGCGTCATATACCAGGCTGTACGGGTTGACCGTCAGCCGGACGAGCTGAATTTCACCTGCCCCGGTCAGATCGACCGCCGGGATGCGGACCAGCGCGAGCTCCTTGCCGCTCTCCACCTCGTAGGCCAGCGTCACGCCGTAACGGGCGGCAGGGAGATCCACCGCGTTAAACACACTGTCTGTCCCGACTGCGAACGCCCGGCGGTTGCCGCTGCCGTCCAGCACATCCGTATTCGTATCCACATTTCTCAAATACACGCGCATATGGCTCAGCATGCCCGCCGGCCACCACGTATCGGCTCCATCCGAGCCGTGCATGACGACGATACCGGAAAGCGAGCGGCTTGAGAGGTAGCTGCGATCAGATTGCCCGTCGATGACACCGGCATTCGCCTGTTGCAGGAACGTTTTGGTAGAATCTTGCCCGTTCACCGTTACCGCCTGATCGACCGTGAGCGCATACGAAACATTTCCGCGCGGCACGCCGATCCGGTACGAGCCGTCCGCTCCAGTCACAGCGCTGGCAGAGAAGTCGATGGCCCCATCCCCGTCAAAATCTTTCCGAATCCCTACCGCAGCACCCGCAACGCTCCTCCTTATGCCGTCGCTGCCAAGCTCGGTGACGACGCCTTCGACGGCGCCCGGCTCGAACGTCAAGACGAGCGAGCCCGAAGCGTTCAGACCGTGTGCGGCATCAACGACAGTCGCCGTAACCGGAATCCGCACGGTCCGTACATCCTCCATCGCGGTTGATTGATAGCGGATAACCGCACGGCCTTGACTGTCCGTTACGCCTGTCTTCCCTAGCGGGAACGTTCCGTTCGGCGCCCCGACAGGCGCGTCGAACGATACGGTGACGCCTTCGACCGGCCGGTACGCCGAATCGGTCACGGCGGCAATCAGCTCAGCGGCCGATTTCCCGTCCCCGACGATGGAGGAGGGCGATACCGTCAGTGTCAGCCGGTAGGCTGATAGCTGCAGGTCGGCCGTCACGCGCGTCACCGCTGCTGGAGCCGGTTTCGCATCAACGGTATGCGTCGTCGTGCCGTAGCCTGCGGCGGATGCCGCGATGACATAGCTGCCGGCCGGTATCGGACCGAAATCGTAATACCCGCTGCCGTCAGCAGTCTTTCGTCCAAGCTCCGTATGGCCGGACAAGTCCGTCAGCACGACCGTCGCTCCCGCTACCGGCGTCCCGCGAGCCGCATCCGTCACGGTTCCGGATAAGGTAATGATGTTCACGATGGCGAAGGCATTGTTCGTTCCTCTGACCGCCGTTGCTAACGATTCGCTCTCCAGCAGCGCATCCGGCGCCGATAAAGACTTGAACGTAACTCCGTAATCGCCCAACGGGATGTCGTCCGGCAGCCGCAGCACCACAGCCCATGTCTTAAAGCCGTCCTGTACATATGTGCCCGCATTCGTCAATTCCATTACAGCTTCGCCGGAGCCGCCATCATAGGCGTACACTACTTTAACCGACGCTGCATTCACGGCGCTGACTGCGCGCCACTTCACTGCTTCTCCCGGCTTGTAGGCCGGCTTCTCCCAGGCAGCTTCCGCTGTCGCCGAAGTCCAGCCGTTCAGCGGCGTGCCCGTCACCGTCAGCTGGTCTTGAGCGGATTGCGATTGACCGCCGCCGTTTGCCGCCGTAAGCTGCAGCACGTGAGCGATCCCGTTGTCATACGGGGCGCTCTCCGGCACGTGGACGACCAGCTTCACATTCCGGGATTCGCCTCCATTCAGCGTCACGGAGACCGGACCACCGCCGGCGAGAACATTGTCTACATAAATATCGGAAGCAAATGGCGCCGACCAGCTCAATGTGTATGTGTCCCGTCCGGCTCCGTTATTGGTTACGGTGTGGTCATACACCACATCGCGTCCTGCCGTAGTCGACCGCGAGTCTGCGCCCGTGACAGTTACGGCACTTAAAATCGTGGCCGGCTGATTGGCTGCTGCCGGACCGTACGTTTTGCCTTCGGTGTCATTCAGTGAATAGTATGGCTGCAGCACTGCCTGAATGTCGGCTTGCGTATTCGCCGCCGTGCCCGGTTCCGCCTGCACGGTAAAGGAGATAGCATCCTGCAAGCCATTTTCCAGATCGTCCGGGCTCCAAACGAATCCGCTGCCCGTCATTTTCGTCGTACCGCTCGCAGCGCCGATGGACACGATGCTGACCCAGCCCGGAAGCGTGAAGGTCACCGCCGGGTCGTAAGCCGTGCTCAGTCCTGTGTTATTCAGCCTAGCCGTGTAGGTGAGCTGCTCGCCTGCTTGACTGAACCCCGTTTTCCCGTTCTGCTCCGTCAGCGTTAATCCTACGGATGGCTCCACGACGCCGATCGACAGCGGAGCCGTTGTTAAATCGTGCACCGTCCCGTTCGAGCTTGCCTCCTCATACGTTACGGACGGTGTGTACACCGCTTGGTACGGCTTCGGCGTCACATTCGTCTCCGTCTTGACCCTGGCCGTTACTACAAACTCCTTCGTCCCCGTGATATTGCCTAGCGGGAACACGCTTCCGACAGCCGCAATCGGCGTCCCGCCGTAAGTTACCGACTGTACGTCCGCTTCCGTCCACGAAGACACTTTAGATAAAACAGCGTTGTAAGCGACGGCACCGGCCGGCACTTGGATCGTCAGCTTATACGTCACCGTATCGCCCGGCCTTACCGCCGTCCTACTGCCTCCGTTGGAGGAGTCCGTTATGGCGGCGCTTAGCGCCGCCGGTGCGACGGACAGTACGACTTCATCGGCCGCGTTCGGCGTATACAGCTTCGCCTGCTGGCTGCCCGCCGTCCCTGGCGTCGACTTGTAGCTCAGCAGCGTCCCTTGAACCTTCAGCTGCGTCACACCGGCCCCCAACACCCCCGGCTCCAGCGAGGCTTGGAACGTAACGGTTTTGGCCAGACCCGCCCCTACCGTAATACCGCTCCAAGTGATCGTCCGGGCCGATGCATCGTACACGCCGCCGTCGCTCACGTTGCTTGCGGTTATTCCCGGCGGCAGATCGGCCCGGAACGCCGCGTCGACGGCAGCGCTTTGGCCCGTGCCGTTATCCAGCTTCAGCGTAACGGGTATGCTCCGGTTGCCGCTCGAAAACTCGCTGGTTACAATAGGCAGCACATCGAATACCAGGCTCGGCTGGCGAACGTTGACCGTCGTTACCGCATTCGCTGTGCTCTTGACCGTTCCTCCGCTGTCCTGCGTGCTCCAATCCGCCTTCGCCGTGCTTTTGAACGCTTCGTTCAGCGCTTGGATTGCACCGCTCGTTGGCGAGCTTCCGTTTGTTTTAGCCCGCAGCTGAATCGTTTCCGTTATCGTTACGGGTGCTGCGGTCGCATCGAGCGTCCCATAATTGATCGTCATGATGCTGCCTGAGATCGCCGCAGCAGAAGGCGCCGAGACGACATCGAACTTCAGGATTTGATCGAACGTGTCCGTGACTTTAACCTGATACGCAGTCGTCCCTTTCGGCACGGTCAGCACCAGCTCATACGTGACAACGTCCCCTGGCGCTATAGCGGTCAGACTGCCGCTTGTCGTCGCTTTGATGCTGTTGGTCAGCAGAACGGCCGGCAGCGTCACCGTTGCGCTGCCCGCAGCCGGCGTCAGCTTCTCGAACGCCGTCGGGTTATTGCCCGCGTCCCCGTCCGTATCCCGCTGATAGGCGCCGTGCGTCGTATAGTACGCGCCGGAAGAACCGGTGATCGACTGCGTCGAGCCCGAGCCCTTCACCGCATCAAGCTGAATCGAGAACGGATACGACACGCTGTTGGAGCCGGTATGGGGCAGCTCCCCTACCGGGGCGAACGTCATCGTGTACGTTTCGTCCGTTACCGTCACCGTGCCGCCGCCCGAGGTGAATGAGAAGCCGGCCGGAATCGTAACCGACGGGGCAAAATCGTACGCCGAGCTCTTCCCGTTATTCGTAATCGTCATTGTAAAGCTGGCGGAATCGTTCTGGGCCATAGGGACAGAGGCCGGTGCAATGCTCGCCGTCAGATTAGGCTTCATAACGTCGACTTTGCCGGTGCTGTCGGAGATGCTGCGGCCGACGCCTCCGGAAGCGGCGTCCTTCCAATCGAACTTGGCCGTAATGCCCTGCGACTCCGAGTTACCCGATGACACTTGGTTAACAATGGCTTTGACATAATAAACATACGTATAAGTCCCGGTGCGAAGCGGCACCTTCGCGATCTTCACTTGCTTGCCGGTCAGTGACGCTTCCTCGCCCTCAGCGAGCGCGGTTCCGGTCCCGGTTCCTGTTCCGTCATAAGCGGAGAACACGATCGGAACTCCGTTATTCGTCGCAGGACTTTGATTATTATGCAGCGTTGCCGTTAACGCCGCCTCATAGGTGACATCGTTGCTCGGCACCGTCACTTCGATTTGGTAGACGACCCATTCGCCGATCCGTACTTGGTTCACATTCCCCGAAGCGGCATCAATCGCAGTCGCTTTGATCGCGCCCTTGTTCACGGTCATCTGCTTCTTGAGCGTTTCCGCTCCGTTATAGGTCCGGTCGCCCGGCTCTGCCGCAGAGCTGTGGTATGTCCAGGAGGAGCTTTGGGAAATATCTCTGCCCGCTCCGGCCGGACTCTTCACCTTAATCTTATAAGTGATGACCGCTTGACCGCCGTTCGGAGCGATCGAAAATCCGCCGAATACCGGGTTAGCTCCTGCCGCTGTATACGTCATCCCTGCCGGCCCGGAAACCGTAACGATCGAGTCCGGATCGAGCTCGGGCGGAATCGCTTCGGTGAAAGCAACCCGATAAGCCGTAGATGTCCCCGTGTTGGTCAGCACGACGGTCTCGGTGACTTCGTCCCCGCCGTCCACCGTCGTTTTGCTGACGGTACGGCTCATCGTCAGCTGCGGCTCGACATACGTCAGCGCCATTGTATCGCGCACGCTCTTGACCTTGCCTAGCGTACTCGCGAACGACAGCTTCACGAGGTTTTGCGCCGCCTTGTCCATCGCCACATTCGTGGCATCGTCCCATACCACCGCATGGATCGTCGTGGTGAACGTCGAATTCGCATTGACATCGTCACTCTGCAAATCCCAATACAGCGCGTTGCTGGCGGCATCGTACTGCGGCGTCACGCCATTCAACCCATAGGCGCTCAAATCCGCACTGTCAATGGTACCGTTGCCGTTAAGATCCTTCGGCTTCGTACCGATCGGCAAATAATCGTAGATTTGCACGTTACGCTGATTGACCGGCACACCTGCGGCATTATATGTAATTCGAAAATCAATCGACTGACCGACCGCTACCGTCGCGAGCTTCGGATCCGCCGGCGCCTGCCCGTCAACGGCCGCAATGATGCCGGTAATGGTCGGTTCATTCGTGCCCATGGTCACCCCGCTGCTATCCGACACCGGGCCGGATACATAGGTGTCGCCGGTTACCGTAACACTGCCGGACAGCGTATCGCCGGCCACAATCGGATTCGGCACGCCATTGCTCGTGTATGGGGATGCCGGATTGCCCCACGTCGTGTCCACCTTCGTCGTGTATTGCAGTGTGACCAGCGTTTCCGCTTGCACGGTGCCGAGCCTCCAGCCGAGGCTCGTCGTTCCGTCCGCATTCTTCCCCGGACTCGGCTTTGTAATCGTTGCCCCCGCAGGAGTCGTGATGTATTGATGGAACGTCTGCCCGTCGCCGACAGTATCGGCTACGACAACATTATCGACGTTGTAATACTGATTCGTCTTGACGGCAATCGTGTAAGTCAGCGTATTGCCGTAGCCAACCGTACCGCTAACCGTCTTGGAGACGATCATATCCTTCGCCACGACCGAATAAGGAATCGACCGGCCGCCGTAGATGGCGTCCGCCGCCTGATGCACAACGACCTGATCAAAGCTGATTGTGCTCGTCAGCGAAGTTCCGTCCTTAATCTGACTGCCTGCGTTTTCGCCAAGCTCGGTTTGCATTTTATCGAAAATGGCGGTTTTGTACTCTATCTTATATTCAGCCCCGGCAGCCAGGTTCACCGTGTTCCACTGCTGCACCCGCTCGTACACGGCGCCGGTCACATTCCCGCTGCCGTCCAGCTGCGCGCGGTAGGTCGAACCGGTAACCGGTCCGGTTGGGGCTCCTGACGAGTAATGGGGGGATTCCAGTTCGCCGGGCATCGTATTCTTCAATCCGATAAATTCCGAAGCGTACAAATTGTTGTTGACAATGGTTACGGTATAGTTCACATCGTCCCAATTGTCGCCGGACGCCGACGTATCCCCCGCGCCCTTCACATGCTTGCCGACCGCACTGAGCGTGATTTGGTACGGCGTAACGTTCACTACTGTGCTCGCCGACTTCGTCGGAGCGGACGGATTGTAATACAAATCCCGCGCAACCGAGCCGGCGTATACTCGCACGTCCACGGGAAGCTTATCGCCGAACTGTACCGGAAGTGCTTCCTGGTTTTCGTCCTTCTCCCTCTTAGTCGAATTTTGCTGAAGCGTTACGGCAAACGTATACGTCTCTCCAGGCGCCAAGTCCTTAATGTCCTGCCAGAACACCGTCTGCTTGTACGTTGAGGCCGAAACCGTATTCGTCGTCGGCGCGGCAGCATTCGTTCCGGCGAGAGACAGCCCGTCCCCCAGCACCAGCTCCACGCCTGCATTGTAGGCCCACGCTGACGCATCCGTATTGGACAGGGTCACGTTCATCATAAAGGTTCGGCCCAGCACGGCGTCCACCTCCCCGGCTACGTTCAAGCCGAGCCGCGTCGAGTCGAAGCTCACTGCCGTCGGCGATGCCGATGCGGGTGGAATAACGGCCGAGGCGATCAAATTCAACAGTAACAGCCAGACGATGACTGCCGAGGTTTTACGGGTCCGCTGCATAATACCTCCCACAATTTAGTAAATTAGTCGCAATTATTATACTATATTGCATATTTCGCGTAGGTCTGAAGTATCTAAAGAAATTGTTAAGTTAAATCAAGTTATTTCCATAACTGTACAACTGGCGGATGTCTTGCGAAGTGGCCCATATAAATTTTGAATAATTGGATCTTTCATTAAGCCAATTTGTCGTTTACCCTTAACGTAAAATCGACACCGCTAAGGAGGCGCCGAATCGATGCGCAGAGACGAGTTCGCCGTAATGAACGATAAGGAGCTCGCCGAGCTCCTTCATGACATCTCGTATGGGGTGCTTGGCACATGGGGGGACGACGGCTGGCCCGAGCTGACGCCGCTGAATTATGTGTATCACGGGGGAGCCATCTATTTTCACGGCAGCCGTGCGGGACAGAAGATGCGCAACCTGAAGGCCGACGCCCGCGTGACGTTCTCGGTATCCAAGGAGTACGCGATTATCCCGTCGTATTTCCAGCATGACAAGCTCGCCTGCCCGGCTACCGCTTATTTCAAATCCGTGATCATCAAAGGCTATGGGGAAATCGTTGACAATCTTGAGGAGAAGGCCGACGCGCTCGGCGCCTTCATGCGCAAGCTGCAGCCGGAGGGCGGCTACGCGCCGATCACCCCGGCCGACGCCGACTACGAGGGGCAGCTAAAGGCAACCTCCGTCGTGCGCATTCGCATCGAACAGATGACCGGCAAATACAAGTTCGGGCAAAATCTCAAGTCCGAAGCGCATGACCGCGTCGCCGCGCAGCTGGAAGAGCGCGGATTGGAGCTCGATGCGGAGACGGCCGAGCTGATGCGCCGGTACTGCCCGCATCATCAAGGGGGAAATTAAGAGGGCGATAATAGATTGGAGGGCGGTTAAGCGCCAACCGGCTCGGTCTGTGACTAACTAGGAAGGACAGCTGGACGCGACGCGGGACGGTAGTCCCGCATTCCGGCAAAGGCGCGGCCGCTTAACGATGTTCTGCATCGCAAAGGTAACGACGATCCTAGCCGGAGGGAGACTCCTTCTCCGTTATCTGTTCCCGGATCCACCTGCGAATCCGCTCATTCGTCTGGCTATGCCATTTGGTCGGCAATTGATGCTTTGCCTCTCTAATGAATTGCAGGGACGAGAACGGCAGATGGCGATGCAAAACATTGGCGTACTTGTGAAAAACGAAATTCTTTTCCCCATATAGCAGCAGCATCGGAACGTGTATGTCCTTCAATCGAACCGTACAATTATAAATCAGCCCTTGCCGGTAATACTGCTCCTGGTTACGAATATCGCCTTTCATGGAATCGCGGTACAACTTTCGAAAGGTTTGAAACGAATTGGCATTCCCTATGGTGATAACTGCCGTCAGAAATCTCCGGGCTCTGTATTTCGCCGCAGCAACGCATGCCTGAAGACTTCTTCTCAACACAGGATCGCTGACCTCCGACATAGCGCTTAGCAGAATTCCCCCGTAAAACCGCCCCGGATCGGCAAGTATCGTCTCCAGCGCTACCGCACCTCCGATCGAATAGCCGCAAATATAAGCTTTTGGGATATGGAGATATTCCAGCAGCATACAGATGTCCCGAGCCAGCAGCGGGAACGTGACAGGCAGCTCGGAATAGCGGCTCCGCCCGTGACCGCGGATATCGAATGTAATAACTTGATAGCTGTCGGACAACTGTTCCTGTTGATAGACGAAGCTATTTCCCTCCAATAAGGGAGGATGGACGAAAACGACCGGCAAACCCGAGCCCGTAATGCTGTAATGCAACCTGGTTCCGTTAATGTCTGCGAACGGCATGATTTTGGCGGCCCTTCCGTGATGGGTTGAAATAAAAGCCGGGTTTATTTTTTCCAAAACGAGGATGTCCGATGCATGGCCCCTGCATGCGGCAGCGCATCAATTCGTTATTTATCGTGCGAAATCCGCTTCAGGAACTGGAATCCATCCGGGATAAACGCGGAGTAGAGAGGTCGTGGATATCCTGCATGGCATGGGACATGAGGCATGGGGCCATTCGGGGTTACATCGTCATTATCGCCATATAATTCACCCGCCGCTCGAATTTCTTGAATTTAATTCTACCAATAACTTGACATACAGAATAATATTCGATATCGTTTAAGCACCACAAAACAAAAATCCAAAAACATCCTGTGAGGTGTGCAGTATGGCGATTAGGCTTGACGATATTGATAAAGCGATTTTGAGGGAATTGCAGGAGGATGCTTCCATATCCAATCTGAATTTATCCAAGAAAATTGGGCTTTCACCATCGGCTTGCCTTGCAAGAACAAAAAATTTAGTTGAAACAGGGATTATCAAAAAATTTGCAACCATAGTTGATGAAAAAAAACTAGGGATGGAAGTCACTGCTTTTGTACTTGTCAACTTAACACCTTTGAATCGGGAAACCATTCATTCATTTCTAGCGGACATACACAAATTCCCGCAGGTTCAAGAATGCTACACACTTACAGGAAGCCACGATTATTTGCTCAAGATTGTAGCAGCGGATATGGAGAGTTACCGGGATTTTATTATTGATTCGTTGATGCAGAATTCTGCAATTAGCAGAGTTGAAACCAGTATGGTTATGAGTACAGAAAAAAGAACTGTCTTTGTGCCGATTGACGAGGTTTAGCGTAATTCTCTTAGGATGTGAATTGTCATGCAAGCAAGAAAACAAATATGGATGGCCTTTAGAACAGCTTTCCCGTCCACAATACCCATCTTTGCTGGATTTATGTTCTTGGGAATCGCATATGGAATCTATATGAACTCACTAGGTTTTAGTGCAATTTATCCTATGCTGATCAGTCTAACCGTATTTGCAGGGTCTATGGAGTTTGTTACAGCAAATTTATTGATGGGAGCGTTCAATCCGTTTTATGCTCTTTTTCTAACTTTGATGGTAAATGCGAGGCATTTGTTTTATGGCATTTCATTGCTAGATCAGTATGGGGCAGCGGGGAAGAAAAAGTGGTATATGATTTTTGGACTTTGCGATGAGTCTTTTGCGATTAATAATACGATTCATGTACCGAAGAATGTGGAGAAGGGCTGGGTAATGTTTTTCGTAACACTTCTTAACCAACTCTATTGGGTTCTGGGAGCAACCATTGGCGGCATTTTTGGTTCCTATATGAAGTTCAATACAGAAGGGCTCGATTTTGTCATGACGGCTCTTTTTGCAGTCATTTTTATTGAACAGTGGATGAAAGAGAAAAAGCATTACAGCGCTCTCGTAGGTATTGGGATTTCAGTGATCAGCCTTTCTATTTTTGGTGGAACCCGTTTCATTATCCCGGCTATGATGGCCATTTTGGGTGTGCTCACCCTGCTTAGAAAGTCAATCGAAAAAGTTGAGGTTACCCCTGTATGACAATGAATATAACGCAGCAAGTTATTACGATAGCAATGGTTGTTTTAGGAACAATGCTTACACGGTTTCTTCCGTTCCTTGTCTTCCCGTCAGGCAAACCGGCCCCGCCTTATGTGCAGTATCTCGGCAAGGTGCTTCCATCGGCGGTAATTGGGCTATTGGTCATTTATTGTTTTAAGGATGTAAGCCTTCTATCCGGAAGTCACGGTATTCCTGAACTCATTGGGGTGGCAGTGGTTGCATGTCTACACTTTTGGAAGAAACAGATGCTTCTCTCCATAGCCGGAGGAACCATTGCCTACATGATATTGGTTCAAATGTTCTTTTAATCATATGGCAAATGAGTGCAGCGAGAGCACTGTGATTGCGGTATGCCCCGAAAGTTCAATGACAGAAGGAGCAGCTGCGGCAAACTGCTCCTCGGATCGTTGCTATCGTCGCTTAACGTTTCATCGAATTCATGTTCATCAAGCTACAAATCTACAGCCGCTGCCTAAACCCGGGCGAGCTTATCCGGGTTTCGAACGGCATACATTCCGGCAAGCTTTCCTCTCCGGAGCTGCATGAATAAAGCGGCCACGGTTTCGTCCCCCGACCGGATTACGATACTGGTCTCCCCGTTCAAAGGGGCAAGCTCGAAGTGAAAATCTCCGTGAAAATAGGACCTTAAGCTCCGAAGCCCGTCGAGCAGGACTTGGGCCACGCGATCGCGCGTTTGTACCGGATGCCTGAACGCGATTGCTTTTCCGCCTCCGTCGGCGACGAACGCGACGTCTTCGGCTAACAGTGACATCACACGATCGGCGTCCCCTTGCTCGAGGGAGTCGAGGAACCGGCTCACCCATTCCAATTCGGCCGCTTCGGCAGCAACCGGTTCCTCCTCGGATATGCCCATTTTGCTTCTTGCCCGGCTGAACAGCTTGCGGCAGTTCACCTCTTTCTTGCCGAGCAGCTCCGCGATATCGGGATACTCGAAGCCCAGTGCCTCACGCAGAACGAAAACCGTCCGCTCTGCCGGCGTCAGCCGTTCGAGCAGCACGAGCATGGCGTATGACAGAAGATCGCGGCGGACGACCGTCATCTCGAGCGATTCCGCTTCCGGGATCCGAATCGGTTCGGGCAGCCAAGGACCGACGTACTTTTCTCTCTGCTTCCGCGCCGACTTCCGCAGATTAAGGCAGCGATTGGTTACCATTTTGCACAAATACGCCTTCGGCTGCTCCAGTCGTTCGGGATGGACGTCGCATGCCTTAACAAACACGTCCTGCACCGCATCTTCCGCATCTGCAGCGGATCCTGTCAGCTGATAGGCCAGCGTGAACAGCAGTGCTCTATATTGACCGTATAGTTCCTCCATCCGCCGTCTCACCTTTTCCAGCTGTTAGGATTGGGATCTGGCTGCTATCGCAGCATACTGCCTTTATCCCATGCCAGCTTCCTGATTTTCCATCCCAGACTTCCCGTTATGATCATAGAAAGTCCCCATTTGCCTCCCCATACAAATCCGCGATTCTCCCCCAAGCCGATGCAGAAGAAATCCAGGATCGAGCTGGCGGATTTATGAACCGGCGCAGGGCGGCCCTCCAGATCGGCCATCACGATTTTTCCCAGTCTCTCTGCTTGCAGCACGCCTTCTCCGGCCCTCATCAGATCAGCCTTGCCGTTTCTCGGATCGACGATTCTCGCACAGTCGCCGATACTGTATACGCCCGGCGCCCCTTTGACGCGATAGCATTCATCCACCAGCACTTGCCCTTCGGGAGTAAGCGGCAACCCCATACTTCGAAGGGCCGGATTCGGGATAAGGCCAATTGTCCATATGCATAGGCCGACCGGCAGACGATCGCCATTACTGAGCTTCACCGCTCCCGCTTCCGCCTGCATCACCTTACGGTTGTAAAGTACGGTTACGCCGCACTCGCCGAGAACTTGATCCAATTTTTTCGCAACCTTTTCCGGCCCTTCCAGGAACAATCGTTTCTGGCCGCTCAGCAAATAAACAGTGATATCGGACGGGTTCAGTCCTAGCGACGAAGCTTCCTTCCGCATCTCAAGCGCCAGCTCGGCGGATGTCTCAACACCGCTTATGCCCGCTCCTGCCACCGCGATCGCCATCAGTCGCTTTCGTTCCTCAGCGTTCGTCTCCCCGGCGGCTTTCCGCAGGTTGGCGCGCCAGCGTTCCCGGATGTCCACCGCGGTTTGCGGGTCGGTCAAGACGATGCCGCCCCGATCGGGTTCCGGTTGCCGAACGATGCTGCCCGCCGCCACGACCAACAGGTCAAACTGTATGCAGGCATGATCTCCTTGAGCATCCTCATATCGAATCTGTTTTTCCCCGCTATCCACGAACGTAACTTTCCCTTGCACAAATTCGACACCTTCCGAGAACGAATAGTGCGTCCAGGGAATCATAATCTCTTCCTGGCCCACCGCCGGCCGGAACAAGAGCATTTTGCGCATATGACCGGGCTGCTTGTCGATCAGAACAAACCGGATCCTACGTCCATTCGCCATGCCCCGGGTCTCTTCCTTTATCGCTTTGAGCGAGTGAAGCCCCACGTGGCCGCCTCCGACGATTACGCATGTCAAATCGTTCATCTCTCCTCAGCTCCTTTACGTTTTGCACATATAACAACGTAAGCCTCTGAGTTGTGACATCGGAAACGAACGATGGAAATCCCATGCATGGGCTCATCAACGTCAAACATAATGCTCGCTCTAAAAAAATGCCCATAATAAACGCCCCAACCTGCGCAAAAAACAGGCTGGGGCGTTCTTTCATTGAGTATTAATAGTAGATCGGTCTCTTGCCCTGCAGATCGGCACGCGCCTCCAGATAACGGTAGAACGCCGTCGCCGCCTGCGCCTTCGTGACGGTCTCCGCAGGCAGGAAGCTGCCCGCTTCGGAAGCGGACATGATGCCCAGCCCGACAACGATCGCGACCTCGCCCGGACGCTTCAGCGAAGCGCTATCCGTGAACGGCTTGGCGAAGATGCCGTCCTTCTCGGCCAGCTTGCTGTAGCCCAGCGCGCGAACGATCAGCTGCGAGAGCTCTTCCCGCGTTACGTTCGCTTCGGGATTGAACGTGCTGCCGTCCTTAATGTCCAGAATCCCCAGGTCGACGGCGCGCTCCACGTACTGGAAGTACGGAGACTCGCCCTTCACGTCGGCAAAAGAATTCGCGCGCGAAGCTGTATCGTACATAATGCCGTAGTCGCCGCCGTTCATGGAGATTACGAGCATCTTGATCAGCTCGCCCTTCGAGATCGACGTGTCCGGGCTTACTTTGCCGTCCTTCACGCTAAGCGCTTGGTAATCCAGCATCAGCTGCAGCTCCGCCTGCGCCCAGTGGCCTTCGATGTCCGTCACCTGGACTTTGCCCAGCGTGACCGGCTCGCCGCTGTCCGGCGATACCCAGCCGCCCGTTACGGCATTCAGCACGAAGGCAGGGCCGTACGAGTATTTCGGCGTGAGCGCGTAAACCAATGCCGCCTTCTTCGACTCCTGCTCCGGCGTCGGCTCGCCGGATGCGGCCTGGAGCTTGATCATATCGACATAAGCGCCGCCAGCGTACATGTACGGGTACATTGCAATATTATTCACGTATTGAAGCTTCAGCTCATAGTTTGAGAGAAGCAGCTCTTCCGCTTTGTCTGCGGCGATCGTCTCCGGCTTCTGTGCCGGATAATCGATTTGCGAGAAATTGCCGGAGAAGCTCCGCGCCTCGCCTGTGACCGCGTCAATCGTAACCGATACGGAATCGTAGCCCGCCTTCACTCCGTCGATATACCGGCTAAACATGAAGGTGTAGCCGCGCTCGCGCTTTACGACATCCAACGGGATCACTTCGCCGCCGATACGATTCTCCAGCACGAGCTGGTGCGTATAAGCAGGCATCAGCGATTTGACCAGCTCGACGGCCTTCGCCTTAGCGTCCTCCTGCTTCACCTTCACTTCGGCGAGAGCCTCTCCGGAATAAGGCTCGAAGTGGTTGAAATTGATCAGTTCACCGGTCTTCGCATTCACCGTTGCGTATATTTCCTTATACGGTCCCCCATCCTTCGGGCTCGCATCCTTCGGGCGGTTGGACCAGCGTAAGTTCCACGTGGACATCGTCTTGCCTGTGATATCATCGGAATTCTCCGAGTAACCGGACTCCTGCTCGATCATTCCTTCCGGCAGCTTGAAGGATGCCGTCACCTTGGCAATCGCTTCTTCCTTCGTCAAATTCAGCGTTGCCGCCGGGGCGCCCGCCAGCGGCTGTTCGGTCAGCGGCGTGCGGTTCGGCTTCACATCCAGCTCGCTACCCTCCGGGACGTATACATCACCGGTCTTGGCGCTGATCGGGTACGTGCCCATCGTATAGGCCAACAGAGGCTTCTTCGTGCTGCTGCGGTACGGAATCTGATAGGTCAGTTCAGGCTCCGTCAGCTCGCGGACCTTCTTCTCTGCGGCTGCCGCATCAATGATACCCTTCGGATCCTCGAACGTAAGCTCCTCGTTCCAGACGTTCTGGTACTGCGTCACTTCGCCGTCCCCGTTCACCGTGACCGACACGAAGTTTTGCGGGAAAACGATGCCGTTCACCACCCGTTCATACTTCAGCTCATAGTTCACTTCCCCTTTGAGCGGAGGACGGGAAGATTTTTCGTTGCTGTCGTTGTACTGCGTCTGGGCAAGCGCTTCCGGGTTGATTTGCCCCAGCCATTTGGCCGCAACGTCTTTGGCTGCCTGGAAGTTGACCTTCGGCGGGTAGCTCGGCTTGTAGGACGGGTCGCTGTTATAAATGCTGTAGCCAAGCAGCTTGCCGTCGACCGCATCGATCTGCACGCTCAGGTTGCCGAGATATTGGCTGCCTTCCTTCTTCACATAGTTCAAGTTCCAGCTCGGGTTGGGAATCATGTAATTGCGGCCGGACAAATTCACGTTCTGGATCGTATAGCCTTCGGGAATCGTCACGAGCTTCTTGGCGATGTCGATAGCCTGTTCCTTCGTAATCTTCGCTTCCGCCTTCGACTTCTCGTCGTCGACCGGCGCAGGCATCGGGATATCTGTCGGCATTGGCATCGCAGCCGCGCTGCTCGTTCTTTCACTGCCGCCGGATGCTGCCGTTCCGCCAGCAGCCGTCGTATCTTCCGCCATGGCGAGCGGTGCGCCGAATAAAGTCGTAGCCAGCGTCAGTGCGCTGAGAGTCTTGAGTAGCTTCATTAAGAAAACCCTCCTTGGGAGCTGCTTGAATTTTCCGTTTGCTTACCAGACGCGGGTCCCTCGGCAAAGGTTGCTGCACGTCCGGAAAAATTTTAAAGCGGTTTTTTCGCCGTTCGCAGCCATTGCTCTGGGATTGGTCCTAGTCAGCCTCCAAGCAGATCGTTTGCCCAGCAGGCCAGCTTACCATTTCCGTAACCGGTTACAATCCATAAATTGAGATATCTGTAGTGTTGACGTAAAATAATAACCATACATTCTTTCGCCCCTTTACACCAAGTCCTTCGCTGCATGACAGTAAGGGAAAACCTGATAACGGAGTGGATTGCGGTCATGACGACAGGTTGGTTCGAGCGGTTCGCCGCAGCCGGTACGGCCGAGGAGCAGGCGCATGTGCGCGAGGCGGTGGAGGCAGAGCGGTATCCGGCATTTTACCCGATTGTAGAAGGCTTTACCGCACTGCTGAGATCGTTTGGAGACGAGGAGATCGAGCGGGTCGACGCGCTGCTGCGCAGGGGAAGGGAGCTGTTCCCCCAGCCGGCCGGGTTCAGTCCATCGTGGGAAAAGCTGTGGGACGAGCTGGAGCAGACGGCCGCTTATAAGAAGGAGGCGCTTGCTGCCGTTGCGCCGGGCGACCGGGACGGAGAGTGGCAGGTGCTGCTCGACAATCCGTATACGAACCAGGATGTGGCTTGTTATCCGGCTCTGACCTTCATGGAGGCCGTGTACTTGTACGGCTATTTCCGGCAGAAGCTTGAGAAGCACGAATATGTGCGGCTGCAGAAAATCCAGACGCTGATCATGAATTTTGGCGGGGAGTGACCAGTCGGGGCCAAGCGGCGGCGCAGGCCGGCCGACTGCTGCGGTTAGAGGAAGCGGACAGCTGCGCGGAGCCGGAGCTGCATGGCGGGGGCATGCGGCTTGCATCGCCGGCGGTCATGGGAGCTTATGGAGAAATCGCAAACGCAGAGCAGCAAGCTGCTCCAGTCAAGCAAGAGCGGCCTGCTGCCCTGCGACTTCTGCAGGTTGCCTTATCTGCATAAAGCAACTTCACGTTGCTGCGGCATTTTCTAACGCCATACGGTTTCCCTTCTCTTGCCCGCTACAGCAGCCCGAGCGGCTGCAGCAGCTTGATCCGCTCCGCCTCCGTCAGCTCCCGCCAGGCGCCCATGTCCAGATCGCCCAGCTCCAGCTCCATAATCCGCACCCGCTGCAACCGCTCCACCCGGTAATCGAAAGCCCGGCACATGCGCCGGATTTGGCGATTCAGCCCCTGCGTCAGCACGATGTGAAACGTTCGCTCCCCCGCCTGCTCCGTCCGGCACGGCTTCGTCACGGTCCCGAGCATCTCCACGCCGGCCGCCATCCCCTCCAGAGCTGCCGCTGTAAGCGGCTTGTCTACCGTTACCCTGTACTCCTTCTCGCGCTCGTGCTCACCGTGCAGCAGCCGCTGCGAAACGTCACCATGATTTGTCAGCAGCAGCAGCCCCTCCGAGTCTTTATCCAACCGGCCGACCGGCGATATCGCGGTATCAGATGATATAAAATCGGCGATATTGCCTTCCACGCTCCGAGCCATCGTACATACGACGCCGACCGGCTTATTCAGCATGATGTAAACGTATTTCCGCCGCGGCCCGAGCCGTACCCCGTCAATCCGAATGTCGGCGTCCTCGCGGACTGGCGTATGTATGCCGGCGACCCGTCCGTCTACCGTTACCCGCCCCGCTTTAATAAGCCTCTGCGCTTCCCTTCGGGAGCAATGTCCCGTATCTCCGATCCATGCGTGCAGCTTCATCGTGTACGCACCCCCCCGGTTCCTGTTGGTCAGCCCTATTGTAGCACGGCCTATGGATCCGTAACGATAGCGGCATTCCAGTCCGTTCACCATCGCAGCACCGCACCGTCGATCCGCTTCACCCCGCGCACCCGCCCGAGCTCCTCCGCCAGCTTCAGACAGGCAAGGTCCTTTCGCTTGGCTTCGACCATGACATCTACCCGCCCAAGGCCCGCTTCCTTACACCCTCTGAGAAAATCAAGCAAAAGCCCCGGCTCCACATCGTCCGCATGCGACCGAAAATCCGCCTCCGACTTCGGCGAGGAGATATGCAGCTTCAGCGGCAGTTCCCCCCACGTAGCCGCAATGCGCGGCAGCAGCTCCAGCGGCTTGGCGCCGGACGGATTGCACCAGTCGTGATGCAGGTCGAGCATCATTGGCCGCCCGGCCGTTTCGCATACCGCAAGCGTTTCTTCCGCCGTATAGGTTTTGTCGTCATTTTCGAAAGTGAGTCTGCGCATGACCCGCTCCGGCACCTCCGGAAGCTTCCCGTACAGCCGTTGGATCGCCGCCCCCTTATCGCCGTACATGCCGCCGACGTGAATGTTGATGATGCAGGAAGCGTCCATTCCCATGCCGTCCAATATGGCGTTATGATACTCGAGATCCTCGATCGCGGCCGCAACCACTTTGTCCGAGCCGTTGAGGAGCGTGAATTGGTTCGGATGCATCGTCACCCGAATGTCCTCACGGCGGGCGAACGCCCCCAATTCGCCGAGCTCCTTCGTATAAACCTCGCCGACATCGATGCGCACGTCCGGGTGAGTGGCGAGAGGCACGAGCGCCGATGACATTCGGTACAGCCGAATGCCGTGAGCAGCGCAGTAATACAGAATCCTCTGCGTTGCACGCAGATTGCTTCGTCCGACCTCGACCGCCCGCTCCATCGCCGCATCCCGATGATCCTGCCGGGCAAATTGTTTGTACGTATAGCTCGAGCTCGGGGTATTCGCATACACCGCCAAGGCGTTCGCCACGAAGCCGATTCGAATTTCCATCCGTATGTGTTCTCCATCCATTTCGTTGTTCATGAAGACTCCGCGGTCACTTTACGTCAAGCGTGATGATGCACAACCATTGAATTACTGGATTTTGCATGAGGCGATTCGACGTTTATTTGTATGGCCGCCCTGATTTTTCCATATTACTATGGCTCGCTCTGATGTTGCTTATGCACAGGGGCTTTCCAATAGGGTAAAGGGGAAAAGTAGTCCTAATATGGATGGGGATTATGGTATTGGGGGTTTACGAAAGAAACTGTATCTATTTTCATAGCGAAACGCTTACATCCATCCTCTTAGCCGATCCGATGTCGCTGCCAAAGCTCTCCGGGCTTGCCAGTATACAGGGGGGCAGGCCGCGGATTGGCCTAACGTAGTACACAGCCAATGTAACAAGGGCCGCAAAGAGCACCGACAGTACCGTCAGCCCTTACATCGGCACTACGCCCCAATCCGCAACTGCGCCTCCCGATCCTGCCCCTTAAACAATCGACTCGCGGCCTTCCTTAGCCTGTAGCTTCCTCCTGCGCAGCCAGAGCCGATCCGCCCATACCACAGCTTTGCCGCTCACCCATAGCACACCGGAAACGAACATAATGTCAAAGCAGACGTTATAAAGAAACAGATGCTTCGCGAGATCCGCCAAACCGTCGCCGACCACCGGGATGACGAAGGAAACGGCGCCGATCAAACCGATTAACGCAAACGTCTCGCAGCAAACACGCCTTGCCGCCGACGCAGCCCGCCTCCACTCCCGCCACAAAACGGCATAGTACAAGGCGCTGAACGGAAGCAGGAACCACAGCGTATTCGGCAGCACGCTTCGCTTCCACTCGCTCCAATACCCGAACTTCTCCGAAACGGCTCCGGCCGGCATCCCCTCCCGCTTCTCATACGTACCGAGATAGTACGGACGGATCGTCATCCCGTTCTCCGCCGCAACCTCCAGCTTGCCGAGCAGGCGCAGCGGATGCCGCGCATAGAACAGAGCGACCTTCCCATGGCTGATCCGGTCGTAGAACATCTCCTTAAGCCGCGGGTCCTGCTGCGGGATGGCCGTATCCTTCGTAAAATAGTTCGTCCCCGCAAGCACAGCCAGCTCAGCCGGCAGCCCCAGCTCCTCCAGATCCCGCTCCGGCGACTGGGAATCCTTGATCACTCCGTAGAACACGGTCTGATACATGTTGATGTCCTTCAGCTGCTTCGGCGCCAGCACGTACATGGCCATGGAGCCTAACGCCAGTACGGCGGAGCAAGCGAGCACCAGCCTTCTCCATGCCGCATCCGGCCGCAGGGGGACGAAGCGTAAGCCGAGCAGGGCGATCAGCACGCCGATCGGCGCGTTCTGGATTTTCGAGCAGGTCAGCCATACCGCCGAGACGAAAAAAGCAAGCAGCAGCTTCCGTGACGGCCGGCCGGCGGAAGAAAGCGCCAAAGCAAGCGCGACCGTAAGCAGCAGAAATACATATGAAACCGGCTCGCCGAACAGAGAATTGAAATAGCCGATATAGCCGACATCCGTAAACACGACGACGAGTAGGACGGCCAGCAGCACCCGTACAAGTACCGGAAGCTGCCGCTGGCTGCGAAGCACGATTGCGAAAGCCGCCAGCAGCAGCACCATGTAGACCGCTGCCAGAAACCGTATATCGAATACAGTCGTGCTGTAAAACAGCCGGTTCAACCCGGTCGCCAGCAAGACAAGCGGCACCTGCGTCGAAATGTAGCCGCCGAGGCCGAGGTTCGTCAGCTGGAACTCACGGATGAAATAGCTGAAGTACCTCTCTTCCCGGGGCAAGTCCCGCTGCAAATCATCCAGCCCGGTAGAGCTCATGATTCTGAGAAAATCGCCATTGTCTGCAATTCCGACGATCGGCCGGATCAGGCACACATACACGAACACAGCGAAGGCAGCGGCAAGCGGCCCGTACACGGCGGCCCGTTTCCAGCTCATATCGGCTCACCTGCCTGACGAAGCGCAAGAGCCCGCGCTCCCGGGCATAACTTCCCATTGGTATTCCACATATCATTTCTAACCGTCTGCCTCATCGAATTTCTTGCACCTGCCTTCTGTTCAATCCCGCGCCTGCCGAAAGTCCCGAGCCCCCCTGCTCGAAGGGGCCCGATACCGCAATCTGCTCCGTCTGTGCAGGAACGTCCTCTTCGATAACGTAAAGCGGTCTTCGCTTAACCTCTTTATAAATTTTCCCTATGTATTCCCCGATTAAACCGAGACTGATCAGCTGGACGCCCCCGACGAACCAGAGCGATACCATGAGCGAAGCCCATCCCGTCACCGTATTGCCCGTCATCTTCCGGACGACCGCATACACTCCGGCAAACAGGCTGAGCACAAACAGCGCGAATCCGGCCGCCGTCACGAGGCGGATCGGCGTCACACTGAGCGAGG
Source organism: Paenibacillus chartarius (assembly GCF_042432825.1). NCBI lineage: Bacteria > Bacillati > Bacillota > Bacilli > Caryophanales > Paenibacillaceae > Paenibacillus > Paenibacillus chartarius. The sequence goes on along the minus strand of NZ_JBHLWN010000022.1, from coordinate 89,323 downwards.
TGATGCCATCCCAGGCGAACGACAGCATTTTCTTCAACGGATATTTCGACTCCCCGGCCCATCGCTCGTTTCGGTCATAGTACACGCACTCGCTCCGAAACCCGATTAACGGCACGATGCCCCGCAGGAACACATTCACCTCTTTGAAACGGTCCAGCTGCTCCAGCGCCCGCCTGCTCATCAGCCGGTAGTCGGCATGATTATATTCCACATCGGCCCCGAGCTTCCGCATCAGCTTATAAAACCACTGCGCCGTATGCCGCTTAAATGCCGAATCCGTGCCCCTGCTCCGGCGGATGCCGTAAACGATGTCGCAGCCCTCGCGGAATTTGGCGATAAATTCACGGATCGCTTCCGGATCGTCCTGCAGATCGGCATCGATCGAAACGACGCAATCGGCACGCGCGCGCGCGCTTTGCAGCCCGGCCAGCAGCGCCCTCTGATGCCCTGCGTTCCGCGCCAGCTTGATTCCGGCCACCCGGCGGTTCAGACGCTGATGCGCTTCGATGATCGCCCACGTACGGTCCTTGCTGCCATCGTCCACACATACAAGGAAGCTCCCCTCGGCAATGAACCGGTCCCGCGTCAGCTCTTCCAGTACTTGAGTAATCCGGCCGATCGTCTCGGGGAGAACGTCCTCCTCGTTGTAGCAAGGGATGACGACAGCCAGCACCGGCAAAACTCTCGAATAGTCCATTTTACAATCGCACTCCATTATTTCCTCAATATCCCTTTAGACGCATGTTTCGCGGAATTGTTGCTCGGATTCAAAGATTTTGTCAGCTTGACATCCAGCTTGCGCTCACCTCGCACCATGACGAAGAAGAAGCTCCTCCATCCGTGCAAATCATTCCGGATCACTACTATCTTTTATTTTCGCCGCAGCAAAAACCGCCCCTCCATTCCCCATGGAAAGGCGGCTCGCCTCGCTTACTGCTTATCATCCGTCAGCGCCCCGCTTCCGGACACGGGGATCGTCTCCCCGAGGTACGTCGGCTTCGGCTTCCACACGTTCACCCAGAAGAAATCTTTAATCCGGGCAAGCACCTCGCGCAGCTCGAACCTCGGCATCCCCGCGTAGCGCTGCAAATCCGACGCGACCCCGTAGGCATCCAGGCCCAGCTGCCGCGCCTCATACACGGCCCGCATCAGGTGGTAGCGCTGCGTTACGATGAGAACCTTCTTCACCTGAAAAATGTCGCGAGCCCGGTACATGCTCTCATACGTACTGAACCCCGCGTGATCCATAAAAATATGATCGCCCGGCACCCCGCGCGCCTTCAAGAACGATTTCATCGTATTGACTTCGTCATAGGTCGTTCGCCCGTGGTCGCCGCTGACGAGAATCCGGTTCGACTTCCCGGCCTGGTACAGCTGCAGTCCGACCTGCAGCCGGTCGCCGAGAATCGCGGATACGCCGCCGCCCGGGGTCACCTTGGCTCCCAGCACCAGAATCGCATCGGCTTGAGGCGCTTCGGCCGCTTCGACGATATAGGCGGAGCCCTCGCGGACTACGTGCTCGTGGATCGCCCAGCCGCAGCCGACTGCAGCCAGAGCGGCTATAATCATTATCGTCACAAGGCGCATCGCCAGCTTCCGGCCGGGGCGAAGAAATCGTCGGCTGCGGGCATCTTCTTTAAGCCCCTTGCCGCCGGATGACGCCGGCCCGGCTATTTGTCGTTCCATTTTGCCTGCACCTTCCGTTCCTGCTGTTAGCTGTTCTCCTACCCTTATACGCGCAGCCGAAGCGGAAAGTTGCCGATGCCGAATTTTGCGCCTGGATGTATATTTTGCTGAAGCCGAGACACAATAATGGATGTCACGATGGGAAATAGCCAAGCGGTAAGGCAACGGACTTTGACTCCGTCATGCCTAGGTTCAAATCCTAGTTTCCCAGTCGACCCCATCCACCGTGCGCATGAATGCGTTCGGTGGATTTCTTTATTCTTCGGCCTTGCTCAGCAAGGCAGCGCGACGGTGAACGTCGTGCCCCGTCCCGGCTCCGAATGAACGTCAATCGTGCCCCGATGCTTCTGTACGATGCTGTAGCAGACAGGAAGCCCGAGCCCGGTGCCCCGCTCCTTGGAGGTGAAGAACGGCTCGAACATACGCTGGCGAATGTCCTCCGGAATACCGGTCCCGGTATCGCTTACACTGAGCGCCGCTCCTCCCCGTTCCAGCGCAGCCGTCCGAATCGTTAGCGTACCGTTAGGCTGCATCGCTTCGATGCCGTTGCGGACCAAATTCAGCAGCAGCTGTTTGATCTCCTTCTCGTTCATCTGCACATCCGGCACAGTGTCGTTCAGCTCCAGCCGGGCGGTAATCCCGTATAAATTCCCTTCGGCTTGAATCATCGGATAGACAGATTCAATCAAGGCGTTCAGGTTTCGGCTTTCCATCTCGACGATCCGATTCTGCGCCAAGGACAGGAAATCGCTAATGATCTCGTTGGCGCGCCCCAGCTCATCCAAAATCATATCGTAGTAGCGCTGATTGGGCGCAGGTGCGGCGGCCTTGGACTCGCGCTCATTCAAGAGCTGAATGAAGCCCTGAACGACCGCAAGCGGATTGCGGATTTCATGCGTGATGCTGGCGGCCATTTGTCCGACTAAATCGAGCCGCTCCATTTGGCCGATTTCCTGCTTCAGCTTCTCCAGCTCGCTTATATCTTGATAGATGGCTATGGCCCCCTGAATCGGACCGCCCTCATTGCTCTGCAGCGGATACACATAGTTCAGGAACGAGTTGTCCTTATAAGCGGAATACTGCGCGATGACCCGCTCGCCGCGGAGCCCTTTCACGATATCCGTCGCGTCGTAGTTGAGACCGCGGGATTCGGCCAATTGCCTGCAGGATGCGCCTACAAGCTGTTCCTTCGTAAGCCCGGCAAAGTGGGAAGCAAACTGATCGTTCGTCGCCAAAATCGTCCCTTCGCTGTCAATAGCCAGCACGGATACGGGGAGCATGTCGAGCAGCTGCTGCAAATGGCCCGCCAGCTTCTCCTGATGGAACAGGCTTGCCAGCATCCGGTCGGCAGCGCGAGTCTCTTCCGTTACGTCCTGAATGTAAACAACGGCCCCCAAGAACTCCCGGGTATTCGGATGAACGACCGGCACGGCATCGAGCATAACAACGGTTTCACCGAACCGCTTGCGGAATTTGTTCACAACGACGCCTTGCCGAAGCGCCCGGTACGTAATCGATTCATCCGGTGCAATCCCCAAATCCTGCAGGAGCTCCTGCAGAGACCCCCCAGCCCGGGCATGTCTCTGCAGCCCAAGGCGCTCCCATATGCCCAGCATGCTTTGATTCATATATTGAATCCGCTCCGTCCGATCAAAGAAAATAATGCCGCCGGGCACCCGGTCCATCGTCCACTCCAGCAACACCTTATGTTCCTTCTGACGGATCGAGGCCTTCTCGGCAATCCCGTAAACAACACAAATAGCGCTCATCCATATCATGAGCGCTATACTGGTAAAAGCCAAGCTGGTTTCCCATGGAATGGCGTACGCCAGCATGCCGGTCGACAGCACGGCGGCAATACCGAATAGAATACGATTCCTGCGACTCATTTGGACTGGAGTCTCCCCTCTGACTGCCCGCTCACTATGAATCTATCATATCACAGGTTGCGGGGGCTCGCAGAGAGTGAGGGCGTTAAGCCGTTTCGCTCGGGCTGGGTGCCGGGCTGCACACCGGGCTTCTCCCCGGACTGCAGCAGGTACATCTGGTAATAACGGCCTTGCAGCGCCATAAGCTCGTCGTGGCTGCCACGCTCCGCGATACGTCCGCGGTCCAGCACCAGAATCGTATCCGCACTGCGGATCGTAGACAGCCGGTGGGCGATGATGAACGTCGTCCGCCCTTGCTTGAGCACGTCCAGCGCCCGCTGGATGACCGCCTCCGTCTCCGTATCAATGCTGGCGGTCGCTTCATCGAGAATGAGGATCGCCGGGTCGAAGGCGAGCGCCCGGGCGAAGGAAATGAGCTGCCGCTGCCCCGCGGACAGTGTGGCCCCCTTCTCGATTACCGGTTCGTCGATGCCGCCGGGCAGGGCGCTGAACATGTCGTAGGCGCCGACCTCCCTAAGCGCCTGTTCGACCCGTTCGCGCGATATTCGCGGATCGCCGAGCGATACGTTGGATGCGATCGTGCCGGTGAACAGGAACGGATCCTGCAGCACGATACCCATATGCCGGCGCAGCTGCTGCCTTGGGATGTCCTGCAGGTCCATTCCGTCGATTCGAATGCGTCCCTCGTTCACCTCATAGAACCGGAACAGCAAATTCAATATCGAGCTCTTCCCGGAGCCGGTATGGCCGACAAGCGCCACCGTGTCGCCGTGCTTCGCTTCGAAGGAGATATCGCGGAGCACATACTCCTTGTCTTTGTAGGCGAACGTAACATGCTCGAAGCTGACGTTGCCGCGGTAGCGGGGCATGGAGCCGTCCGCCACATCGATGCCTTTCTGATCGAGCAGCTCGAACACCCGCTCCGCCGAGACGAGAGCCGTTTCCAAGTTGGACAACTGATTAACGATGCCGACGATCGGCTGAAACATCCGGTTCATATAATCGACGAATGCATACAGCACGCCGACCGTGACGGCCGCCCCCAGCCAACCGCCGCCGAACATCCAGATGACGGCAATGAACACAACGTTCCGCACGACGTTGACAAGATTGTGCGACGTGATGGAGTTCAGCATCAGCAGTTTATTTTGATAGCGGAAGTGATCATCGTTCATGCTCCCGAATTCGCTGAGCGTCATCTTCTGGCGGCGGAACGCTTGGATGATCGGCATTCCCGGAATCGACTCGGCGATCATGCCGTTAATGTCGCTCAGGCGCTCGCGGATCTTATGATTGTACGCTGCGGCGAAGCGCCGGTAGACGATGACCCATATCACCATCATCGGGACGAGCGGCAGCGCGATCAGCGCCAGTCTCCAATCCAGCATGAACAGCGCGCCGATGATCGCTACCATATAGATGATGCCGGAGAAGAAGTTGGCCAGCACCGCGACATACAGCTCCCGGACGGATTCCGTATCGTTCGTTATGCGGGAGACGACCTTCCCCGCGGGCAAGTTGTCGAAGTACTGAATCGGCAGCTTCTGAATGTGTGCGAATACGTCGTTGCGCATATTTTGGATAATCCGGTTCGCCGACGTCTGCAGCAGCAGGCGCTGCCCGAACGTAAACAACGCGACGAGCAGCAGCAAGCCGAAGTATAGGCCCGCCAGCGCCAGCAAGCTGCCGAATTCGGGCCTGTAAAACGGATACAGCTCGCCCGCGCTTAACGTCCGAACCGCATAGCTCGCCGACCGGCCGTCTTTCTCGAACGTCAGCGTCCCGTCCTGCAAGCTCCGTTTGCCGTCGAACGCCAGCTGCCCTTCGAAGAAGACGAAGCCGCGTCCGACCTGCAGCACATGCACCTGCTTAGACGGAGCCATGTCCTCGGCGGCAGCGTGGTCCTCACGAACATAATGCTTGCCGTTGTACGCTACCGCATAGGGGCTGCCGGCGTCGGCCGTCTCGTACCACGGCTTCTCGATGCCGAGAATGTTCGTATCGATCATCTGCTTGGCGATCATCGGCCCGGCAAGCTCGGCGCATACGGCCGCGAAGAGCATAATCAGGGCGAGAATCGTCGGCTTGCGAAACGTCCAAGCATATTGAAACAGTCGTTTGCCCGTCTGATGCTTCACAGGCAATCACCTACTTTACTTAAAATGGGGGATTGATGGCCACAACGGTTTGCGGGACCGCTATTTGGCCGCAAAACCGCACTCCACGCATAATAGCGGTCTGGGAGGGATTTATTTTGCGATTACCGCCCCTCTTTTTGCCGTTTGATCTAAAATAAGACCCTGGCAAACCGTTATCGGGCGGGAGCCGCTTAATTGCTCATGAATAAGACCGTGAAAGTCCGTTATTTTATTGCGAAGTCCGTGGCACGGGGAGGATGCCTGGCTACGCCGCCGGCTCTCCCCACGAAGAGAAGGCATCCCACTCCGAGGCGTGCATCAGGTACTGGCAGTTACACTGGTACTGGGTACTGGTACTGCCACTGAGCACTGGCACTGGTACTGGTACTGCCACTGAGCACTGGCACTGGCACTGGCACTGGCACTGGCACTGGCACTGCCACTGCCACTGCCACTGGTACTGCCACTGGTACTGGCACTGGCACTGGTACTGGCACTGGTACTGGTACTGGTACTGCCACGGAAACTCGCACCCGCACCGGCAGCGGTAAGGGCAACAGCGCGCGCATCAGTCACCGGAACCGGTACGGCTTATTAGCCACATTCCACACGCCACCGGGCCCCGCAATCGCCGAACGGCTGCCTCATGCGCTCACCGGCGATGCCGACACGTCTGCGGCCGAAGCCGCCCGCCAAGCCGCTTCCCTAGCCTTCAATCTGCTGCTCCAGCTGCTGGCGGTCGTACTGCTCCTTGTACCAGCCGCCCAAGGCGAGCAGCTCCTCATGCGTGCCTTCCTCCACAACGCGCCCTTCATCCAGCACGAGGATCCGGTCGGCATACTGCACGGCCGAAAGCCGATGCGTCGTAATCAGCGTCGTCTTGCCCGCGCGCTCGCGCCGAATCGCCTCAATAATATGCGCCTCGGTCTTGGCGTCGACGGCGGACAGCGCATCGTCCAGCAGCAAAATCTCCGGGTCGATGATAAGCGCCCGGGCGATCGACACCCGCTGCTTCTGCCCGCCGGACAGCGCTACGCCTTTCTCGCCGACGAGCGTCTCGAGTCCGTCCGGCAAATGCTGAATATCGGCGGCGAACGATGCCTGCTCCAGCGCGCGCTGCAGCTCCTCCTCCGTGCCCGGCGTCCGGCCGAACCATATATTTTCGCGGATGGTGCGGGAGAACAGGACCGGGTTCTGCGGCACGTAGCCCATCCACCCCTGAACTTGGTCGAGAGGGATCTGCTCGATCGGCACCCCGGATACCTTCACCGCACCTTCGCCGACTGGGTATTCCCGCAGCAGCTGGCGCAGCAGCGTCGTCTTGCCGCTGCCGGTCCGCCCGACGATGCCGAGCGTCTCGCCCCGCTTCAGCTTGAAGGACACATCCACCAAGTTATCGATCGGAGACGACGGGTAACGGAACGTCACATGCTCGAACGCGATCGTCTCCGGCACAGCAACCGTCCGGTTCACCGCTGCATCCTCAACATCCGGCTTGTAGCCCAGCGTCTCATTGACCCGGTCCAGCGAAGCGTTGCCGCGCTGCATAATATTGATCAGCTCGCCGATCGCGAACATCGGCCAAATCAGCATCCCCAGAAAGACGTTGAACGACACGAGCTCGCCGAGCGTAATTTCGCTGCGAAACACGAGATACCCGCCGTAGCACAGCCCGATCAAGTAGCTGAGGCCGACCAGCACTTTGATTGTCGGCTCGAAGAGGGAATCGATGCGGGCGACGGCGACATTTTTCCGATACACATCGTCTGTCATAGCCGCAAAATTCCGCTCCGTCGCCCGCTCCTGCACGAACGCGCGAATGACCCGCACGCCGGCCACCGTCTCCAGCACCTCGTCGTTCATCCGGCCGAACGCATCCTGCGCATCCGTAAAACGCTGGTGAATGCGGGCGCCGTACACCTGCATCGCGATCGCCATCAAAGGCAGCGGCAGCAGTGCCGCCAGCGTCAGCTTCCATGAAATCATAAACACCATCACGACGAGAATCGTTCCCATGAACAAGCTGGAATCAACCAGCGTAAGGATCCCGAAGCCCGCCGTCGTCGAAACGGCACGCAGGTCGTTCGTCGCCCGCGCCATCAGGTCGCCGGTTCGGTTACGCTCGAAGAACGTGGGCGTCATGCGAACAAGATGCCCCAGCAGCCGGTTTCGCAGCAGCCGCTCCAGCACGAATGCGCCGCCGAACAGCTGGTAGTGCCACACAATCGTAATCGCATAGCCGACTACCGTCAGCGCCGCCCAGAAGCCGAGCACACTGTAGAACTGGCTGCCGCCCAGCGTGCCTTGATGCAGTCCGTCGATCGAATAGCCGATCAGCTTCGGCGGAATAACGTCGATAATCCCTGCCAGCGTCAGCAGCAGCACGGCCGACGTGTACCGCTTCCACTCGAGCCGCCAGAACCAGCTTAATTTTCTCAATACGATGAACATGAGCGCTGTCCTCTCCTTCCTTCATTCCAAGTCTCCAACTTTTCAATAGCAGCAAAAAAGGCATACCGCTCGAGTAGCGATACGCCTTTGTGAATCCGCTGCCGGATTCGTATGACCGGCCTGCCGGGAGCGGCAAGCCGTCAAGAAGGCGCATGATTACGCAGAGAGCCTCTACCGTAACCATGCGCCTCAGCTTCAGCGGGCCATAACCTTGACGAGTCCGTCAAGATTGTGCGCGGATCGGTTACGGATACCCATATGCGGCTTGCCGTGAACAGCAGTAAGGTTCATCATTCGCATACCGGGTTCCACCCCTTTCCGTCCATCCAGTTATTTGGAAATCATCTACATGTGCAATGTACCATCGACCTGACAGCCGTGTCAACGGCGAAAATAACTATAACGATTCGCCGCCGCCGGCGCATAATTATTCCCAACGAGCAAATACTGGAAAAAACCAACAAGGTGGTGCTCGATGATGTGCGAACGATTTTCGCTGACGACGGATGTGCCCGAGCTGGCCAAGCAGTTCCGTATCGATAAAGTGCTGACGTTCTACAAGCCTCGCTATAACGTATCCCCCCGCCAAACGATCCATGCGGTGATCACGAACGGCAGCGAACGGTGGCTCGACGAATTCCGCTGGGGCCTCGTCCCGTTCTGGGGCAAGGACGCGATCAATGCCGACAGCATGATGATGGACGAGAAGCGGGCCTTCAAGCGCATTTATGTGAAAAATCGGTGCGTCATTCCTTCCGACGGCTTCTACGTCTGGCGCACAGGGGAAGACGGCAAGACCCGGCAGCCGATGCGCATCGTCACGACGAACCGCCGCGTCTTCGGGATGGCCGGCATCTACGAGGTATGGGCGTCTCCTCAGAACGATTACGAAATCCGCACCTGTACCGTGCTGACTACGGCGGCGAATCGGGTCGTCGAATCGATGAGCGATCGGATGCCCGTCATTTTGGATGAAGAGGGGATCGAGCAGTGGCTTGACCCGTCGCTGACCGATAAGAACCGTCTGCGCTTCCTGCTGCGGCCGGCGCCTGCCGAGACCATGCGCGCCTATCCCGTCTCGCAGCGGGTGAACAGTACCGACCACGAGGAGCCTGACTGCGTGGAAGAGCTTGATCTGCGCCTGCCCCTTCTAAAAATTTAAGTTGATTTTTATTTAAGCCTTGCCTTCGGCGGGGCTGTTTTTTATGCTAAAAACAGATCACTTTTCGACAATCATTCGGGAGGCTGCGGTGAGGTGACAAGGAAAACGATACCCGATTACATCCATCGACTCCAGCTCGTTCAGCGGAGGCTGCTTGGCCGGATCGACGAAAATCAGCGTTGCATTGAGCGATCCCATTCTGCCATCGACAAATCGGATCTCGCCACCAAAACGTCGATACATCTAAAAAAACGACAAAATCAACGATTTCCGCCGAATTAGCGGCGAACATCGTCGATTCTTTTTCATTTACAGCCCTTTTCCCTTGTTTTATTATATTTCTTGTGTTTGGAGATATTAACCTACTGCAGAGAGGGTAAGTGCCATGAACGATCGGCTGTATGACCTTAACGATATTTTGCATATGACCCGTTCCAAGATCGACGCTACCAACCGCCGCATACAGATGACATTAGGCTATTTGCCGAAGCCGCTTCTGATCGAATTGCTGGACCGGCCCAATCTTCGCGAAGATTGGGTGCAGCTTCAGAACAAGTATATGCCGAATAAGCAGCGGCTTCCTATTTCCGATTTTCCCTGAAGGCCGCTCAAATGAAAAAAGAGAGGAACGGGTCCTCTCTTCGCTCTATTTTACCGGCAGCAATATTTGCACTACCGTGCCTTTGCCCAGTTCGCTTGTAAATGTCACGGTGCCGCGGTGATTTTCAATAATTTTCAGCGTAACCATCAGCCCGAGTCCGGTCCCCTTCTCCTTCGTCGAATAGAACGGCTCACCCAGACGGGCCAGCTTCTCCTCCGGAATCCCGACCCCGTTATCCGCAATGACAATCTGCACCCCTTCACTCGAGTGCTGCTTCATGTCAATCCGAATTTGTCCGCCGTTCGGCATCGCTTCGATGGCATTTTTGAGCAAATTGATGAACACCTGCTTCAGCTGATTCTCTACCCCATACACGGTAGGCAGCTGATCCTCGATATCCATCTTGATTTCGACGTTGCTCATGATCGCCTGCGTGTCGACAATCAGCATGACGTCTCCCATAATCGCGCCCAGGTCGTTCGACTTGAAATCGACCGCTTGCGGCTTCGCCAGGAACAGCAGCTCGCTTACAATGTCTTCGATTCGCGTCAGCTCATCCAGCATAATGGAAATGTAGGATCTGTTCGATTCGCTCGTCGCCATCAGCTTCGTAAACCCTTTGAGCGCGGTCAGCGGATTGCGGATCTCGTGAGCGATGCCCGCTGCCAGCTGCCCGACGGCGGACAGCATCTCCGACTTGCGCAGCAGCTCCTCCGCCAGCTTCTGCTCCGTAATGTCCTCCGCCACCTTCAAATATTGAACGATGTGGCCTTTCCTATCCTTAACCGGCAGCAGCTTGACCGATTCCCAGTATACCTCGCCGTTCTTCTTGCGGTTTTCCAGCTCACCCTGCCACATTCGCCCTTCCGACAGCAGCTTCTGAACGGTCTCCAAGGACGGCTCCGTAGCCGACCACTCGTTCAACGACCAAATCGGCTTGCCCAGCAGCTCATCCTGCGAATAGCCGGTCAGCTCCGTGAAGTAGGGATTCATATATTCGATATATCCTGCCGCGTCGGCAATCACCGTTACGCTCGGGCTCTTCTCAATCGCATTGGACAGCTTGATCAGCTCGTTATTGGCCAGCTTCAGCTCGGTAATATCGATGAAGGTGATCACGATGCCGTTCGCATGCTGCTCCAAGGTCCGGTACGGCAGCATCCGCATGATGTACCAATGCCCGGTCTTGCTCTCCACTTCCCGTTCAACCGGCGTTACGTTGAGCAGCACCCTCCGGGCGTCCTCGACCATCTCGTCATAATAAAAATTGTGCGAAATGTGCGCGATCGGCCGTCCGTGGTCTATCTCCATCAGATTGATTTCCTTCGTTACGGCAGGGGTAAACCGGCGAACGCACATATTCTTGTCCAGAAAAACCGTTGCGATATTCGTGCTCACGAAGAGGTTGTTCATATCGTTATTCAAATCCGTGAGCTCTTGAATTTTGTATTGATATTCCGTATTCACGGTAATAAGCTCTTCGTTGACCGACTGCAGCTCCTCATTCGTGCTCTGCAGCTCTTCGTTCGCGGCTACGAGCTCTTCGTTCGTCGCCTGCAACTCTTCGTTCGACGTCTCCAGTTCCTCGATCGTCGCTTGAAGCGTCTCTTCAGCCCGCTGCAGCTCAAATTCCAGATCGATCACACGCTGGCTGACATTGCTCGCGACATCGTATTCCATCTCTTCCCCGGTACGCGGCTTGGCATTCAACGTCTCCGCCTGCTGAATCTCCACCAGGACAAGCTTCTCCGTCGTCTTGAACTTCTTCGAGAACGGCCGGACGAACAGATTCACGTACAGCTCCGGCTCCGATTCCGCCGCCTTCACGTTCTTATAGACGATCTCCGGCTGGTGATCCTTGCGGACCTTCTGCACGGCTGTAGCGATAGCGACAGACAAATGCGGATTGAGCATCTTGTGCAAATTCCAGCTCGGCTTGCCCTTCGCCAAGTTCAAGTATGGGTTAATCTTCCCGCTGAGATGAATGATGTCATTGTTCTCATCAATAAGCATGCAAGGGTACATGTGCTCTTCGACGAGAATTTTGTACAGGTCGTCCGCCTTCTTGTACTGCCGCTCCTCCGTGACGGACGGATAGACCCGATTCGCCGCCATCTTCTCTAACTTGTCCGCACCTTCCAGCTCTTTTCTTACGTCCATGGCATTCTCGAAATCCTGATGGTTCGCCCGCTTATGCTGGAAAATATTCCAACGCCTGTCCGTCGATTCGAACTGATTCGTCAGTCTCCCTATACTCTCGCTTGGTCCCAAGAACAGGAACCCCTTGGGATTCAGCACAAAATGAAACAGGGACAGCACCTTCCGCTGCATTTCCGACTGCAGATAGATCAGCATGTTGCGGCACGTAATGAGGTCCAAATTACTGAAAGGAGGGTCCTTAATGATGTTGTGCGGGGCGAACAGAACCATTTTACGGATTTCCTTCGTCACCCGATACAAGTCGTCCTCCTTGACAAAATACCGCTCGAGCAGCTCCGAGGGCATGTTCTTCATGGTGGATTCGGGATACAAGCCTTGACCGGCGAACTCAATCGATTCCTTGTCCAGATCGGTGGCGAATATTTTGACGGTGTAATCGACATTGTGCTGCTCCATGTACCGCTTGAACAAAATCGCGACCGAATACGCCTCTTCCCCCGTCGAACAGCCCGCTACCCATACGCGAATTTCCTTGTCGGCTTCCTTCTCCTTGAAAATCAGGGGGAGCGCCTTGACCCGAAGAATGTGGAACGCCTCCGGATCGCGGAAAAAATGGGTTACCCCGATCAGCAGATCCTTGCGGAGAGCGGCCAGCTCCATCGGATTCTGATACAGAAACTCCGTGTACTCGCCTAATGAAGAGATATTGTTCAACACCATACGACGCTCAAGACGGCGGTATACGCTGTTCCTCTTATAATAGTTGAAGTCGATCCCGCTCGCTTGCTTGATCAAGTCAAAAATATAGTTTAAATGCAGATCCATATTAACCTTCTCCAACGTATTGCCCGGCAGCGAATTCGTGAAACCGTTTTCCGCCAAGACCTTAATATGCTGCAGCAGCGCCTGCGGCATATGCTGCGGCGCAAGCGTCTGATCGACGATGCCGGTCAGCTTGGCGCTGTTCGGCATGCCGTCGAACTTGGCCGACTGATCGTCCTGCACCAGCACCATACCACCGGCCTGCTTCACATCGACGATCCCCCTCGAGCCGTCGCTTCCGGTTCCCGACAAAATGATGGCGATCGCGCGTTCCCCGCAGTCCTGCGCTAACGATCGCAGAAACAAATCGATCGGGAACGTCATGCCCGTCTGTGCTTCGCTATCCGCGAGCTCGAGTCGCCCTTTCGAAATCGTCATCGTCTTCCTCGGGGGAATCAGATAGACGCAATTCGGCATCACCTTCATCCGATGCTCGGCGGGAATAATCTGCATGGACGTTCTTGCAGACAGCAGCTCCGCCATAAAGCTTCGGTAGTTCGGAGAGAGATGTTGAATAACGACAAAGGCCATGCCGCTATTCGGTTCCATATGATCGAAGAATACTTCAAGAGCTTCCAGCCCGCCCGCAGAAGCACCGATACCGACCACGTAAAAAGGAACCTCTAAACCCATACTATCGTCGTGACTTTGTCTAGAAACTTGCGCATCAGGCACATGCGGTATGATATAATCATTGCCCATGAAGGTATTCTCCTTAGTCTCGAAACGTTCATCCTAATCACTATAAGTCAGCTATTTCCTATCGTCAATCGATCGGTCAAAGGTATACAATATGATTAAAGAATCGACATATTTTCGACAAGTTTAACGGAAGATTAAGAGATGAATCCGGTCTGAATAGAGTCTATGGCCGAATCGATGCCGGCCAGGGGTGGTCGAAGCTCCTGAACCTTGTTGGTCGAACCCGTGCGGGGCGGCTAAATTTGCTTATGTATATCAGAATATTTTGACGGAAGCTATGCGATATATCGGTTATAGAAGGACAATCGCCGATCTCCGTCGCCGACGAGCATTTTGCCTCTGGCGTTTGCGAACTGCCGCTGGCCTGGATGCGGACGGTAGAGGAGGCTGCGGAGGCCAATGGGCAGGACACGATGACAGCCTGTTTGCAGAGCGAGGAGCATGACTTCGGCGTAAGAATGGCCTCCGCTCTGATGCGGGAGCAGGGCCGGCACGTTCGCTATTACGGCCCAACCTGCCGACCGTGATGATAGGCGGACGATTAGCTTCGATGTACGACGGAAGCGGCGAGACGGTTGTCGTTAAAAATTTGCAGGACATGATGATGGGGATCCGGGAGTATGCCGCGAGTGACAATAGACGAAGAAGGTTCGGGGTGGTTTAGATTAGAGATTACGTCAATTTGCCCGTACCTTATATTCGTATCGACAGGAATTACCGGATCGTGGCCGCTTCAATTCTCGGTATAGAACTGCTGAACGGAAGCTCGGGGGTGCTGAGCGCATTGGATGACGGTTCGCAGAACAAGGCTCTGCGGTATCTGGTACCGGCCCATTCCGGCAAGCGCATTGAGCTGAATATTCGTACAGGCGAGAGCGGCTCGATCCTCTGCGACGTATACCAGCAGTGGGATGAGGAGGAAATCGGGCATTTGGTGTTCGTTCCGGTGCAGAGCAAGGTACGCCCGGCCGAGGATGCCATGCTGCTGCGGGAGCAACCGCAGTCAAGCGGTAGGGCGATAAGCGATGCCGGGGCGGCGGTAGGCGGGGCAGCGGTAAGCGGTGCGGCGGTAAGCAGTGCAGCGGTAAGCGGTGCGGCTGGTGCCGGTGCTTCTGTTCCTTTTGCGGGCGGCGCCGCTGAAGCGCGCCGGCCGCTTGAGAACGCCCTCGAGCTGCTCGAAATGCTGCTGCCTGATCTGGTGGAGCTGAACCGAGCCGAATACGGGATGGTGATCATGGACGAAATCCGGGCGGCGCTTTCAGCATTGAAGGGTCGGAATTGAGCGGGCGGCACCCGAGAGCGGGGCAAGAATGCGTAGTTGCCGGGGAAGTGCGGTTGCGGGGAAAGTGCTTTTTTGTAGGGAAGGGCGGGTTTGCGGTTGAGTGCCGGATTGCAGCGGGGGAGCGCCCGTTACGGTAGTCCGTTGATTTCCGGCTGGCGCTCCGGCTTGAAGCCCGTTCCGAACTGAACGATACCGAGACCGTCCGGATTCGCATATAACCATATGCCTTCCTTGGAGTCCAGTACCGAGCTGACCTCGAGCACGGCTTGCCGTGCTCCCTGAGGAGTCTGCACTGTAATGCCCATCGGTCCCCGCACATATATACTGCCGTCCGACAGCACATATCGGCGCAGCACCGACATGGAATCGATCGCGAAGCTGAATTTGCTCCCGCCGACGGTCAGCGTTCCGCTGCCGGCCGGTTGGACTTCAGACGCTGACTCGGATCCGCGCGGCTTAATGCGCAAGCTGATTTGCAGCGCGGCCGCGTCCAGCTGCTCCGGCGAAATCCGCAGCACATCGTTCTGACCAGCCGGGGCGGGGGACGTTGCATCGACCGTGCCGCCCGGCATGGCTTTATATTGCGACGCCTTGTCGCTCCATTGCAGCCGGTCCGGAGCCTTAAGCTCCGCCGGCTGCTTCGGCTTGGCCAACAGCCAGCCGGCTAACAGCAGGGCCGGGATGAGAATCATGGTGAGTGCTTGGATATATTTGGGCGATTTGAACGACATGCAGTAACGGTCCCCCTCCGATTGCGCTATTATACCGAAAGCTCAGGAACCTGCCAACGGCCAGCCGATGCTCGAGAAGAACAGACGGCACAGACAATGTTATAGCAAGAACAGACGGCACAGACAATATTCGAGCAAGAGCAAGCGGCACAAAGACGTCTCGGTCGGCTGTGCGGCCTGCCCAAGTATACAAGACGGCAAGGAAGCCTCGAATCTTGGTGCCGTTATCGATGTCCCACTTCGTTAACGCTGCCCCACGCAGCTCCAATGTCCGGTTTAACGATGAATTGCATCGTTAACGTCGCGGAAGCGGGTACGGTGAAGACGGCGTGTGCGGTTGTTCAGACGGCGTTGTCAGGACGAACTATAAGCGCAGTAAAAGGTAGTCTGCACACTTCAATAAATAAATTCGGCGCAGTCAGTACAGTCAACACAGTCCGCATAGCCGAAGAAGCAAACAGTGCAATCCCCGTCTCGTCAGCGTGTTCCACTCCCGCCGACATAACAGGCAATGCACCCACCGTCAACCCAGTCCACACCGCCGGCATAGCAGGCAATGCGCCCACCGTCAACCCAGTCCACACCGCCGGCATAGCAGGCAATGCGCCTACCATCAACCCAGTCCACACCCGCCGACATAACAGGCAGATGTACCTACCGTCAACCCAGTCCACACCGCCGACATAGCAGGCAATGCGCCTACCATCAACCCAGTCCACATTACATATATAGTAGACCATGCACCACCGTCGGCAACGTCCGTCCACAGTCTGCAACGTAATAGACCCAGTCAACGGCCTTAGCCGTCCCCGTCATCCCCCCACGGCCATTCCGCCCCGTCCCGGTCATCGACCAGCATCAGCTTCACCCGGTCGCCCGACTTGTAGCCTCTTGAGCCGCCCGGCAGCACGATGAAGCCGTTCGCCTCCGCCAGGGATGTCAGCGAGCTCGACTTGTCAAAGCCGACGGGAACGCCGCCGACCTTGCCGTCCCGGTAGACGATTCGAGCCCTGACGAATCGCGTGAACGGATTGGGCTTCGGGTAATCGGCCAGCAGCTCGCCCTCGATCAGCGGCGCGAAAGGGGCCTCGGCTCCCTGCATGAGACGGATCGCGGGCCTTGCGAACAGCTCGAACCCGACATAGCAGGCCGACGGGTTGCCTGACAATCCGAGCAGCAGCTTGCCGTCCAGCTGCGCAGCTGTCGTCACGCTGCCGGGACGCATCGTCACCTTGTCGAACAGCAGCGCTGCGCCAAGCGTCGCATACACTCGCGGCATCAGATCGTAATCGCCGACGGACACCCCTCCGGTCGAGACGATCAGGTCGCACTCGGCGAGCATCCGCCGGTACGTTGCCAGATGCGGCTCCAGCTCGTCCGGCACCTGTCCGTAATAGCGGCACTCTCCGCCGGCCCGCTCGATTTGTGCGGCCAGCATGGCCGCGTTGCTGTTGCGAATGCGTCCGGGACGTACCGGCTCGCCGGGCTGCAGCAGCTCGGAGCCCGTCGCCATGACGCCGACGACCGGTCTGCGGCCGATTTTCGCTTCCGTCATGCCTAACGAGGCCAGCACCGCCGCGATGCCGGGGTGAATGACCGTACCCTTGCCGACGAGCAGATCGCCCTGCTTCGCCTCCTCTCCGCGCAGCGACACATTGTCCCTGACGCGCATCGCACGCTTAAGCACAACCCAGGCTTTACCTTCCCGTACGTATTCCTGCGTCCATTCCCTCATCACCACGGCATCGCAGCCGGGCGGAAGCGGCGCCCCTGTCATAATTTGCACGGCCTGGAACGGCCCGACCGCCTTCGTCCCGACCTGCCCCGCCGCAATGCGCTCGACGATCTCGAATTCCAGCGGCCGGTCCGGACACGCCGACTCCGTATCCTTCGCCGCCAACGCATAGCCGTCGAAGGCGGAGCGGTCGAAGCTCGGGATGTCGGCGTCGGCGTACAAATTTTCCGCCAATATGCGTCCATACGCCTGCTCCACCGGCACGCTCTCCGGCGGCAGCGCACGAACGCTCCCCGTCACTTTAGCCACCGCCAGCGGGACCGAAATCGCCTGCCTTCGCTCTGTCATCGCTTACTGCTCCTTCCAATGCTTAAACACTCTAACCATCACGGATGAGGAAAGCCCAATCAGCTCTTCTCCACCGGCCCTTCCTTATACCGCTAGGTCAGCAGCCGAATAGGCTTCAGCCACCGACTTTTCCTTCTCGCCGATATACGAAAAAGGGCCGTTCCATACCGGCCCAGCCCTGCATGATCTCATGTTCAGCTGCTTCCGGGCCGCCTCCGAAGTTCGACGACGCTCACGCTGAGCCCAGATGGCCACACCCATGAAAATGTCTGAAGATCCGTTCCACCGCACGATTCATGCGAAATACTCCTTCAGTTTATCTCAGAAACACTGAGGCAAGCAAGACGATTTCATAGAGCAAAAATACCGCCGTGAGCCGCCCAGGACAACCATATGGGATCACTTCAACAAAATAAGAGCCGATTTGTAGTATGATAAGTGCAATGCCCGGCTTTAAGGCCGTGTACAATTCAACCGAAAAAAGGGGGCACGCCAATGTCCAGGCTATGGATAGCGGTGCCGCTCGTATACTTGATTGCAGCCGCCGGCTTCGGGCTGTATATGCGGATCTACGCTTTGTACCCGATGCCTTCCGTCAATTATGTGCACGTCCTTCACGCCCATTCGCACTTGGCGATGCTGGGCTGGGGCTACGTGGCGCTGACGTTATTGCTGACGCATGAATTTTGGGGAGAGGAAGCCGTTCGAGGGCGATCGTTTCGCATCCAGTTCGGGGTGACGCAAGCGGTTGTCGTGCCGATGACGGCGGCCTTCCTTATGCAAGGCTATGCGGCGTGGTCGATCGCATTCTCGAGCATTCACATCATACTAAATTATGTGTATATGGCGTGGTTTCGCCTGCAGTCGCGGCGGGCGGTCAACGGAAGGGCACTCGGTAGCTCGGCAGCGGACCGCAAACCGGCTTCGCTGCGGTATGCTCAGGGGGCTTTGCTGTGCCTGCTGCTGTCCTCGTTTGGGCCGTGGACACTTGCCGTGCTGGGAGCGACCGGACGCTCCGATACGATCTATTTCAACGACGCCGTTTACGCTTATTTGCATGTCCAGTATAACGGATGGTTCCTGCTCGGCTTGGCGGCGCTGCTGCTGGCGCGGCTGGACAAGCTGGGGACACCGGCGCCGTATTCGCAGCTGACCGCCATCCGCCTGTACCGGCTGTTTATGGCAACGCTGCTTCCATCAATCCTGCTATCCTTCACAGCCGACTTGAATACCGCCGGGAAAATGGTCGCGCTGCTGGCCGGACTCCTTCAGCTGGTTTTCGTTTGCGGTTTTCTGCTGCTGTTCGTCAAGGCGTGGCTTGATTTGCGCCGGGCTCGCAGCTTCAGCTGGAGCGAACGGCTTGGCGCGCTGGCTCTCTTCTGCCTGCTGCTGAAGGCCGCGCTGGATCCGCTGCCGGCGCTGCCCGGGCTGGCGCCGCTAGTCGCCGGAACGCGAAGCCTCGTTATCGCCTACCTGCACCTCGCGCTGCTTGGCTTCATCAGCCTGCTGCTGCTTGCGCTCTTCGGGCAGCGAGGCTGGATCCCCGCCCGCTCCCGCTTCGCTGCTTGGGGAGCCGGCCTGATCGCGGCCGGCTTCCTCGCGAACGAATCGGTACTGGCGCTGCAGTCCGTGCAGCAGTGGCGGCTAGCTCCTATCGCCGGAGGCGATTGGCTGCTGGCCGCAGCGGCGGCCGTCATGCTGATGGGCGCCATCCTGCTGCTGGCCGGTGCCTGGAGGACTGCGGCGGATTAACCGACAATCCGCTCGGGATGCGTATAGATCGTCATCTTCGAGCCGCGGACGAAGCCGGCCGCCGTGATGCCGAGCTCCTCGGCCAGCTTGAGCGCTAGGTCGGTCGGCGCAGCGTTGGACAGCAGTACCCCCGCTCCAAGCTTCGCCGTCTTCAGCACAACCTCCGAGGACAGCCGCCCGCTGAACGCTACGATCAAATCGCGCGTCCGCACACGATGCTGCAGGCAGTACCCATACAGCTTATCAAGCGCATTATGGCGCCCGATGTCCGACCTTACGGCCAGCACGCTGCCGGTAACCGGACCGTCCGCAGCACCGCTCGCAAGTCCATCGCCATTCGTTGCTTCAAAACCGGCTTCGGCGCGGCACAACGCGGCATTGTGCAGCCCGCCCGTATGCCGGTACGCTTGCGAGGCTCCCTGCAGCTCCGCGATCAGCGACATGCAGTGCGCCGCCGTCACTTTCAGCTGTGTCGTGGATGTTTTGGCGGTGCGGGCGTCGTTATGCAGGTAAAATTGCCGCCCCTTGCCGCAGCACGACCCGATGAACCGCTTACCGTAAAATTCCGCTCCCACCGTATGACGCCGCTTCAGCTCGACATCCGCCATGCCCCGTCCCTCATCAATAGCCAAACCAATCACCTCTTCGGCCGACAGGATTACCCCCTCCGAAGCAAGAAAACCGATGACCATCTCCTCCAAATCGGAGGGCGTGCAGACGAGTGTGGCAAATTCTTCGCCATCCAGCCGTATCGTCAGCGGGTATTCCGTTGCAATTTCATCATCCTGTTCAGATCTGTAGCCGTCATCAATCCGTGTGACCTGCCAACGAGTGGTTTCCCGATGCATTGAATCCGCCATCCCTGTTCCTCCTGTATGCTGCCGGGGCACCGCAAGCCTGCAACAAAGTGCAGCCGTCTGCCGCTCTTAGCCAAGCCATAGGCCCACCCGAGCTTTCGCCAAAGCTGCCCCGTTCGGAACGAGGGTTCACCCCGACTCCGGGAGTTTCCCCCTTCCACGCCGTACACTCACCCGACCTCCGTCTCCAGCTCCTCCACCCGTTTCTCCACATAGCGGGTATCCTTCAGCGCATGGTACGTATCCGCCCGCTCCACGACGACCGCCGTATTGTACTCCGGTATGCCCGCATGCGGCTCGTACACGCCCTTCGGCAGCAGGCAATTGCCCTCCGGCCAGTACACCTCCACGTTTCCCCGCGCCACATCCGCATACCGGGCCCTGCCATGAAACGTTCCGAACCGATTGTACACGACGACGGCCTCGCCCTCGCTCACACCGATCGCCGCTCCATCCTCCGCACTAAGCAGCACATCGTACCGGTCCGCCGCGTTGAACGGGTCCTTCTCGCCGTAGATCATAGAGTTGAACTGCTTGCCTCGCCGCGTTGTTACATAGAAATGCCCCTCCGGCTTGCGCAGCTCCGGCAGCTCGATCGGCAACAGCCTGCCGCGGCCGTCCGGCGTCGGACAGACGCCGCCCTCGCACAGCCAGGTTCCGCCCCACTGGAACACATCGCCCCGCCGTCCCAGCTGCTCAATGCCCGCATAGTTCGGCGCAGCCCGCGCGATCTCAACCCGCAGCGCCGCGGCGTCCTCATACGCGACCAGCCCCGCCAGCTCCGGCTTCACCCGCGCCGCCAGCTCGCAGTAAATCATCCATTCCGCACGAGCCTCGCCCACCCGCGGCCCCTCAATCTCCGGCGAAAAATACACCATCCGCTCCGTCGATGTCGACGTCCCGCCGCCCGGCTGCTCGTACCGCGTCATCGCCGGCAGCACCAATACCGCCTCGGAAGCGTCCGCCAATGTCGACGTATTCAAAATAATATCCTGATGCACCCGCAGCTCCACCGCCTCCAGGCACCGCCGCACAAACTCCGGCTCCGGCATCGTCTCCAGGAAGTTGCCTCCGGACGTATAGAACACCTTCAAACGCCGCTCGTGATCTTCGGGCAGCAGGGCATTTTCCAGCGACACGCCGACAATATCCCCTTGCCAGCGCGGCAGCTCGAACCCCCACACCTGCTCCACGCGCGCAATATCGTCGCCTTTGAACTCTCCTCCCGGCAGCGAGAACGGATCCGCCCCCATCTCTCCCGCGCCCTGAACTCCGCTATGCCCGCGAATCGGCATCAACCCGCAGTGCTCGCGCCCGAGGAAGCCGCGCAGCAATGCCATATTGGCTACCTGCGATATGTTGTCCGTCCCGAACCGGTGCTGCGTCAGTCCCATGCTCCACACGAATACGCCCGAGCGCGCACCCGCCAGCAGCCGGGCAAACTGCGCCATCCGCTCCCGCGTCAGCCCGCTCGACCGCTCCAGCGCCGCCCAGTCCTGCCGCTCCACGCAGGCGCGCAGCTCTTCCAGCCCCGTCGTATGCTCCCGCACGAACGTCCAATCTACAGCCGTCCCCGGCCCTTCCGCCGCCTCCATCTCAAACCACGTCTTCATCACGCCGTGCATGAACGCAATGTCGCCGCCGATGTTGACCTGATAATGATCGTCCGCCAGCTTCGTCCCGAACAGCGCCGACTCCGGGATCGAAGGAATCCAATATCCGTCCATCGCCGGCTCCCGGTAAGGGTTCACGCAAATAATCCGCGTCCCCGCCCGCTTCGCGGCATACATGTACTTCGTTGACACCGGCTGATTGTTCGCCGCTACGCTCCCCCAGAACACCAGCACATCCGTGCCGATCCAATCTTTATAGCTGCAGCTCGACGCCCCGATCCCGACCGACCGCTTCAATGCCGTCTTCGACGGCGAATGGCAGATCCGCGACGCATTGTCGATGTTGTTCGTGCCGATGAGCCGCGCCGCTTTCGCCGCCGCATAATACGACTCGTTCGTAATGCCCCGCGCCGTCAAATAAAACGCCACCTGCTTCGGATCTACACCCCGAATCTTCACCGCAGCCAGCTCCATCGCTTCGTCCCACGATATGCGCGCGAACCGCCGCTCCCCCTTACGCCGCAGCAGCGGGTACGGAATGCGCCCCAGCTTCCGCAGCTGCGTGCTGTCCATGCGCCGCAGCTCATCGATGTCCGCATGCAGCGCCTCCGGCTTGATCGCCGGCATCGTATTCAGCCTCAGCACGTTCAGCCGCGTCGTGCACAGATGCGGGCCGTCCAGCGTCCGGTCGTACAGCCCCGACACGCCCAGCGCACAGCCGTCGCACACCCCTTGCGTCAATATGCGCGCCGCGTACGGCAGGTTATCGCGGTTGTCCCATGCCACCTTGAGCGTATCGCGGATGTGGCGCGGCTTGACCCGCCCCAGACCGAACGGCCGCAAGCCCACCCAAAGCTTCGGATCCGGCACCTTCGGCAGCTTGATCGGCCCCGTATGCTTCGTCGTCCCCATCGTTCTCCCACTTTCCCTATGTAAAATAAAAAATCCGCCCCGGAGCCGCGCCATATAAGCCACGATTCCAAGACGGATAAGCCTCCGACAGGTTCGCTGTCAAGCGCCGCTTCCGAACTTCTCTTGCAAATTGCAGTCGAACACGAAGATCGACATGCCGTAATCTTTATCAATATCGATGTCCACGAACAGATCCAGCAGCGTCGCGCCAAGCAGCGCCTCCATCTCCACCGGACGGTTCTGGCGGTACATATCCTTCACCCACTGGGTACGCGCTTCGCGGAGCAGATGCTTGCCCTCCGGCGCCCCGGCCATAAACTTCTCGACCGGCGACAGGTTGCTCTCCAGCTCGCAAATCGCCCAATTCCGGCAAAACGTCGTCGTCACCCGGCTCGGCCCCTTGCCCATATGCTTCTTTCGAAACGCTTTCACCAAATTGCTGAATTCCGCTTCAACCTTGTTCATCACAGGGGTCCTCTCGCTCCGCAGGCCGGCGGCAGGGTCGCTGCTCCGCACCGCGCGGGGATTCTCCGTATCATTTCCATCTTACCGGAGCCCCGCACCCAAGGTCAATATGAAGCCGGACTTATTTCAGCGGAATGTAGATGTCGATGCGGAGCATGTCCGGGTACCTGGAGCTGCGTACGTCCGTCACCTCGAAGTCCGGCCCCTCCGCCCGCTCGTAGTTCGAATTCGGCAGCCATGACCGGTAAATGAACCGCCTCGTATCCTGAACGAAATCGACCGAACCATGCGCGCGAAAATGTGCATAAGTCCCAGCCGGCAGCGTCATACGTACAAAGCCTTCATCCAGCGCTTTCGTCTCGTCACAGGCGTCCGCCCCCTCTGTTGCTGTGTCGCTTGCTGCATAGCGTTCCGCGGTTGCCCCGCGCCCTACAGTGTCTTGGCCGAAAGAACCGTCTGCCTGCCCCTCATCTCCCCAAACGTCCTCCACCTCTTCCCCCACTACGAACAAGAACGTTCCGTCGTCCTCGAACCCGCAAGAGATGCCGTACGCCAGATCCGGCGCCCGCCTGTAGGGGATACGCAAATATTTGCCCTCCGCCCCGAAAGCGCGATAAAACTCCGGGATATCGTGATAATACCGCTCTTCCTCCAAGCTCGTCTTATAGGCATAACCGATGATCGTCACATTTTGCCTTGTCTCTATCGTTGGTTTATGGAACTCCCATGCCCGCCCCTCCTCAGAGGCCCTAGACCGCCACTCGTGAAAATCCACCTTCCCCTGCATCATGCCGCCTCCCTCCGACTTCCGATACTGCGCCGGCGTCATCCCGAAGAAGGAGCTGAACGCCCGCGTGAACGCCTCCTGCGACCCGTACCCGTATTCGACTGCAACGTCCAGAATGCCCTTCTGCGACGAACGCAATAGGCCGGCCGCCTCCGACAGCCGCCGCTTGCGCACATATCCCTGCACCGAGAATCCCGTAATCGCCTGAAACAATCTTTGAAAATGAAACGCTGAACAATGCGCCCGCGCCGCGACATCGGCAATCTTCAAATCCTCTGTCAACCGGCTCTCTATGTAATCGATCGCTTGCTGCATTCTAGTATAGTAGTCTGCCAACTTGACTGCCCCTTTCCGTGGAGGTTGATGCTACCATTCTACTATAAGGGGGTAAGGCGGGTTTTGATCGGGTGTGCTGTGTTATTGCTCTGCTGCCGGCCAAAAGAAGAAGCCCCCAAGCACAGAGCTTGGAGGTTGTGTTGTCAACACCCCCAACTTGCTTGGAGTTTCTTTGTATTATCAGGTCAACCCACCTGGGGTTCACTTTGTCTGCCGCGACGCTTCGAAAACGGAAAAAAGCCCCCAAGCCCCAAGCCTGGGAGCTATATTGTCATTGCGGAAGAACCAGGATTTTCAGTAAATCTACATCATAGGCTTTCTCCCTGATCTCATACTTAACCCTGCTTCGTTAACTCGGGTTCCTCCGCCATAAATCGGATTCCAAATTAGAGGTATTTTCAAATACTTGGTCCGTCTTTATCTTTGGTTTCGCCCTGCGGCGGTGTCCCTATACCCAATGATAATGTAGGTTAATTGAGTACAATCCAGCTGTCCCCTGAGGTCCTTAGGCGACTTCGGATCAGCCAACTCGACAAGCAAATAGTACGCGTTTTATACAGAAGCAGGAAAAATGTATGTGCCGTTCTCCCCATTAGATTTGTTAAGTTCCGCATTGACATTCTCCGCAACCGAATTGTACGGAAAGATTTTCTTCACCTGTAGCCAGGCAGGTGCCGTGTACAGAAGCTCCTTCTTTGCCGAGCAGCCTGCCTCGTTACCTGCCTCTATAGCAAAAGTAACTGTCTTCTCTGTAGGAACAGATCCGTCTCAACCACGAAGCCAGTGACTGATTTGACAAAAACTCCATTCTGATAAAATTTATAAGAGGTAGGGTAAGAGCCTCCGCCATTAGACCAGCTCAGACTTACCTTGCCATTGAAATAAAATGCGTTAATATCTGATATAACATTCGGAGGTGATACTAGTTCAATATAAGATATTAAATAATGTCCTGATATGAAAACTAAATAGAGTTGAAAAGGAAGACACCTCCCTGAGGGTTAATGTCTTCCTTTCAGTTCCAGAACAGCCACGCAGACTATACTTACCAGTTCTACAGTGGCCCCATTGTATTGTGAGAACCTTTCAAACAGGCTATAACGATCACTTCGTCGCAATAAATAACCCTGGCACGTTAACTTTATACACCTTAGAGTCGATCCGGTACTTGATTCCGCTAATGTACATCGGAATCTCAGGCAATTTTTCCCTCGTGAGATTTAACTTTACGTAAGTGATTCCGTTGATGGTAACAGCCTGACCCCGTTTGTCCAGGTATGTAGCGGCGGAGTAGTCCACCGCTCCCCTGAACCCATCCTCCACTTTCGGATCCCGGAACTCAACGAGCAATGAATCCGCCGCTGCAGCTGGCCCCTCAGGCCACACATACATGTACACGTCGTTCCCGTCCAAAGTGCGAACTAAAGGTTCATAAACTTCTTTCGTTACGGAGTGATACGGCAGGACACCAGAAATCTCCAGCACAGCCGACGTCGTATAGGTGTAGGAAGTTTTCCCGGAGCATCCAGCGCCATTACAAGCGGCCACAGCAAAACGATATTGGGTTTCCGCCGCAGCCCCTCCCAGTGTGATATAGTTTTGATTCTCTACGCTGCCAACTTCCACATCGTCCTTGTACACATGATACGTAACGGGGCGATCTTCACGATATGCGCCTGCCCATTGCAGAAAAATCTCACCGCCGAAGTCACTTCCCCTGATGTTCTTGACCGGTTCCGGAGGCAAATACAATACAATGTCGGAAGCGTCAAACCGGTACGGCTCGCCTGGAGCGATTCTGAAGCTGGGGGAGGTGTACGTTGACCATCCTTCCTTCGTTACTTTCAGTGTGTAGCTTAGCTCCGGCGACACGCCGGCGAAGGAGAACTCTCCTGCAGGGCCCGTCACGATTGTCTTCTCCGACCCATCGGAACCATACAGGGTCACCGATGCATTCGCAATGATACTTCCTGTTACGTCTTGATACACTGCTCCCGTGACGCTCCCGGGCACTGCGATTCCCGGAATCGGAATTTGGGCCGAGGAGCCCGGCACCGCGCACGTCTGCTCCGAGCAAGTATTCGAGGTTGACCCGGTGAACGAGACGCCTGCCGATTTCCCTTTATATCCGAGTGCATACAACGCGCTGCTGCTTTGTCCCCCAACGGTCAGAAGCACATATCGAGGGAATTGCGGGTACTGTGTTGATGATTGTACGGTAAGGCCGTTGTCGAAGCTGAAATCTGCAACGGCGGTATTCATGACAGGATTGTCGAAGACAACTAATACGAGATCGGAGCGCAGGCTTAGAGCTTCAACGGGCTTTGACTCGTATTGCTTTACGATCAGATCGAACTTCTTCAGATACTTGAGCGTTCCTGCGTACACGGATGCCGTCACAGTCACTTCCGCATCCCCGGCGCCATAAGCCGGACGATGCACCCGTCCATTCCGGTCAATCACTTTCGGTTTATTGGAGCTCCAATCCGAGCCATTCAAGAACTTCACGTCTGTAGTGACCGATTGAGCCGAGTCGCCTGATTGGAATGTGATCTGAACGGCATTGTAGCGATCACGCAAGCTTAATATCGCGTCTCTTCGATTCACATAGTTTGCATACCCGGTTAAGTCGTCGTCTGCCGCCCCAGCCTCCCGTGCCGCAGCAATAGCCTTATCCGCATGCTCTATCCTAGCTAAGCTCTCCTCGAACGACAGACCGGATTCGACGATAGCTTCCATCGCCAAAATAGCTCGCAGGACTGGAACCCTATTGGCAATAGAGTCTTCAATCTCAACAGCCCCTGTCACGGCAATACGTGCAACGGCCAGCGGGTCGCCGCCAATAGTTACACCGCCTTGAGCCTCTAAGGCTCGAACATAAGTTGCGGGCTCCAGATTTAGCTTGATGCCGGTAATTCCATCTTTCACGATGACTTTATATACATCTGTAGTAACCACATTCTTGGGTGTGGGCTCCGCTATTAGCAGGTTAACGCCCGGTGCGTTCACGCTCACTACCCCTGTAATGCTTCCGCGCAGCACGACATTCTTGTTCGCCGCACCGTCTTCGATGACAATCGGGCCGAATGTCGCTTGCTCATAGGTCGACTCCAACACGGTCTGGGATTGAACGTAAGTCGCCCCAACGACGGTGCCCTCATCAGCCACTACGCGGACCGGCGTCTGCTGCTGACCGGCGACGTTGACTTGCAGCTTACCGACAGTAGTACCAATCATCTTAACCGAATCCACGCCGCCCGATCGGATGTCCAGCAGATCCACTTCAAGATTACGCAGTGTAACATCACTATACACACCCGCGTTTACAGTCAGCTTGGTTACTTTCGTTTTGGCGCCCTTGTCCGGTCCGTAAGTACCGGAGTCGACAATCGTCAGCTCCCCCTGAGGCTTCCCGCTGGCCAGCCTTTGCGCCACGGATTCGCTCGGGGGAGGGTTGTTAGCGTTCGTGCTTCCTCCGCCATACCATCCGCCTCCGAAGAACCCGCCGATCCCGGTCGTTTTCTTGCCGGTCGCCTTGCCTTTATAAGTCAGCGTGTATTCGGTGCCTCCGTTCTGAACGGCTGTCTTCAGGACAACAACCTTCTTCGTGCCTGGTTTGAGATAGGCTGCAGTCACCTCTAACTTCGGCTCGAACACGAAATCTTCTTTGCGAACGGTCATCACATCTTCAGCGAACGTCACTTCGATAGACGTGCTGCTCACCGCTGAAATCGCCGTAACCTCCAGCTTCTTCTGCGCATCCGCGACTAATGCCTTCGCCTTATCGACATACGATTGTCCCTTGAACTTGAACTCATAAGCCAGTCTGGCAAGCGCCTGCCGTTCTGCTCGTTCTTTGGGACGGAATGAAACGGTCTTATCCGGGTTCTCCACACCGCCTACGAATTCAATGGCAGCAGCGAGCGCCACAGATGACCGGGCCCAGTCGGAGAGGCTGGTCTGGTCGGCGAAAGTGAGCTTCGGAAGCGCTTCGGCAGGTGTTTGTTCCAACTCAAAAGAGCGCATGAAAAATACGACAAGCTCCTCGCGGGTCACAGGCGCATCGGGGGAAAATGTCGTGTCTGTCGTCCCTTGCGTAATGCCCGCACCGACAAGGGCCCCGACATACCCGCTGAACCAGCTGGTTGACGGCACATCGCTGAACGTTGCTCCTTTAGCAGCGTCTTCTTTCAAACCTTTGGCAGATACGAGTATTTTCGCAAGCTCTGCACGTGTGATCGTCTTCTTTGGCTGGAACAAACCGTCCGGATATCCGGAAACAATTCCCGCCTTTGCAAGCTCTGTTATTTCAGCCGCGGCATAGGAGTCCGCAATATCAGGAAAACCAATGCGATCCGCTGCCGACATGGACGCAGGTAAAACCAGCGTGCCTCCTAGCGTAGCTAACGCCGTCAAACAGGAGATGAGTCCTTTCCCTTTTGTTCTCATAAACTATATCTTCCTCTACTTGAATTTTGATACAAATTGTATCATTATCTACCTGTAAAGACAACCCAGGGTATGTATATTATTGGTAAACCTGGTTGCGTAAAAAAAGCCGCTTGTCTACCATCAGCAGGTGACAAGCGACTATCTGAACAAGTTGCTTCCACTAGACCGACTGGGGGATCACTCCACCCCGTCCTTCACAGCCACGCCCGCGCCGCCCCCGGCACGTCCGTAATAATCCCGGATACTCCGCAAGCCGCAAGCCGCCGAATATCCTCTTCCCGGTTCGCCGTCCATACGATGACCGGCTTCCCCGCCGCCCGCAGCGGCGCAACGTCGTCCTCTTCCACCATCCGGTGGTGCAGCGAGAACGAGAACACGTCATGGCCAAAATCGTCCGCCAACCGCAGCGGGTTCAGCAGCCTACCGTCGTATACGAGGCTGATCAGCACCTCCGGCGCTTCCTGTTTCATCCGGTACAGCAGCTTATGATCGTACGAGGAGATCACGGTCGTTTCCGCTCTTCCGTACTCCCGTAATAGCCTCGCCACCGGAGCGACCATCCGCCCGCCGTAGCTCAGCTTCAGCTCCAAATTAAGTCCAACAGCCGCCGGCATAAGCTCCAGCACCTCGGACAAGAGCGGCACCCGCTCCCCGGCAAAATCCCGCCCGAACCACGCCCCCGCATCCGCCTGCCGAAGCTCATCCCACGTCAGGCTCCCGACCGGCCCGCTCCGGTTCGTCGTACGCTCCAGCGTCTCGTCGTGGAAGACGACGACCTGGCCGTCCGCTGTGAGATGTACGTCCAGCTCAATCGCATCGCACCCTTGTTCGATCGCTTTGCGGAATGCGGCCATCGTATTTTCCGGCGCTTCAGCCGCCGCTCCCCGATGCGCGATGATGAGCGGCCGAGTCCCGGCCGAATGAATCCAGCTCCCCATAGTCAGCTCCTCCTTATCCCTTCAAACCCGAATGCATAAAGCTCGCCACAAACTGGCGCTGGAACAGGAAAAATGCAACCAGCAGCGGCAGCATCACGAGCAGCGTTGCGGCCGTCACCGTTCCCCACTGCGCGCCCGTTTCGAATGATTGCGCGAAGATGGCGATACCGACGGTGAGCGAACGATTTTCCACCGAGTTGGTGACAATGAGCGGCCACATGAAGTTGCTCCAATGCGTGCTCACGGAAATGAGACCGAACGCGACATAAGTCGGCTTCGCCGAAGGCAGGTAGACGTGCCAAATCATCTGCCACCAGCGGCAGCCGTCGATTCGGGAAGCCTCGTCCAGCTCCAGCGGAACCTGCTTGAACGTCTGCCGCAGCAGAAAGACGCCGAAGGAGGAGGCCCAGTACGGCAGCATAATCGCCCACTTCGTATCGATCAGATGCAATTCCTTCATCGTCGTATAGTTCGGGAATAACAGAATGTCCGGCGGAATCATGATCTGCGTCAAGAACAGGATGAACATGGCGCCCTGTCCGACGAACGTGAGTCTCGCGAACGCATAAGCCGCAAGTGTCGCTGTAACGAGCTGCGCCGCCAAAATCCCCAGCACGATCACCGTCGTGTTCCCGTAATACTGAATGAACGGAATCGTGGACCATGCGTTCGCATAGTTGGCCAGCGTCGGCGCCGTGAAGGCAAACGGGTTCGTACGCGTAATGATTTCGCCGGAAGGCGTGAACGACGTTACTGCCGCCCATACGAGCGGGACTGCGAACACAGCCGCCAGAATGGCGATAATCAACCGGTTGAATAGTCGAAGCCACATGATGGTTTTCGTCCCCCCCCTAATAATGGATTCTCTTATCCAACACAGCATAGTTAATAATCGCAATCACCAGCAGAATGACCAGCATGATGACGGTCAGCACCGACGCCTTGCCCATATCCCAGAACGAGAACGCCGTCTCGTAAATGTGGTACAGCAGCACGTTGCTCGCGTTGTTCGGCCCGCCCTTCGTCATGATGTACAGATGGTCGACGAGCTTGAAGGAATTCGTGAGCGCGATGACCAGGACGAACATCGTCGTCGGCATGAGCAGCGGCAGCGTAAGGCGGCGGAACGTGTGCCAAGGACGGGACCCGTCGAGCATGGCCGCTTCGTAAATGTCCTTGGGGAGATTTTGCAGGCCGGCGAGGTAGAAGATCATGAAAAATCCGGCTTCCTTCCAAATGACCATTAGAATCATCGCCGGCATCACCCACTGCGGATCGCCCAGCCAGTTCGGGGACGCGATGCCGAACACGCCGAGAAACTTGTCCAGCAGCCCGTAGCTCGGCGTGTAAATGAACAGCCAAATATTCGCGATCGCAATCATCGGAAGGATCGTCGGGTAGAAGAAGGCGGCCCGCAGCAGACCGAGCCCCTTCAATTTTCCGTTCACCCATACGGCCATGTAAAGGGCAAGCAGGATGCTGGCCGGCACCGTTCCGACGGCCAGCAGCAGATTGTTCTTCAGCACCTGCAGGAACACCCGGTCTTCGAAGACCTGCTTATACAAGTCCAGACCGACGAATTGGCTGGCTCCGAAGCTGGAGCTGTAGAAGCTGCCGTGAACCGCCTTAACCGTCGGGTAAATCGTAAACAGCACCAAAAACACCAAAGACGGGAGCAGCAGCGCGTAGGCGAAGGCGTGCGGCTTCCAGTTCCATTTTTTCTTATTCGTGCGCGCTATAGGAAGCGATTCTGTTCGTGTCGGCGTCAAGCCGGTCCCCCCTGCATCCGACAGAAGACTACCCCGGCATCAGCGCCGAGATAGTCTTCCGGAACGGATCTAGTATGGTTATTTACGGAAATTTTTCAAAATGTCGTCCGCCTGCTGCTGGGACTTGTCCAGGGCGTCCTTCGGGGACATCTGGCCGAGCAGCACGGCTTGAATGTTGTCGTTAAACAGCTTCGTCACTTGACCGTTCTGGTACGTGGACAGCTCGATATCGGCGTACTGCAGCTGGTCGCGCGCAACGGCAGCCTGCGGGAAGTCCTTGATGTAGTTCTTCAGCTTGTCCGTCTCGTAAGCGGCTTTCGTCGTGCCGACGTAGCCGGTGTCGATCGACCACTGGGCTACGCGGTCCGGCGTCGTCAGGAACTCGATGAACTTCACCGCCGCTTTCTTGCGCTCTTCCGGAATGTTCTTGAAGACGTACAGATTGCCGCCGCCCGTCGGGGATCCGAATTTCTTGTTCGCCGGCAGCATCGCAACGCCGAAATCGAACTTGGCGTCGGTCTTCACCTTCGTCAGGTTGCCCGTCGTGTGGTACATCATCGCCGTCTTGCCGCTGATGAAGTCGGACGGCACCGTCGCCCATTCCAGCGTGCCTTCCGGCATCACTTTATCCTTGCGGCCGAGGTCGGCGTAGAATTGCAGGCTCTCCAGCACCTCAGGCTTGTTGAAGTACACGTTCTTGCCGTCGTTCGAGACGATGTTCGTACCCGTCTGCAGCGAGAGCGCCTGCAGCATCCAGTATTGGTAGCCGGTGCTCGGAATTTCGACGCCCCACTGCGTCACTTTGCCGGAGCCGTCCTTCACGGTCAGCTTGCTTGCCGCTTCCTTCAGCTCGGTCCAGTTCTTCGGCGGCTTCTCCGGATCGAGTCCCGCCTTCTTGAACAGGTCCTTGTTGTAGTACATCACGATCGTGCTGCGCTGGAACGGCACGCTCCATACGGTGTCGCCGGACTTCGTGTTGCCCATGAACGCTTCGTAGAAGCCGCCGAAGTATTCCTTCGAGAAGCGCGGCGTCAAGTCTTCAATGGCGTTCATCTGGAGCAGGCTGTACAAATCGGTCGACAGCAGCACGGCCAAATCCGGCGAGTTGTTGCCTTGTACGGCCGTCGCCACCTTCGTCATCGTATCTTGATAGCTGCCGCCATAGACCGGCTTCACGATAATGTTCGGATTTTCCTTCGTAAAGTCTGCAGCCAGCTGGTCAATCAGCTTCGTGATCGGTCCGCCGACGGCGACCGGGAACATGAACTGGAGCTCGACCGGCTTGTCCGATGTCTTGGCCGGCTCGACGGAAGCGGGTGCTGCGGCGGAGCTGCCTTGAGCCGGGGATTGCGGGGCGGAGCCGGTTTGGCCGCACGCCGTTCCGAGCAAAGCAAGTGCCGATAAGGTCATTAGTGCGCGTTTCATGAATCGTTCATCCTCCTAATGGTCGTTAAGGTTTATAGGTTACAGCATGATTTCCGCAAGTGTTTCAAGCACATAGTCCGGCTGCAGGCCTGCCCTCTCTGCATCTCGTGCGGTATCCGCCCCGGTCAGCACAAGCGCCGTAGCCATGCCGTTCGTCAGCCCAAGCCGGATATCGGTCTCGACCCGGTCTCCGACCATCAAGCACTGCGCCGGGGGCAGCTTCAGCTTGTTCAGCGCCTTCTGCGCGTAGTACGCCGACGGCTTGCCGACGACCCGGCATGTCTTACTTAGGCTCGCCGTCTCCAGCGCCTTCACGATCGCCCATGTATCGGGGATCGCCCCGTCGTCGAGCGGGCAGAACGGATCCGGATTGGAAGCGATCAGCTTCGCCCCGCTCCGAAGCGCGGCCATGCCGAGCGTCAGCTTGTCATACGTCAGCTGCCGGTCGAGGCCGACCAGCACGTGCGTAGCGCTGCGCGCATCCGCGGTCGTAGCTACGCCGCTTCGCTCCAGCTCCAGCCGCATCGCCTCCTCGCCGATCATCAGCACCTGCGCCGATGGCTCGAATTCCTGAAAATATTGCGCCGACACACACAAAGCCGTCATCACTTCATGATCTTCACATGCGATTCCCAGCGACTGCAGTCTTTCGCGGACCTGTTCCTTGGTCCGTACCGTCGTATTCGTCACGAACAGCACCGCTTTCCCTCGATCACGCAATTGGTTCAGTGTGGCGAGAGCACCGGGCAGCACCGTATTTCCGGAGTAGATCGTTCCGTCGAGATCGAACAAATACCCGTCATAAGCGTGCAAGGCTCTCATGGGCTCCATTGTGCATTCGGCGCGTGTCAGCCCTTCCGACACAGCTCCACCTCTTCTCCAACAAAAATAACCCTCGTTCGAACGTGCGAAACAAGCGTCATCCATAAGGATGCTGCGGCTTGTCTCCACACTGTAGCGAACAAGGGTTTTCTCCTGGTCTCAACCCACCGTTTAGCCATATGTGCTGGATACCTAATCAAAGAATACATATGGAATGTTAAATCTGAATAATCGATATGTTATCGTGTTGTAAACTTTATCCTACCACATCGACGGGTCGCCGCTGGATATGTAATCCGCCCCGCTCTCCAACGCATCGATGATTTCCTGCTCGTAACGAATGAGCCCTCCGACGATGAGCGGCTGCTTGATCGTGCTTTTCAGCTCCCGAATGACGCGCGGCATGAGGCCCGGCATCAGCTCGACCTCGTCCGGCTGCGAGCTGTTGATCATCTTGATGGCGGTGTGCAGAGCTGCGGTATCGATCGTGAAAATGCGCTGGATGCTCTTGATCCCCGCCTGCCTCGCCGCCGTCACCGCCGCCGATTTCGTCGTTACGATCCCGTCCGCCCGAAAATGATTCGCCAAATAGCCGATCGCATACGCATCCTTGCCCAGACCGTTTACCATCTCGATATGCACATACACCTTCTTGCCGGCCTCGTGAATTTGCTTGATGATCGACTCCAGGTTCCCGATATGACCCGCCATTAAGTTGACTCTCTCCACGGAGCTGACCAGTACTTGGCCCAGCTGGTCCTCCTTCGTAACCGAGGCGATGATTGGGTATTTGCTCATTGCCATACCTTATCCTCCTGAGACTTGCTGTAGGTTTGTGATCAACTATAGCAGACGATTGTCATGCGGGTGTTAACGGGAGGGGCGGCCGGAGAGGCGGGGCCATTGCCGAACAAAGACTTGAAACATCATGCTGCCGGGGCTGTCGCAGAGCTGCAGCTTCCCACTGAATGCCCGCTATCCGCTACCTGTACAAACAAAAAGAGACGCTTCCGAAAAGAAGCGCCTTTCTCGCTTTAGAACAAACGTTCGATTTGAGCAATAACTGTATATTTCGGCTCGACATTTGGCAACGATATCGCATGCATTTTGATAACTGTACCTTCGTTATTCGGCATCGTCTCGAATCTGCTTGGAGGAGCGTTGGCGGATCGGTGTCCCCCATTAAAGTGGCGGATTTTCTACGCCTAAGTGAATCCAATCTTCTTTTGGCGGTCCGTAAACCCCAAAAGGTTTTATTCCTGCTTGCCGCATAAGAATTGTAACTTGCCCACGGTGATGAACAATGTGCTTAATTAGTCCCATTAAAATTTGAGCATTCGTTTCTTCTCTGCCAAATGCAAGCTGCACTTCCTTCAGAGATTCGTCTGTCCATTGTTCTTCAATGACTTTAATTGCAGAAGAACTTAGATGTTTAAAGGTTTCAGCTATTTCTTCAGCTGAGGTCGGGACATGATCTGCATATTCTACTTTATCTACCTTCAACCCGAAATGAGCTAAATATTCCGGAATATTTGTAGTAAAATGCCAGACAATTCTCCCCAAAGTACGACCTTCCGGGTAGACTTGTTGTTGCAATGATGCATCCGTTAAACCTTCCAAAACCTTCTGAGTTAGCGTTGCCTCCCAATTCCATTCTCTAATAAAGTCTGCAATTGTTACATACATATTCAATACCTCCATCTTCTGCGTTTTAATGATTTATTATTTCAGAAGAAGATTTCACGAACGTTAGTTCCCATTTAAATTATATCAACAATTCGGGCATGTATCAAATATCAACATCTATCTTTAACAGAGCCAAACCGGTAAAAACGGCAGTCCCGGCGAAGTTGACCGTCGGGACTGCCGCTTCCATTATAGTTACGTTACTCCGTTACTTGGACTTGCCATTATCGCCGATTCGCTTGACGGCAATCGTGTACTCGCGTTTCGTCATGCCGTCTTCCGCCGTCACTTCCACCGTGACCGTCGAATCTCCGGAAGCCAGTCTGACCACGAACTCTTGTCCGCTTGCCGCTACGGCTCCGTTAATCTTCACTGTAGCGTTCGCGTCCGTCGTCTGCGGGGTAACACGCAGCTGAGGGACGCCGCGCCCGATGTTCAGCACATAATCCGCCTTGCCCGATGCAAAGTCGCGCGCCAGATTTCCCGGCAAAGCTTGCAGCCCCGACAGACTGGCATCGCCGTTCAGCACGCGCAGCGTCACCGGCTGCGAATACATGTCGTATTGGTTAGCCGCATCCAGGGTCGTCGTATACCGCAGCAGCGCATGGGCGATGCCGCGTTTTTTCCCGATCACTTGGCCGTCCGCCACGTCCGCCACATCGTGTCCGTCCAGCAGCACAATATCGGCGGCAACGGTCTTCTTATCGCCACGGTACGTCTCCACGATCGCCGGAAGCGTTCGGGAGCCGCCTAACGTCACTGTGTACTCGTCCTGCTCCGCTTTCACGGAAGCGGTCCAATCCTTGGAGTAGCTCGCATAATCCGTCGTAATGCCCCATGCGCCCAACATGAATATTTTCGTAAAATCAGCTTTGTTGTTCAGCGTCCACGGTGAAATGATGAAGCCGCGGTGCTTGGAAGCTTCCATGAAATTCGGCCCCAGCCCGGTGTAGGACGTGTTCAAGGAGGCGTTCAAGCCTTGAATCGCCTTGAGCGAGCTGCGGAGCGAACGGCTGACGTTCGTCTCGCTGGCGTACCCGCCGGTCAGCAGCCCTACCGGCATCTCCGGCATCAGCTCGGAAATGCGGCGGAGCTGGGCGCCGTCGAACGACATCGTATTGATCGTACCTGCCGCGCCTAGCTCTCGAATCTTATCGATCATTACTTCAACCGCAGCCGGATTCGTCGATTTCATTTCCGCCATGATCATTTTGCCGCGGCGCATAGCCAGATCGATTTGTTCTTCGAACGTCGGAATTTGGACGTACGGATACTGTACAGGGTACTGCTTGTTCGCATTCAGCTGCCGGAGCTCCGCTAACGTCTTGTCCTCCACTTTGCCGGTGCCGTTCGTCGTACGGTCTACCGTCGTGTCGTGCATGATGACCATATGGCCGTCCTTGGACAGCATGATGTCGTTCTCGATATAATCGGCGCCGTAATCCAGCCCCAGCGCGTTGCTCTCGAGCGTATTTTCCGGTGCCTCGGACGGAATGCCGCGGTGAGCGATGATGTACGGCTTGCGGATTAATGTAGTCTCGTTATTGTACACATGAAGCGCGTCGAACGCCGCTGCCGGCGAATCCGTAACGAGACCGTTCACTCCGGACGTGATCAGCTTGTGAAGCGCAAGTGCGGTATCGCCTTCGCCCTGCTCCGCCGGCGCCTTCGCCCACACGGTAATCATGCGTTCCTGCAAGTACGTAACATTGGCGGAGGTCGCAGCGTTCGCCGGAATGATCGCGATCCGGGCCTTGTTCCGGGTCGCCGTCCCGCGCAGCTCCAGCAGCTGCTCCGGTGTCGCCGAACCGTCCAGGCGCCCGCTGTAATCGACAATCCCCCGCGCCATCGGGAACAATGTGCTCATGCGGTTGATGAGCGGCGCATCCGCCGAAACGACGAAGACGTCCTCGAGAGCTTGCTCTTCCAGGTAAGCGGCCAAGCGATCGGCGGTCTCCTCATCCTTGATGTAGAAGGCCGGCATCGTCTTGCCGCCGAGAGCAGCGATAGCCTCGGCAACGGAAGTGAATGGACTGCCGTCCGCGCTCACCACTTGCAGCTCTGAGTTGATGTGCAGGATCGCCGTCGCCGGCAGAGCAGGCCCGCTCAGCTTGGCCAGATCGGCTGCGCCGCGGATTTCCGTGACGACGGAAGCCGCCATCGCAATTTTCGTATCCGGCTCCGTCACCTGTACGAAGCTCTCGCCCGGCATTGGCGGCAGCGCCTCCTGCTGCAGCGTTACGCGCAGATTATCCAGCTTCATCTTGCTGCCGTTTGCTTGCAATCCGATCATGCCGGTGGCGTAAGCCCCGGCCAGATCCGTATCGACGATCACTTTGCCGTCGATCATCTCCCGCACGCGGTTGCCGTGTGCGATGATGGTATAGCGGTACATTTTGCCGGGATCGATAGCTTCCGTGTAGGACCCCTTCTCCATAACGTTCCACGCATTATCGGGAGTTCTCTCGGCGAACTCAACGCCGTTCACGGCTGTTGCGTCTTTGCGCACCGCCATTTGGTAATACGGGAAGTTGCCGTTCTGAATCCGGTACATGATCGAATTCCAGCGTGCCGCATCGTTAGCGGCTAGATTGGTGACATCGGCTTCAATCTTGTAGTCGCCGAACTTGCCCAAGAAAGCGGGCAGCAGCACGCGGGAAGGATTGTCCGGGGACGTCAGGGCGTCCAGCTCGAAGGCGCCGTTCTTAACGACCGCTTTGCTTGCCGTCGTCCCTTCTTTCCGCGTCCAGCCTTGCGGCAGTGTGCCGTTGGCTTCGGCGTCGAAGTTGTTCTCGTACAGCACATAGGCCGCATCGGCGGCTCCCTTCGCTACAACCGCAAGCTGGACAGAGGCGCCGTCCTTCTCCGCTGTAACCGTGTAGACGCCGGCGCTCGCCGCCGTCATCGTGCCATCGGCGAATTGAACCCCAGTGGTGCCGGCCGCAGCCTTCCAGCTCAGGTTCTCCCCGGTGATCGTCGCGGTCGAGAAATCGCTCATGTCCGCTTGAAAAGCGACGGTGTTAAGGGCTAGGGCCTGTCCCGCTGTCGCAAGGATGTAGCCCGGCTCATGCCGCAGCGACTTGACCGCCGCCGGCTTCGTCGACGGCGTTACCGTGATGTCTTGCGTGCGTTCGGCATTCAAATATACCGCGGTGACCTTAGCTGTACCTGCTTTGATCGGGTAAAGCTGACCGTCAATCACCTTCAGCACCGTTTCATCCGACGAGTACAGCTTCAGCTGGCTGCCCGCCGCATGTTCCGTGATGCCGTCCGAAAAATATACGCTTGCGGTCACGCTTACCGGTCCCGTCAACGCCTCAACCGCGTTCGGCAGCGTTACGTCGAGCCGGTCGGCGGTAATGCGGGTAACGATCAGGTTATCGAAGGCGACCTTGCTTTGATCGGCCTGGAAGCCGATTTTGCCTCTCTCCAGAAGCACGCTGGGGCTTAGAGTCTGGTCTGTCACCTTCGTAAAATCGGCATCGCTCTTCGCTTTCAAATATTCCTTCACGTTGTTGCCGACGACTCTCACCTTCATCGTGTAGTCGGACTTGAGTGCGAGCGGCTTCCAATTGCCGACTACAGGAGTCGGAGAGTACCAGTTGTTGTCCGGCTTGCGGTAAGCGACCTCGTAGGACCCGTTCTGGCGAATGGCCATCTGATCGTACGGCTGCTTCCCGTTCGCCGCACCGCGGAACATAATCGCCGCCCATCTGGCCGAGTTGAGCACTGCGTCGAACCGGACATCCGCCTGAATGGCGTAGTTGTCCCACTGAACCGGCGCCGTGAGGCGGGCTTGCTTGCCGGAAGCATTGCCATCGAAGATCAGCGAGCCGTTGCCGTACGTATCTTGAACGACCGTGAACGACGGACTGCCGCTGTTCACATCCGAAATCCATCCCGCAGGAATCGTCCCGGCCGCATAGCCGTCAAAATTGTCCTGCAGCAGGACCGGGCTCACTTCCCCTTGAACGGGATTCGTATCGTCCAGAGTGACGACGCCGTAGCCGCTCGTATCGTTCCAGAAGGAGCTGGAGTTGAAGGCGCTCCAGTAATTGCTGCGCTGTTCGGCAGCGGCTGCACCGTACCGGTCCGTCGCCGCAACCTGGAGGCCGAACTGCTTTTGCTGCAGCGGATTCAGGTTGAGCATGTCCCACGGTACCGCAACCTCAGCGGACCATCCTTCAGCCGTCTTGGCGATCGCCCGCAAAATTTTCTTCTCATCTTTGCCGCTATGACCGTTCAAGGCAGCTCCAAAGTGAAACTCCGGCGTTGAAGAGCCCGGCTGGTACACGAGACCGATCTGCATATCGTCGGTTTGGAATGGCGCGGACTGATGCAGCTTCGAATCGAAGAATAGATGGATGGAATCCTGCTCGAACCAGTCGCCCGAGCCGTCATGAATCATATTGCCGTCTTCCGTCTTGACTCCGATGTACAGGTACTGCTGGTCCCAAAGTAGCCCGAACGAGGACGACGGGAACGCATCGCCCGGAGCGATATGCTTCTGCATCGGCACATTCGTATTCCAGAACGACTCCTCCAGGCTTCCGTTAATAATAGGTGCGGTTAGCGTCTTTGCCGCCGAAGCGGCCGGCCTCGCCGTGTCAGCTGCAGGTGCAGCGGCAGCTTGAGCCGATGGCGCTCCGCCGGGGGGAATCAAACCGACTGCCATCGACGCGATACCGAGCAAACCGGCAAACTTGGAAAACTTCGATTTCACAAACATTCAGTCCCTTCTAAAATGTAGTCACATCCGACTGCGGGCCAGCACGGGCAGCGCACGAGGAGCAGCCGCGAATTCGGCAATGCAAAAAAAGCCCTTAATCCAACAAAGAACAATCGTGCATGCGGCACGACACACTTTGTCGATTAAGGGCTTTCTCCTCGGCTCATACCCTTGATCAATATGATTTAACTTTATTTCCGGAATGTTTACGCTATATTAGCTCGAAATGAAGATTTTATGAAGGCTGCATCCAGGCTGCCAGCCAAATTCAGCTTTGCCTGACCGGCTGTGCAGGAGAATCGCTGAAATTGCCGAATAGTTCAGCCTGCAGAGGATACCACTGTGGCGCAATGACGCACAGAAGACCGCCATGGCGGTCTTTGTGCTCCATGACACTATTCCAAGGAGACCATTCCAGTGACCCACCCTCCCATTATCCAAATCGTAGGCTACAAGAACACCGGCAAAACAACGCTCATCCTCCGCCTCATCGCCGAGCTTCGCGCCCGCGGCTACCGGGTTGGGACGGCGAAGCGGGATGCGCACGATTTCGAAATCGATCATGAAGGGCGCGACACCTGGCGGCATTACGAGGCAGGGGCGGATGCGGTGGCGATTACGTCGGCCGGGCGTTCAGCGTTAATCCGGCGCGCGCCTGCGACGCTGGAGCAGCTGGCCTCGGCGATGCCGGAGGTCGATCTGGTGCTGGCGGAAGGCTTCAAGACATCCCCCTATGCGAAAATCGTACTGTACACCAACGACGCAGACCGCGACGAGCTGTGCGGCACGCTCACCGGCGTATTCGCCGCCGGAACGATGCACGAGACGGAGCGTCTGATCCTGGAGCTGCTCGCCAAAGCGGACGAGCTCGGTATCGCGCCGTCCGGAAGGAGTGCTGCGCCATGACAGCTTCGTCCCCAGACAGCATCCCGGCCGGCGTACAGTCTCTGCCGGAGCAAACGCCGCCGCCGATTCACGGCATCGTGCTGGCCGGCGGCCGCAGCTCGCGGATGGGTACGGACAAGGCGCTGCTTCCGATCGGCGGCGTGCCGCTGCTGCAGCGGGTGGTCAGCGGGATGGCGTTATTATGCCGGGGTGTAACGGTCATAGTGCCTGCTTCGGAGCCTGATCGCTATGCAGCCCTGCCGCTCGGTCCCGAAGTTGCGTTCGCGGCCGACCGTTATCCGGACAAGGGGCCGTTAGCCGGCATCCACGCCGGTCTGCTGGCCATGCCGGCCGAGTGCGACTACGCGCTGGTGATGGCCTGCGATATGCCGGTGCTGTCGGAGCCGCTGCTGCGCCGGATGACCGCCGCTCTCGCGGACAGCCCGCCGCCGGAAGCGGTGCTGTGTCGGGGCCAGCCGATGCATGCGCTGTACCATCGCCGTGCGGCCGGCGCCGCCGAGCGGCTGCTCGCGGCGGACCGGCTGCGTCTGTCGGGACTGGCCGAGGCGCTTCGCACCCGGTATGTGGAGCCGCCCGGCGGGGCCGAGGCGGAGGCGGAGCTCTTCCTGAACTTGAATACACCGGAGGAGCTGCAGGCGTACTTGCGGAAGTTTCACACATATTAACCAAGCATTCCCCCATATGGATGAGGCAGTGAGTATGTCTGGGGGGATGGCCCGTGTTCAAACGTATGGATCGCCTGTTGATCGATCTTCCGAAGCCGCGTCATGCGGACGCTAACGCCGCGTCGGCGGTACAGGATTTGATGGGCGGGCGTTTCGGCGAAATGTCGACGCTCAATAACTATATGTTCCAATCGTTCAACTTCCGCGGCAAGCGCAAGCTGAAGCCGTTCTACGATCTGGTGGCCTCCATTACGGCCGAAGAATTCGGCCACGTCGAGCTGGTCGCCAATACGATCAACCTGATGGTGCAGGGCACCACGTTCTCCGCCGACCCGGACGTTGCCCCGATGCGCAACGCCGTCGACAAGCGGTACCACGATTTCTTCATCGAATCGGCGCAGTCGGCGATGCCGGCCGACCACATGGGCCGACCATGGAACGGGTCCTATGTGGTGAACAGCGGCAATCTGATCTTTGACCTGCTGCACAACTTCTTCCTGGAATGCGGCGCACGCATGCACAAGATGCGCGTCTACGAAATGACGAGCAATCCGACCGCCCGCGAGCTGATCGGCTACTTGCTCGTGCGCGGCGGCGTGCATACTCTGACGTACATGAAGGCGCTGGAAGTGGCGACAGGCGTCGACGTCAGCAAACTGTACCCGGTCCCCCGCCTCGACAACAAAGTGTTCGACGCGACGCGCAAGTGGGAGGCCGCCGGCGAGCACAGGCGTCTGTATACGTTCAGCGACACGGATTACCAGGACATCGCCAAGATCTGGAAAGGTACGCACCCGTCGGACGGCGGCAAGCTGGAGGCGCTGGCCGGGGTGCCGGGCTACAGCGCGCCGGTGCCGGAGCTCGACGAGCTGCCGGAAGAGCTTGCCCCGGGCATCTCCCGCGAGGACTTGATGGAGATCGCCAAGCGGCTGCAGCGCTCGGCGGGCTTATAGGGGGCAGCCTTGGAGGTTCGGTGAAGGAGGGGCTATGCGGCTGTGCGGTTTTTCTGCTGTCTGGCAGTGTGCCGCCGTACACTGACATGTCGCCCCTGCTGCCCGAGCCGCTCATGCTGCGCGCCTCCGGCCGCACCGCGCACATACATAAGCTGAATGGCACCTGCCTGAGGCCGGCATCCGGATTACGGATGCCGGCCCTGTTTCTATATTGCCTGATACGGAACTCTCCACTATAATGGTAACGGCTATTATCGGACAGGGCGTACCTGAGAGTGGTGCGCCACCTACCAAACTGCCAAAGGAGTGTTCTAAAACTTCTCATGTGGAAACAAACGCTAACCGGCTTCACCGGCAACGTGCGCCGTGACGTCCTGTCAGGCCTGACCGTCGCTTTCGCCCTCATTCCGGAAGCGATCGCTTTCTCGATCATGGCCGGAGTCGATCCGATGGTCGGCTTGTACGCTTCGTTCCTGATCGCCTTCGTCATCTCGATTGTCGGCGGCCGCCCGGGGATGATCTCCGCGGCAACCGGCGCGATGGCCTCCCTGATGGGGCCGCTCGTCGCAAGCCACGGCATCGAGTACTTGTTCGCCGCATCGATTCTAACCGGCGTATTGCAGTTCTTGATGGGCGTGCTCAAATTCGGCCGATTCATTACCTTCGTCCCGCATTCCGTTATCGTCGGATTCGTTAACGCGCTGGCCATCATTATTTTCATGGCGCAGCTGCCGAATTTCCAGGGTGAATCGTGGCCGATGTACGCACTGCTCGCCGGAACGCTGGTCATCATCTACGGCTTGCCTCGCTTGACCAAAGCCGTACCGTCGGCGCTTGTAGCGATCATCGTCATGACCGTAGTCAGCGTGCTGACCGGCGCAGGCGTGCGGACCGTAGGCGATATGGGGGCCATCCAATCTTCGCTGCCGCTGTTCCATTTGCCTAAAGTACCGCTGTCGCTCGATATGCTGCTGACAATTTTGCCGATTTCGCTGGCGCTGGCGATCGTCGGAATGACCGAGTCGCTGCTTACCGCCACGATTGT
Organism: Paenibacillus chartarius; assembly: GCF_042432825.1. Classification (NCBI taxonomy): domain Bacteria; kingdom Bacillati; phylum Bacillota; class Bacilli; order Caryophanales; family Paenibacillaceae; genus Paenibacillus; species Paenibacillus chartarius. The sequence continues at coordinate 45,504 of NZ_JBHLWN010000022.1, read as the reverse complement.
CGATGAAATGACGGAAACGAAGAGCGACAAGAACCGGGAGGTTCGCGGGCAAGGCATCGCCAACATCGTGTCGGGATTATTCGGCGGCATGGCGGGCTGCGCGATGATCGGACAGACAGTGATTAACGTCAAGTCCGGCGGCCGCACGCGGCTGTCGACGCTCGTCGCCGGCGTTTTCCTGATGCTGCTCATTCTCGTATTGGCACCCGTTGTCAAAATCATTCCAATGGCCGCACTGGTCGGCGTCATGTTCATGGTGTCGTTCGGCACGTTCGATTGGAGCTCGCTGCGGACGCTCCACCGCATCCCGCGCAGCGATGCCATTGTCATGGTACTGACCGTTGTCGTCGTCGTCGCGACTTCGGACCTGGCGATCGGCGTTATATGCGGCGTGGTGCTCAGTGCGCTTGATTTTGGCTGGAAAATGGCTCGTTTGCGGGTTTCTTCCCAGCATGCTTCGGACGATCATAAAGTGTACAAGGTCGGGGGCCAGCTGTTCTTCGGAACGATGAGCCATTTCGTGGAGCTATTTGACTATCAAGCCGACCCGGGACGGGTCACGATCGACCTGTCCGGATCGCATGTGTGGGATCAGTCAGCTGTCACCGCCATCGGCAAAACGGTGCAAAAGTACGAGGCGCTCGGCAAGCGGGTTGCGCTTGTCGGGCTGAATGCGGAGAGCCAGTCGCTGCTGGACCGGTGCGGTCTTGCCGTGACGTCGCCGCACTAATATAGCAAGGGGCTGTGCCTAAGTAGGGGTTCTACTCAGGGCACAGCCCCTTCTGCATTCATTCGGCCGGAGCGGACAATTCGGCCAGCTTCTTGAACGCTTCGTCAATCGTGTTGATGCGGCCCTCCACCTTCTTCGCTGCGGCATCCAGCGTGTAGCCGTCGTCGAGAAGCTCCTTCAGCAGCAAAATTTTCTTAATGTTCATGTAATCGTACTTGCGGGTCGTACCTTCGCCTTCCGATTGGGAGCGGATAATCCCCTTCTCCTCCCAATACCGGATCTGCCGCTGCGGCACTCCGGTAATACTCGACACTTCCCCGATTCCGACCACGAGCTTGCGCAGCAGCTCCAGATCCAATAACGCATCGTTCGTAGGTTTGTTGTCGTTCATGGTTACGGTTCACCTTTGCTTGCATGGAATACAAATAGTGTACGACACATTGCGTGGATTTACAACGAATGGATTCATATTGACAATTATTGTAGATTTGTTACAATTTACGTAGCTGATCTACAGATGGTTCAGCCAATATATAGCGAGGAGCTGGGAAATATGCCGATTATTAACGTTGACTGCTGGGAAGGGTTTTCCGAGGAGCAAAAGAAAGTATGGGTGAAGGAGCTGACTCGCACCACCGTCGATCTCTTTAACATTCCGGCCGATAAGGTGCTGGTCATTCTGCGGGAAACGTCCGTTGCCAACTGGGGGCAAGCCGGTGTCGTCGCAACCGATCCCGACTTCCTCGCGAAGAGCCGGTCCGATGAACTGAACTGAAGGACTCATGAGTGAAAATCTTACGATGAAAGCGGTCGGCCTGTATCGTTACTTGCCGATCGAAGCTGCGGACAGCCTGGTCGATGTCGTCGTTCCCAAGCCGTCCCCGTCGGGCCGGGATTTGCTGGTGGAAGTGAAGGCCGTTTCGGTCAACCCGGCCGACGCCAAAGTGCGGCAGCCGAAGGCCGCGGTCGAAGCCGAGCCGCGCATTCTCGGCTGGGATGCGGCGGGCATTGTTGCCGAGGCCGGGCCCGCATGTACGCTGTTCAAGCCGGGCGACGAGGTGTATTATGCGGGAAGCATCGCGCGGCCCGGCGCGAACAGCGAGTTTCACTTGGTGGATGAGCGGATTGTGGGGCCGAAGCCGGTTACGCTTGATTTTGCAGAGGCGGCCGCTTTGCCGTTAACCTCGATCACCGCTTGGGAAGCTCTCGTCGACAGACTCCGCGTCTCTCCTCTCCCCGGCGGCAACCGGGACAAAACGATCCTGATCATCGGGGCGGCAGGCGGCGTCGGCTCGATGGCCGTGCAGCTCGCCCGGTATTTGGGCTTCACGGTAATCGGTACGGCGTCGCGGCCGGAATCGTCTGCTTGGGTGACGGAGCTTGGCGCGGCGCACGTTATTAATCATTACGAGGAGTTCGTCCCTCAGCTGGCGGCGCTGGGCTTCTCCAGTGTCGATTATATTCTTTGCTGTAACGATACGGATCTGCATTGGGCGAACATGGCGAGCGCCATCGCTCCCCAAGGCGGCATATGCGCCATTGTCCCTAGTGTGCAGCCGGTCAACCTGGCTCTGCTGCACCGCAAAAGCGTAACGTTCGCCTGGGAGCTTATGTTTACGAGACCGGCCTTCGAAACCCCGGACATGGCCGAACAGCACAAGCTGCTTGCCCGTCTCGCCGATTGGATCGATGCGGGACATTTGCGGACGACCTTGACCCGGCGGCTCGGACCGATGAACGCAGCCAGCTTGAAGCAAGCGCATGCGCTCATCGAAAGCGGCCGTACGATCGGGAAAATCGCGCTGGATGCCGGCCATCCGCAATCTTAGCAGCCGGGTGCCGGGCCTTCGGGTCGGGTCGGGTTTGGTCCAGTCCGTTCTGGTCCGGTCTGATCTGATCTTGTCTGGCTATGGGTCTGAAAAAGTCTTGCGACGATTGCGTTGCAGGGCTTTTTTTCGTACATGGGGGGCGAAGCAACTTATGCGCGGCAGGTATCGTCTAAGGGAAAAATGATGCTGACGCTGGAGGGTTCGGGATGAGAAAAGGGTTGTCGGGAATTGGATCGAGGATACAGCTTGGCGCGGCCGCGGCATTGGTAACGGCCGGGGCGGCCCTACTGCTTGGCGCATGCGGCGATGGCGGCGGTGGGGCAAGGAACGGGGCCAAGCCCGAGCTGGAAACCCGCGACCGGATGGCGCTGGCACAGCAGCTCGATCCGGCCGTAGCGGCGGCGAGCAACGCATTCGGACTGGAGCTGGCGCGCCGGCAGATGGAGAAGAAGCCCGGAGAGAACATGGTGCTATCCCCGGTAAGCGTAGCCCAGGCGCTGGCCATGACGATGAACGGTGCGGCGGGGAGCACCCGCGAGGGCGTGGCGAAAGCGCTGCGCCTGGACGGCGTGCCGCTGGAGAAGGTCAATCAGTCGGCGGCTGTCATCGCAGACCTTCTGGGCAAGTCGAGCCCGGGCGTTCGCACGGCGATAGCGAACTCCCTATGGCTGCAGAAGGACTGGCCGTTCAAGAACGAATTCCTGAAGGGAATGCGGGAGTCCTACAAAGCGAAGCTGGAGCAGCGGAATTTGACGGACCCGAAGGTGCGCAAGGAGATCAACGACTGGGTCAAGAAGCAGACCCGCGGCCGCATCCCTTCAATCGTCGATGAGCCGGTCGACCCGCTGACGAAAGCAATGCTGATCAACGCGCTGCACTTGAATGCGGCCTGGGAGAATCCGTTTCAGGAGAACCAAACGAAGGACGGGCCATTTACGCGGGCGGACGGCACCGTGAAGCAAGTGCCGATGATGAAGCGGTCGGGGCGGATGGCTTACGATGAGGAGGACACTCATCAAGCGGTGAAGCTGCCCTACGGCGATGGCCAGCTGTCGATGCTCATCGTGCTGCCGAGGCCCGGGGCCGACCGCAAAGCTCTGGCGGCGAAGCTGTTTGCCGATCCCGCTTGGTGGATGCGATCGTATGAGGGCTTCTCCGGCGAGCTGACGCTGCCCCGGTTCCGCGTGGAGATGACCGCGGAGCTCAAGGAGCTGCTTGCACCGATGGGGATGGCCGATGCTTTTGATCCGTTGAAGGCGGATTTTCGGGCGATGGCCAACACGGATGCGACGCATGAGCCGCTGTTTATTAGCCGTGTGCTGCACAAGACGTATTTGGACGTGAATGAGAAAGGTACGGAAGCCGCCGCCGCAACGCTTGTCGGGATGAAGGCCGGGTCGGCACCGCCGAACGGCCGGTTCGAGATGAAGGTCGACCGACCGTTCTGGCTGGCGATCGTTGATGAGCAAAGCAAGCTGCTGCTGTTTGTAGGTGCGGTTGAGCAGCCTTAGGAGGCGATGCCGCCTTGTTATCCGGCCAATAGTACTGCCGTTAGAAAGACAACTTGCAGCACGATTCGGGGACCCAGTTTAGGAACGGGTCGCCCCCCGATGGTCAGTTGTTCTTTTGCCGCTCGTACATTGGCCGGAAACATGGCGACAAGCATCAACGCCAAACCTATGGAAGCCGCTTTGGAGGCAGCGGGAAGCACAATTCCAATGGCCCCTGCAATTTCCAGCCAGCCGGTGGCCGTCACTATCCAATCCGGTTTTGGAAAAGCCGTAGGAACCATGCGGACGAGATCGGGCCGCCTCTTCCCCCAGTGAGCGGAAGCGGTAAGCAGCAGCATGACGGCTACCGCACCTTGAAGCGATGTATGCCATCCCTCGAAATACGATACACCCACCCAGCCGATTCCCTTGAACAGCAGAAAAGCGACGACTAGCACATAGAACGGTACCATCTCGAACCCTCCCAGTTTTAGAACCCTTTCGTAACCATCAGGTACAAAATGACGAGCGGCAGCAGCGTAGCGGCGATGCCGAAGACGGCCCACGAGCGGGAAGCATCCCGATATGCCTTGGAGATCGTGCCGCTTTCGAGGCATTGCTTGCTGTGCCGGATCATTCGTTGCTGAAGCGGAATTAGAATAGCGCCCCAGATGACTCCGGTTATGGCAAATACGATGAGCGACAACGTCAGCCAGTTTAACCCCGACATGCTCATTCCCGCACGAGCAGCCATGATACTGCCCGAGACGACGATGAGGACAAGACCCGGGATCGTAAACACGGGTCCCAAAAATAGGAGAAGGTTTTCTTACAGTAACGTAACCACCCTGGCATATACCCATTTAAACCATCAGTTGCTCAAACGGCGCTTCAACATCACTAGTGCCTCTCACATATTTTATTTATTAATTAATAAATACCACAGACCGATTCTAACTGTCAACAACTTCCTTCCGGTGAATACCGGACAACCGTTTCACCCATAAGGTTGGGTCCAAAATTGAGACCAGCATCTTCTCACCGAAAATGCCTGCGTAAATGCAGGGATCTCTCGAACAAACAAGTGTCTAGGCTCGATTACTGCGGATGTGCAGCCATTTGGAGCCTGAAAGTCCATAACCGCCCCTGCGCAGCATAGATGCCTGTATTATTGCAGTCATTCTCCTCCTATAGCTGGTTAATCATCAAAATGACTGCACTTTTGCATCGAAGTTCTTTCGAAGATGAGCGACCGCGTTAAGCGGAAGTTTTTATCGCCAATCAGAAAGCTCATTCGCATTGCCTATTTTATACTTTGCCGATATGGTCAAAAAAACCGGCAAAGCCGCCTTCCGACAGCCCCACCGGTTTTACACCAACGCTATTAAAAATCAAAATTGTCCGGATCCGGCCCGAACCGCTTCCCTTGATTCAGAGCATCGATCTTGGCCATATCCTCGGCGCTGAGCTCGAAGTCAAACACGTTGGCATTTTCCTGAATGCGCTCGGCCTTCACCGACTTCGGAATCGTCACGACGCCATGCTGGATGTCCCAGCGCAGCACGATTTGCGCCGCGGACTTGCCGTATTTCGCCGCAAGCTCCGTCAGCACCGGCTGATCGAGGTTGCCCTGCATCAGCGGGCTCCACGCCTCGAGCTGAATGCCCTTATCTTTGCAGAAAGCGAGCAGCTCTCGTTGTGTCAGCAGCGGATGGTACTCCACCTGATTGACCGCCGGTACAACGCCCGAGTCCTCGATAATATCTTGCAGGTGATGCACCTGAAAATTGCTGACCCCGATCGCCCGCACACGGCCCTCGTTGTAGAGATGCACCAGCGCTTTCCATGTCTCGCGGTACTTCCCTTTCACCGGCCAATGTATCAAATACAAGTCGACCGTTTCCAGACCGAGCTTCTTCAAGCTCTCATCGAAAGCCCGCAGCGTCGAATCGTAGCCTTGATCGGCGTTCCACACCTTCGTCGTAATGAACAGCTCGTCACGTGCCACGCCGCTCTCCCGGATTCCTTGCCCGACGCCCTGCTCATTGCCGTAAACCGCTGCGGTATCAATACTGCGGTAGCCGGCACCGATCGCCGCCTTCACCGCTTGAACGACTTCGTCGCCTTCCTTCGTCTTCCATACGCCGAGTCCGAGCCACGGCATTGCTACGCCGTTGTTCAAGGTCGGACCTGCTGTCAACGCGCGAGCAGCACCTTCCGTTGCCATTTTGCATTCCTCCTGATCAAAGCTTGTTCCTTCCACATTTTATCACAATCGGCTTTCTCCAAGTCAAACGAACGAAGTCTTATATTTTCTGGTGCAGGCACAAAATACCGCCCCCGGCTACCAGCCGGGAGCGGTATACGGCACATCCCGCTACTTCAGGCCTTCCAGCTCGCTGCGCTCTTCTTCGAGCATCGACTGCGCCAGCTCCAGCCCGTTATTGTGCGTATGCCCGTCCGCCTGAGCGACGGACCGCTCCGCCCGCTCCAGCGCGTTCTCCGCCTGCTCGATCATCTGCCCGGTCGGATGCGACTGAGCCTGATTCACGGCATGGTGCAGCTTCGATATGGACTGCTGCGCTTGGGATACGGGATTTTGCGATTGCAAGCTGGAATCGTTACGCTGTGTCATCGGCTGTTCCTCCTGAACTAGTAGAGATTGGCAGTACGTTTACATTGTGAGGAATCGGGGCCGCTTTTATGCAATTTCGGATAATCTCAATGATGCCGTTGGCTATGCAATCCAGCTTGCAGCAATGAGCCATATGTAGAAGGAAAGCCTGCATAAGTGCAGAAACCTGCGACAGTCTGGTCCTCCACCGTTAGATTTATGCGATCATGCAGTCTTTTTAGTAAAAACAGCCCGGCAAAGTCTTAAACCTCACAGATTCCTGCACGTTCGCAGGCATTTGCTCTTTATGCCCCGATCAGGATAAAAATGCCTGTACATTTACATCGACTTTGGTTCGAAAGCTCTCAACTATACATAAGCTGGCTCTGATAAGAGTGGCGTTGAGGACGCATCATGACACGTGGTCGAACGGTACCGTAGGCGAAAATCAAGCTGCCGTTCAGCATCGGCCTTACTCAAAGGGGTGAGTATGTACGATGCCCCAACTAACCCACAGGAAGCTCTAATTGCATAATTGCCCATTCAAGCCTCTCCCCTTGATTTTTTTAGCGGTTATACAATCTGTAGATGAGGGCCGCCGCCTCTGCGCGTGTAGTCGCGGCTGTCGGGTTCACCCGGTTCTGAGCGTCTCCCTCGATCAAGCCGGCCTTCACCATGGCTGCAAGCTCCTGCTTCGCATAGCCGGCGATAGCCGCCTTGTCCGTGAAGCCGTCCAGCTCGGTCCCCTCCGCAGCATCCTTCAGGCCGGCATAATGAGCGGCTCTAAGCGCTCTCGCCGCGATCACCATCATATCCTGGCGAGTGATGCTTTCCCTCGGATCGAAACGGCCGTTGTCCATTCCGTCTACGAGCCCAAGCTTCTTCGCAACGATGACTTCCTTGTAGAAATAATCCGCAGGAGTCACATCCGGGAAGCTTTGATCCGCTTGAGCCGTCAAGCCCAAAGCCCGGACGAGCAGCAGCGTAAAGTCTGCGCGCGTAATGTGCTCGCTGGGCATAAACGCCGTATCGGAAACGCCCTGGATGATGCCCTTGGATGCCATCACATCGATCTGCGCCTTCGCCCAGTGCGACGATGCGTCCGCAAACGTCTTGTGATGGTAGGTCACGGCATATTGACTGAAGTGATCGGTTGTGAAGTACACCTTGCCGTCTTCCTTGCTGTACTTGCCGCTGGTTACCGGTACAATCTCGCCCGACGGAGCGAGGAACCATACGACAATGAACTCCGGATTCGTTTCGTTAGCAGACGGAGTGTAAGGAATCGCTACCTGAACGGGAGCGTCGGTATTGCTCCAATTGATCTGTTCGCCGTCGACCCGTACATGGAATTCATAGACCGGGCTGCTGCCGAGCCGCTCCTTGAACGGCGCTGCCGGCTCCACTTCCCTCACGGTAAGAGCCACGCTCTCTGCGCCGACAAGCTCGGAAGACGTAAACATATGGCCGGGCATCCGGATTGTCGCCGCGCCGGTCTTCAGCTCGAGCTGCAGATCGGCGGAGCCTGCCTTGTAGACGGAAGCCGGCAGAACAATCTCGTAGCCGCCTGCCGCCGTTTGGGCACCCGGAACTTCAATCCGAACCGTCCTCTTGCCGTCTTCGCCGGCCTTCGTCATGGCGATCGCGCTGTCCAATGCAGACTTGTCAATTTCCGCCCTCACCGTTCCGGCAGCGGTTGTTGTCGCCGGCTGCAGGGTCACACTGCCGTCGTTGTTCGCAGCGTGCGGTTTCGCCCCTGACGGAGCCGCGCCCGAATTAGCCGGTGCCGGTGTCGATGGCGCCGGTGTATCGGTGCTGTCACCGCTATCCGAATCCGGCGACGGAGCCGGTCTCGATGGCAAATACTTCAGGAAATCGCCCCGAATAATGTCCCCGTTCGCATCTCTCTCATAGCTGGTCACCGGCGTCAGGCTGGCAAAGTTGGCATCCGTCAGCACCTCGCCGGCCGCGTTCGCCGATTGGGTTCCGTCAAACATAAAGTTCGTCTTCGAAGCCAGGGCCGCCGGATAATTGTCCTCGGCTGTGTAGCTCTTCTGGTAAGAAATAAATCCGTCGATCCGGAAATCAGGCGTAATGTGCGAATACGTCGTAAAATTCATGTTGCCGCGCGCATTGTCGAACGCGATGTTGTTCTCGGCAATAACACCCGGGTTGCTGTTGCTGGCAAAGCCGTAGGCGCCGTTGCCGAAGGCGATGCTGCCGCGGATGATATGCGGCACATGAATGCCTTCGCCGCCCAGCTTGAAGCCGTTCTTATCTCCCTTGCCCACCGTTCCGTTCGTCAGGAAGCCGTTGTTATAAGCAATGCTGTTCTCAATCAGGACAGGGCCGATGGCGCCGCTGCCGGACTTCGTATACAAATCCCATCCGTCGTCGATGTTGTTATGCGAAATCGCGCCTCGGAAAATGTTGCCATATCCCGCAGTCAGCTTCGCGGCAAAGCCGTCGGCGTTGTTGTCGGACGGGTCGCGGTTATCGTAGGACGTACAATTGAGAATCAGGTTGTAGGACGGCCAAAGCGTCTTGTCTTCGGAATCGTCGGTTCGGCTGATTTGAAGACCCGTATCCCCGTTCTCGTATGTATTGACCAGCTCAACGATATTGTAGCTGCCGCCGACCGTGAAGCCTTTGGTATTGCCGGCGGAACGGGTAACGTCAATCCCTTTCACATGCCAGTAGCTGCCGCTCAGCACGACGCCTTCGGACTTCTTGTCGAAATCGATGACAGGCCGCGTGCCCGGAGCCGCTTCGAGAACTTTCTTCGCAGCTGCCGTCCCGTCGTTGTACTTCTTGATGTTTACCATCGAGCTGCGCACATAGGTACCGCCCAGCAGGATGATCTTCTGTCCCGCTCTCACATAATCGATCGCCGTGTCAAGGTCCAGCGGCTGCTCCGCCGTACCGGTACCTGCGCTCGTTCCGGTCGGCGATACGAAAATATTGCCGTTCGGCACGTAAGATTTGGTCGTTACCGTGAAATTTTTGACCAGCTTGTCGTACGAGGTCAGGAACTGGTCGTCGTTCGGCAGGAAGGCCAAGCTGAAATGGTTCGCCCCGCTTGCCGCAAGCGCCGCCGGTACGGCCAATTCCACACCGGCCTGCACAGGCGCGTCTTGGGCAAGCACCGTCTCGCCCAGCTTCACGGTAGCCGTTCCGCTCACATTCGCTTTCAGACGAAGCCGATAATCCGGATTCGATGTCCGTTCCAGCGAAAGCACGCTGAAATCAGGCGTCGTCGCGACCTTCGGCGCTTCCACCTTCGGCGCATCCGTTGCGGCAGCCGTCACTTGGAGATCGATATTGCTGACGGTAATCGTGGCAAGGCGCGCCGTATAGAAGCCTACATACATTTTCGAATCCTGAACGTTCAGAATATCCGGCTCAAAGAACATCCGCTTCTCGCCATCGTTCAGCTGGCCCACAAATCCGCTGTTCGTCTTGGCCAGTGTAAGGCGGTAGTTTTTCACCGGGGCCGTGTTGCTCGGGCCCGGCTTTTCGCTGTCCAGCATGATCTTCTGCACGCCCTTGCTGCCGGCTCCGTCGGAGGACTGCACGCCCGTGCGCACGAATAGCTGCGTGCCGTTCGCCTCCTTGGTGCCGCCGCTGAACCCGCCGATCGCCGCAATGTTCGATGCGAATACGGCGGAGTTGCCGTTCGTGCCGATCGCATCGCGCGCCATAATTCCGAACGATTCCTGGCCGTCATGCGGGTCCTTCGCATAGGCCTCGACCTGGATATCGGCGGAGAGCACGAAGTTGTCTTGAGCCGCATCGAGCTCTTTGTAGTAGAACGAAATGCCGTCGTGGTCTCCGGTTACTTTGCCTGCGCCTTCAAGCGCTACGAGCCTTACGCTCTGTTTGTCGCCGCTTTCCGTTACGCTATTTTTGGAGGAAGACGTGGATTGCCCGAAAATAATCGTTTTCCATGGCTGCGCATCCGCCTCCCGGACCGTCACCTTCAGCACGATTGGGGCAAGCGCCGAATCCGCAGGAATAATCCTGATGTCGCAGGTTCCCGTCTGCGCGCCGGAATAGGCGGACGTATCCAGCGTGTATTGGGTCTCGTCCAGAGGCTCGCGGTCGCCGTTGTCGTATACCTTGGATACCTCAAGACCCGTGCGGTCGAAATCGCTTCCAACCGTGTACGTCGTAATCGGATACTTGGTCACTTGAACGCCGGTCGCTTCCTTCGCCTTCACCGTCAGCGCAAGCGTCGCCGTCTTTCCTTTATGCGCCAGCGTGACCTGCTTCGCGCCGGCCGTCGTCGTGTCGAGAGCGGATACCGTGTAATCCTGCTTCATGAGCCGCACTTCGCCTTGGTCGCTGTACTTCGCGTAGACGACCATACCTTCCAGATTCAGCTCTTCGTTCAGGAAGTAGAGCGTCTTCTTCGGCTGCTGTCTAACCTCAATCCCTTCAATCAAGGCGTCCTTCACGGTAATGGTGAAAGAAGCCGACTTCGAAGGCGTCTCCGTGGACGTAACGGTTACCCGCTTCGTTCCCGGTGTGTCGAGCACGTAGGACGTCCCGTTCCATGCTGCGCCTTCTACCGACAAGCTGTACTTGTCGGGCGTAAGCTCAGCCGTTGTATGGTTATTGTAATCAGCCGTCAGCACTAAGCCTTGCAGATCGAGCGCATCGCCCGGATAGTAGACGGTTTTGGCCGGCAAGTATTTCGTTTGGAGATTCACCACCGTTAAAGCGATTACATTCACTTGAATCGTCGCGACGACGCCATTGAAATGCAGCGTAACCGTCTTCGTGCCTTCCGTGCCGCTGTCAAAGCCGGTGACCGCATAGTCTGCCGCCGAAATGGTCTCCTGCGCGCCGTTCGGATACACAGCCGTTAATTTTAACGCCGACAAGTCGAGCTCCTCGCCGATCAAATACGTGGTTTTCATCAAAGAAGTGTCCGCCGTCAACGAAGCCGGCATGCGGGGATCCGCTGTAATCCGGATGTCACTGAACGTAATATCCGCATCGCGCGCCGCATACAAGCCTGCATAGAAGGTGTCCGATACAAGCTGGTCCGGCACAAGCTTCTGCGTGACTCCGTTTGCCGTCAGCAGGTAAACCTGCCCGATTTTCCTGATTCGAAGATCGTATTGCTCATTGGCCGCAGGGGCGTTTACGCCGGAAATCGCGTTGGTCGAGTAGGCGCCCGCCGCTTTCATGGCCGTCTTCATGACATTGGGAGTACCGCCGAAGCCGCCGATGCCGACAAAATTGGTAACGTGTCCGTCCGTAGAACCATGCTGGCCGACGTCATCCATCACCATCAGGCCGAACGACTTCTGCCCTGGCGTACTGATACCGGTATTCGAGTTAAAGCTATTGACCTTCGCCTTGGCGCTGATCTCGAAATTCGTACCGGCCGGAAGTTCTTTAAAGTAATAGGAAATACCCATTTTCCCGCTGGAGTCGATCTTGCCGCCGGTCGCGGTCAGTCTGACGGAGCCGTCGGCAGCTATGACGGGATTCGGATTTTTCGCTGGATCTGTGCTGGTATCTGTACTGTTGCCGAAGGCGCCGAATTTCCATTCGCCGAGGTTGATCGGCTGTTCAATCGTCAAATTGACGTTGCTGAACTTCACTTCCGTATTCCGAGCCGTGTACAAGCCCACATACGTGATGCCGGTGACGGTGTCTACCGTCTTCACCTCGTCGCCGATCTTCACGGCGAAGTTGCTGCCGGTTCTCTTGATGCTGAGCTGGTACTGCTTGTCGGCCGCAGGCGTTTCCACGCCCGTGAATTCCTCTTTCGTTACTGCATTATTCAGCTTGCGGAACGACTGCATTTTCTGATCAATCGCACCTGCCGCTACATAATCCCCACTCGCATACGTCGCCCCGGATACATTCGTATACACCATGCTGCGGGCCATAATCCCGAATGATACTTGATTGTCCGCTGCATAGGATTTGACCGAAGCCGTCGCTGTCATTTCGAAGTTGGCATCGTCCGGTATTTGCTTATAGTAGTAAGCAATACCTTCCGTTGGGGAGCTCGTGGTGCTCGTCACCACTTTGCCCCGGTTATTGGAGCTTCGAAGGGTAACGGTGTTGTCCGGATTTTCGGTAATGGCAAAGTTGGTGGACGTGATCTTGTCTTGCCCACCTACATCGCCAAACACACTACCCTGCCAATCGCTTGAAATGCTGATCATCCCTGCTGTTGGATCCGCTTCCTCCGCCGCGGCCGTTATGCCCAACGATGAAAATACGAGCATGAATGACAGCAGCAAACCTAAGGAACGTTTCATTTCTTTCATGCAAACTGGTCTCCTTTTGTGCAAGATTTTTGGTAAGACAGAGCTCAGTAAAGCAGTCGGACAGCGGCAAAGCAAGGTTCAATATAAGCGCTTTCATTTGTAACGTCAATAATCACTAGCTCATGTTTCCGTAATTATCCATGCGGATGTCTGTGTTGTTGCGGGAATGGGTTAACAGTAGTTATTATAAATTACACAAACAAAGGAGAAGAAAATGAAAAAAATACTTGTATTAGGTGTAAGTTGCGTTATGCTGCTTGCAGGACTTACTAGCGTAAGTGCTGCATCCGTAAAAAGCCCCAAACTGATTAAGTCTGAGAAGGTGGCTTTAGGCAAAGATAATGTTACAGTTAAAACTTTTGATGACAATGGTGTCAAAATTACTAGTGTCGAAGGTAGTGTTACTGATAAAGCAAAAGCAATTGAATTCCTAGATCAGAATCAAGATAACACAGCCTCTACTGCGAACTTCAGGACTGTGTATAATTTCGATACTGAAGGCCGGTCATCCTCGAATTCGGATGCTCGAACTCGCATTTGGGGTGAACGTGACTCTTGGTTAACCGATTATTTTGCATATTCCATAACAGGAAGCTCTGTAAAGGGCAGACAGACAGGAACATGGATGGCTGCGGATCCAGCGAATGCTAACTCAATTGTATTGCATCAAAAGACGAAATTTTCCGGTTACTTGTTAGGTTTCTCCTGGCCCCCGACATATAACAAGAACGGCAATACGTTTACTTGGGACTCTCAACCTGTTAATAATACTTTGTATGTTGCCGCTGACAGACCTTATGTAGAGGCAACTGCAAATTCAGCACAACTCGCAATGTTGACGGGGACTAAGGTCACCGATTCGGCAGATGTGTATGTTGGAAGCCAAATTTATCGACCTCAGGTTGTTTTAAGTTGGTAAAATCTTTATTTTCGATTGAATAATAACTATATTGGTGTGTCTGTGGCGGGAGTAATGATATTGATAAGGTGTAAAAAACTTATCCATATTCATTACTTTTAGCTATTCAAGTCATGAAATACATGGAGGCTCAAAATGCAGATTAATAAGGATATATATGTAAAGTTAATATTATTCGTCTCATGCTTAATTTTGTGTACTTCGTGCAATAAACAAAGTATAAAAACACATATACCAACGCAGGAACAAATTCATCAATTTAAAATGCAAAACAATCGAGTGATTATTGACGAGAAAGATATTAATAATTTATTCACTGTTATTCTCTATGAAAACAACAAACAATTCGGATACTATGTTCTCTACATTAATTCTAAAGGTGAGTTCACATCTGACGAATATTTTAGTCTGAAGGGCGACAATAAAAGTAATGAAAAAATTTCCATAGCAGGTCAAAGTTCAAGCGAACCATTCGCAGTAATACTCTTTAATGACAAAGATTTGTTAAGTAATACTTCAACAATTATTATTAGATCTTCAAATGGAACGAACGGTATTTTTCAAATGGAAGAAAGAAAGAGAAGCGGATACATTATTCCTTTAGAAAAGAATGACAGAAACAAATCAGAAATTGTAAAAGTAGAATTGCTAAATAAACGCGGTGAAATAATCTACAGCCAGTAAATAGGCTTTTTTAAATTACCGTTTAATTGTTTAGTTTCCCTATACCCAGCTGATCCAATGCCATCGTATTTTCCAGGCTCGGTTCTAACCTGATCTGCTACAGAAACCCTGACAACAGCACTCCCACATCACAGCTCAAACAAATCGATCTGCCCCGGCGCTTCCCCCGCATACTCAATCCCGAGCAATGCCATCATCTCCTTGGCGTTCGGCACCGCATCGCCGCCGGAGTTGTTGTTGAACAAGAGGCACACCTGCTTCGACGTCTCGAGCAGCTTGTCCACGCGCGCCTTCCACTCCAGCAGTTCCTGCTCCGAGTACCGGTACAAGCAGCGCACCTCCCGGCTTTTCGGGCTGCGGTCCAGCCACCCGGCCACATTGCGGCCGTGAAACCGCACGATCGTCAGCTCCGGATGGGTTGCGACCGGCACGATCGGCACCGAACCGATGCCGGCCTGCGGCTCGTCGCATACGCTGTGCACCCAGCCTTCGCGCTCGAGAAAGGCCAGCGTCTTGTCCGTCATCTGCGGCGTAAACCACGACCGGTTGCGGAACTCCAGCGCCACCGTGTAGCCCTCCATCTGCTCCCGCACGCTGCGCAGCTCGTCCACATGCGCCTTCGTGCAATCGAACCAAGGGGGATACTGGAACAGCACCGCCGTGAGCTTGCCCGCCTGCCGGAGCGGCTCGATTGACTTGCGGAACGCCGCGAACAGCGCCGCCCGCTGCTCGGCCGACTTCTCCTCACGGTCATGCCCGGTCAGCAGCGACACCACTTTCACAATAAAGCCGAATTCGGCCGGCGTCTCCTCCGCCCAGCGCGCGTACGTCTCCGGCTTCAAGATCGCGTAGTACGAGCTGTCCACCTCCACAATCGGAAAATGCCGCCCATACACCCGCAGCTTCTCCTTCTCCGCCACGCCATGATACAGCGCCGTATGCTCAGCCCAGCCGGTTACCCCGACGCGAATCATCCGCACTCACCTCGATCCATAGGCAAAAAGGCGGGAAGCCTCCCGCCCATAATTACCTTCCATTATATCATACCGTTATCGGTTAATGCGCAGCCGCGGCCGCATACCCATCCGCTTCCTCCGCCTTCGGATCGTGCTTCGCCCCGCTCATGGCGCAAGCCGCACCGACGGCCAGTACGGCCGGGAGGAGCCCCCACGCGAACACGTTCGCTATCGATGCCGCCAGACCCCCTCCCAGCGCATCCAGCGCAGCCTCCGGAATGAGCGCCCGGGTCTCCGGCGTCATCAGCACATACGGGTCCTCCAGCTTGATCCCCTGCGGGAGCTCTCCCAGTCCGCCGCCCGAGAACATGTCGCTCAGCTTGCGGGACATAGCGTGATTTTGCAGGAGACCATAGACCGTAATCCCAACCATCATGCCGAGCGACCGCAGAAAATTAATCGTAGCCATCGCCGAGCCCCGCTGACTACCCGGCATCGCATGTACGGCAGAGGTGGTAAGAACGGAGAACGACGCGCCGACCCCCAGCCCGACGAGAATCATATACAGCGTGATCACCAGTCGCGGCGTATCGGCTGTGATCGTCGTCAGCAACGTAAGCCCGACAGCAAGCAGCGCCAAGGTAGACGCCAGGATCGTCCGGTACGACAGCCGCCCCATCACCATACCGCCAAGCGTCGCCGTCACGACCGTGCCCAGCATCATCGGAAGCAGCATGAAGCCCGAGCTCGTCGCCGAGCCTCCTAACACGCCTTGAATGAAGATCGGAATGTACACCGAAGCTACGATGTACGCACCGCCGCTCATGAACCCGATGACATTGCTCGTAGCAAACAGCCGGTTCTTGAACATCCCGAACGAGATGATCGGCTCCTCCGCCCGGCGTTCCGCGAATATGAACAGCACCGCGCAGATCGCGAAGCCCGCGAATAAGCCCAGGATAGGCGCCGAGCTCCAGGGGAACATTTTGCCGCCGAGCTCCAGTGCAAACATCAGGCTCACCACCGCGCCGACCAGCGTTCCCGAACCGAGCCAATCGATCCGCTGCTTCGTATGCACGGCCGACTCCCGGTAAAACTTCGCGATGAAGAGCAGCGCAACCAGCCCGATCGGCAGATTGATGTAAAACACCCATTCCCAGCTCATATAGTCGGTAATGTAGGCTCCGAGCAGCGGTCCGAAAATCGAGGACATCCCGAACACCGCCCCGAACATGCCCATCAATTTGCCGCGGCTGTCCGCAGGCACCGCATCGAACATAATCGTGAACGAGATCGGCACGAGCGCCCCGGCGCCAATGCCTTGCACAGCACGGTACAAGCTTAGCTCCATGATGGAGTCCGCGGTCCCGCACAGCACCGAGCCGAGCATAAACGCGATGATCCCGAAGATGAAGAACCGCTTTCGCCCATACATATCCGACAGCTTGCCGAATATCGGCATCCCCGCCATCTCCGCCACCATGTACGCCGACGTGACCCACACGAATTTGTCCAGCCCGCCGAGCTCCCCTACGATCGTTCCCATCGCCGTCGCCACAATCGTATTGTCCATCGAAGCCATCAGGATCGACAGCAGCAGTCCGGCCACAACCCAACCTGATTTTGTAGTACCCATACTCATTGCCTATCTTCCTCTCATTGATTTGTTGATCTGAAACTATTGTACCTATCGAAGTCTGACAGCTGTGTGGCAGTGTTTCGGAAACATGTTAGCATAGCTTTCGCGGCGGCATTTCTTATCGATTGCTCGGTTCGGACGCGGCACGTGGTATAATGTGGTAGGATTGCTGGTCCGGATTGATTTTTGCAGGAATGGGGTGGCGGCATGAAGCTGGAACGGTTGATTTCGATCATCTACAAGCTGCTGAACAATGAGGTGCTGTCGGCTTCCGCGCTAGCGGAGGAGTACGGCGTCTCGCAGCGGACGATTTATCGCGATATCGATGTGATCTGCGCGGCGGGTATCCCCGTCGTTTCCTATCAAGGCACCAAGGGCGGCTACGGCATTATGGACGGGTACAAAATGGACCGGAGCCTCCTCGGCTCCTATGACGTGAGCTCGCTGATTACGGTGCTGCACAGCATGTCCACGGTGTTCGAGGATGAGCGGGTGCTGGAAACGATCGAGCGGTTGCAGACGATTGAACCCGGCAGCCAGACGCAGAGCCTGTCGATGGACATCGGGTCGAGATGGATCGACACCGGTACGCTGCGCATCCTTCGTCAAGCGATCAAGCGGAGCCGGGTCATCCGCTATGACTATATCAACGCCAAGAATGAGCGGTCGGCCAGACTGCTGGAGCCGGCGAGGCTGATGTATAAGTACGGGAATTGGTATGTTGCGGGGTGGTGCCGCTCGCGCCGGGAGGTGCGGGAGTTCCGGGTGTCGCGGATGGCGAATGTAGAGGAAACGGACGAAACGTTTGCGCAGCGGCATGTCGTGGAAGAAGGCGGCGGGTATGCCCGGGACGATGCCGGCGATACGGAGCCCGTGGAGGTCGTCATGAAGGTAGCGGGCAGCGCGCTCGCCCGGGCGATGGATCAATTCTCTTCGGCCGAAAAGCATTTCAACAAGGACGGCTCGCTGACGCTGAAGCTGCCCGTCGACCGTCCGCATGAGGCCCAGTGGCTCTGGGCGGTGCTGCTTAGCTTCGGCGACTCGATGGAGCTGGTTGAGCCTGTAGAACTGCGGGATGTCGTGAGGAGCATGCTGGAGTCGACCTTGAGACTCTATACGGAGAAATAAGGCTGGGGCCGCTGCCGAAAATTTCTTTTGCAGCGATGTGGAATCCGGGCCAATCATGCTCAGTTATGCTCACCGTAGACCGAGGTCCGCCGGCTTGCATAGGAGCCTCTTGCGTGACCAGCCTTCAGGCCATGAAAAACGTTTTGCAGCATCAACTAAGCCTATTCAAAGGAGCGAATGCAGAATGAATGCGGAAGTAACCGAGTTTATTGAATCATTGCAGGAATCGTGGCAGAGAGAGCTGTCCGCCGGCCTGCGCGAAGTTGTCCATCAAGCGGTTTCGGATGTACAGGAACGTATGCAGTATAAGAAGCCGCATTTTTTGAGGAACGGCAAGTACGCCGCAGTTATCTCCACATCGAAGGATGCGGTCAGCTTTACGATCTTTCAGGTGGCCGGATTGGAGCTCCCCGAGGGCATGTTCGACGGTCCCCCGGAACGCAAAACGCTGAAGCTGCGCAAGGGAGATTCCTTCGATGCCGGGCAGCTGGTGTCGTGGGTTCGCCAAGCTTCCGGCGCACTGTAAACTGAGCTGCATAACCGTCAAGAAGGCATCGGCCCTGATACGGCGCTGGATGCCTTCTTGCCTTGGGCGGCTTTCATGCGGCAGGCGGGATTACGCCCCCGCCCGATGAAGCGCTTCAAGCGCAGCCTGCCGATCCTTGAGGAAGAACACTTGCGTCCCCTTGTTCGATTCATAAATAAAATCTCTCAAGCTCTTGCTATCGTACTGATCGAAATCCCCGACAATCGCGAGCTTCACGTGGTAGTTCGTATATTTCTGGAGTATTTCTCCCGCCAATTTCGTCTTCAGATCGAAAAACTGCTCCGTCACGCACGATTTATCGAGCAGGATTTTGTCGCACCCGGACGTATACCGGACCGACGCCATCAAATCCAGCGCGTCTTGCACATCGCCGATCACAATATCGGAGCTTTCGATGACCGCTACTTTGGAATCGCCTTGCTGGTCGACAAATATTTGCATGTGAAGCCTCCTAGTCGCTCATTTTTACTTTAATGGTACCATAGGTCGCGCACCCTCGTTCCGGAATTTTCCATTATACCGATTATAGTCTGTTTGGACCCGATCCGCCTGTCCGATCATCAGCAGCTGTTTCGCCGCCTCCGTCATCGTCCGCCCATCCTCGCTCGTCGTACATGCGGCCCACCGGTACTCCCGCACCGCTTGATTGATCCACACCTTAAGCTCGTAAAATGCCGCATCGCCCGCCGCTCCGCACCCCGCGCCGACATCTCTTCAGTAAAAAAAAGACGGGGATCGCTCCCCGCCCCGCCAAACCTTATTAAAACTGAATCTTGCTCTCGATGAACGCCTTCAGCTCAGCGATCGGCATGCGCGTCTGCTCCATCGTATCGCGGTCGCGCACGGTTACTTGGCCGTCCTGCTCGCTCTCGAAGTCGTACGTGATGCAGAACGGCGTGCCGATCTCGTCGTGGCGGCGGTACCGCTTGCCGATCGAGCCCGCGTCGTCGTAGTCGACGACGAAGTGCTTCGCCAAATCCGCAAAGATCGCCTGAGCGCCCTCGGCCAGCTTCTTCGACAGCGGGAACACCGCCGCCTTCACCGGCGCCAGCGCCGGGTGGAAATGCAGCACCGTGCGGCTGTCGTCGCCCTCCAGCTGCTGCTCCTCGTAGGCGTCGATCAGGAACGCCAGCGTGACGCGGTCTGCTCCGAGCGACGGCTCGATGCAGTAAGGGATATATTTTTCATTACCGTTGTCTTGATCGACGTAGTTGAAGTCTTCGCCCGAGTGCTGCATATGCTGCTTCAGGTCGTAGTCGGTGCGGTCCGCGATGCCCCACAGCTCGCCCCAGCCGAACGGGAAGCGGTACTCGATGTCCGTCGTCGCGTTGGAGTAGTGAGACAGCTCGTCGTCGGAGTGGTCGCGCAGACGAATCGACGCTTCCTTGATGCCGAGCGACAGCAGCCAGTCGCGGCACACGCCGCGCCAGTACTCGAACCATTGCAGATCCTCGCCCGGCTTGCAGAAGAATTCCAGCTCCATCTGCTCGAACTCGCGCGTGCGGAACGTGAAGTTGCCCGGCGTAATTTCGTTGCGGAAGCTCTTGCCGATCTGACCGATACCGAACGGCAGCTTCTTGCGCATCGTGCGCTGCACATTCTTGAAGTTGACAAAGATGCCCTGCGCCGTCTCCGGACGCAGATACACGGTGTTCGCCGAAGACTCGGTCACGCCCTGGAACGTCTTGAACATCAGGTTGAACTGGCGGATGTCGGTCCAATCGAATGCGCCGCAATCCGGACATACGATGTGGTGCTCCTTCATCAGCTCGCCCATCTGCTCGAACGACAGGCCATCCACGACCATCTCGATGCCTTTCGCGTCGAGGGCGTTCTCAATGATTTTGTCGGCGCGGTGGCGTGCTTTACACTGCTTGCAGTCCACCATCGGATCGTTAAAATTGCCCACATGCCCCGAAGCGACCCACGCCTGCGGATTCATCAAAATCGCCGCGTCCAACCCGACGTTGTACGGCGACTCCTGGATGAACTTTTTCCACCAAGCGCGCTTGACGTTGTTCTTCAGCTCCACGCCCAGCGGACCGTAGTCCCACGTGTTGGCCAGACCGCCGTAAATCTCCGACCCCGGGAAAATAAAGCCCCTGTGCTTGGCCAATGCCACAACCTGATCCATCGTAACGCTCATTTACTCATCTTCTCCTTCATATCAAAAGTAAAAACGCCCCCGCCCCGGACAGGACAGGTCCTGTCTAGGGACGAGAGCGATATGCGCACCCGCGGTTCCACCCTAGTTGATGCACCGCTTCCGGCGCACCCGCTTTTCGTTCGATTGTGCCGCTCCGGACCGCCTCTTCCCTGGCCCCTGTCGTCCCGGGCTTCCACTGTCCCCGGTTCGCTGCACGCAGGCACGCCAAGTACTTCCATCCTTCATTGCCGCAATAGATTCAACTGCCAACAGTGTACAGAAACTTTAGCCATATTGCAACTTTTCAAGAAGGAAACCGATTTCAATATGTCGAATGCTATCGGCATCGCTTACATATGTTGCACATCGGGAGAGTGTCCCTTTTGAATACAGTTCTTTGGAATAGCTTGGTCATACCGCTGCTGCTCTGTTTGATTCCTTTCCTCATGGTATTATACGTCGCCGCCGAAGTGTATTTCCGCAACCCGAGGCAATTGCTGAATCGCACCGCTGCCATTCAATTGATCTGCTGCAGCACGATATTTTTGGGCGAATGGTTGATCGCCACGGTTCCGGGCGAGTACATGAGCTCCATCAGCTTGTTCGTCAAATTCGGAGGCGCCTTCCTGGCCGTATCGTCAAGCATTTACTTCTTTATTCGGCTGTCCGTGCTTCGGTTTCATAACGGCTGGACGCTCGTGCTTGCCGCCATCCCTCTCGCAGCTTATACGGCGTTAACCCTTCTGCCCGACGTGTTCATCCTTGAATATAATTATAACGGCCGTTACCGGGATGAGGAGCTCAGCCCTGCCTTCGACATCCTGCTGAAAGCGACGCTCCTTTATGCGGTCGTGCTTTGCTCCGCCTTGCTGTTTTTCGCACGCCGGCGATTCGGGCAGTACTTCAAGCTGGTTAAGGCCGAGCGCCGGAAATATACGCCGCTTTTTGTCGGAATGCTGGCAACGTTCCTCGTGCTGGTCGCCTACTCTACGCTTCCCGAGTACATATTCGATTGGCATGGCAAGGTGCCGCCGCGGCTCATCCCGCAATACGGCGTCCTCGTCTGGGCGTTCTGTATCCGTTATGCCATTGTCAAATTAAACCTGCTCCCTTCGCCCGAGCGAAAGTATCAAATTTTGTTCCGGCTCTCCAAGCACGGCATCGTGCTGCTGGACCGCCATGCCCGCGTCGTGGAAGCGAATCCGGCCTTTGAACGCATGATTTCCTTATCGGATCAGCACCTGGAGGGGGCCTTCATCGATCAATTCCTGATGGAGGCCGATCAGGAGCCTTTCCGGCAGAAGTATTACAAGCGTTTCCGGGAGCTTGAGCCGCTCCGCGAGGAGCTCGCCTTCCTCGGCCCGGACGGACAGGCTCTGATTACGGAAGCGGAGAGCGACTACCTTGTACTGAACGATGAAATCCTGCAGTACGTCATTCTGCGCAATATTACGGAACGCAAGCGCAGCGAGCTGCTCATGCGCCACATGGCCTATCACGACGATCTGACCGATCTGGCGAACCGCCATTTGTTCCATGAACGGATGGAGCAGGCGATTCGCGAGCTGGACCGGAAGGATGGAGAGCGGATGGCCGCCGTACTGCTGCTCGATTTGGACCGCTTTAAGCTGATTAACGACACCCTCGGTCATGCGGCGGGGGATTCGCTGCTGATGGCGATCGCCGAGAAGCTGCGCAGCTGCTGCGACGTTCAGGCTACAATTGCCCGGCTTGGCGGAGACGAATTTGCCATTCTGCTTCCTGCCATTCCTACAGAGGAAACGGCGCTCCAAGCCGCCGGCCGGCTAATGGAGGCGCTCCAGGCACCGATCCCTTTGGAGGGAAAAGAGTATTACATAACCGTAAGCATCGGCATCAGCATCGCCCCGGCCGACGGCCGGACTCCCGCGGAGCTGCTGCGCCACGCGGATACGGCCATGTATGTATCCAAGCAGGCCGGGCGCAATACATACTCGCGATTCTCGGCCGAATGGAATGAATCGAACGAGCACAGTTTAAATGTGGTGAACGGTTTGCGGCATGCTTTGGAGCGCGGGGAATTCCTGCTGTATTATCAGCCTCAGGTTAACATGAGCACGGGTGTGATCGTCGGGGCCGAAGCGCTCATCCGTTGGATGCACCCGGTTCGCGGGATGGTCGCCCCCGGGGAATTCATTCCCCTCTCGGAGGAAACCGGATTGATCGTACCTATGGGCGATTGGGTGCTCCGGACCGCCCTTAGCCATTGGCAGCGATGGCGTTCGCTCGGGATGCAGGATCTTGTCCTGTCGGTGAATTTGTCTCCAAAGCAAGTGCTGGCCGGAGGGTTCGTGGAGAAGCTGGCGGAGGTGCTGGCGGAAACCGGCTTTCCTCCGGACAAGCTGTGCCTGGAGGTCACCGAAGGCATCGCCATTCATGATAACGGCCTAGCGCTGGAGGTGTGCCGCGGCGTGCGCGAGCTCGGCGTCCACCTGGCCATCGACGATTTCGGCACCGGCTACTCCTCGCTCAGCGCCCTGCATCGCTTCCCGTTCACGACGATGAAGCTGGACCGTTCGTTCATCAGCTCGATCGGGCAGCAGGATCAGAGCGAAACCGTGCTTAAGGCGATGCTGGGCTTAGCCCGCGGCCTGCATATGGACGTCGTCTGTGAAGGCGTCGAATCGCGGGAGCAATGGAACCGGCTGCAAGCGCTCGGCTGCGGCGTCGTGCAGGGCTACCTTGTCAGCCGTCCGCTGCCGGTCGCGGAATTCGAAAGATTCGTTCTGGGAAGCGGTACGGCTGCCGGATAAGGAACGGTTGGAAGATCAGGTGCGGGGGGCCCGCACCTGACGACATCAAACGGTGTGCCGTCTCGTCTCCGGAAGGCTATGGCTTGCAGGGGCTTGGGCTCGGCCGAAGACTGCGGGGAGTTGGAGCTGCTTTCCCGGACTTTCCGGCGGGTTGCGTATACAGTCCGAACTTATGGGCCATCGTGTAACGGCGTTCCTGTGGAGCAGGCTGCCTGAATCCATTGCTACTCCCAATACTCCGAGGGCAAGTACCGGAGCTCGCGCGTACTTATTACCCGCAGCAAGCGGTCGGCTTCATCATAGCTGATGCCGCCGTTGCCGGTGTAGTACCACACCTTCTCTTGGCGTCCGTCTTGCAGCGTATGAAAGATGAATACGTTCAGCTCATCCTTCCAGCGCAGCAGCTCCGCCACCTGTTCCTCCAATTCCGGCGCAACACGAACCTCTATCAGCCATTTGGAGCCATCGGCCGGCTCAAGAACATACGCCACCCCCGGCTGCTTGCCGGAATCGATAAACGTACGTCCGCCGACGGCATGCTTGATCAGCAATCTTGGCATCCTCTTCCCTCCTCTTTACGGTAAATCGATGAGCATGAAGAACGTCTCATCGACACCTGCATCCGCACTTAGCTTTAGCACCGGTTCATCTACGATCCGCGCCGAATCCCTGGTCTGCAGTGTCTCCGCTGTTCCCGCTGCACGATGTACCTCCAGCTCGCCGTCGATGACAAACACAAACACACGTCTTCCGGCAGCTTGTTGGAACGTGATCGACTCCCCGGCCTTCAATTTGCTCAAATATACGGTCATGTCTTGATGGAGCTTCGCTACGCTGCCCGGGACCGCATCCTGCGATGCCACCGGCAGCAGCTGTCCGTACAAGCCATTCGTATCGAACCGCGTAGCCTCATAAGACGGCTCAAGTCCGCGGCGCTCGGGAGCGAACCATAGCTGCAGCAGCGTCACTTCCTCCGTCTCCGACGGGTTATGCTCCGTATGGACGACGCCGGTGCCGGCCGACATGCGCTGCACTTCGCCGAACGACGTTACCATCACGTTGCCGAGGCTGTCCTCATGCCGGAGCTGCCCCTCCAGGACGATAGACAAAATCTCCATATCGCTGTGCGGATGCGCCCCAAATCCCTTGCCCGGTGCGATCGTATCGTCGTTGCATACCCGCATCGGTCCGAACGCCGTATTATTTTCGTCAAAATACTCTCCAAACGAGAAGCTGTGGCTGCCTCTTAACCAGCCGTGATCGAACGAATGCCGCGAAGCGGCAGGATACACTTGAATCATCGGTCATCGCCTCCTATGGACATATTGCTACTATTATATCACAAGTAACTTATGAAATGTTCGCATAGCTCTATTGAGAAGCGGCAGCCGGCTCGCCGGGCAAGCTCCCTGCACGCCAAACTGTACTGGTAATAGGCGGTAGATATGCAACGGATCAGATTGAGCCTTTCTAGCCTGGCATGTGGAACGCCGGTAACTTATTTTGCCCAAGTGGTGCCTTTCTCCTCATGTTTTTGGAAAATATGAGCATCATTTTCCCGCTCTACATTCACATCGCTGGAAAGTGCACGATGACTAGCGCACGAAACGACTTGATCGCAATGACCGATACTCCAAAATTATGGAAGGATCGGGACGCACCTGCCCAACACACCTAAAATTAAGGACTGGCAAGGCGTTATTTTGCTTGTTTTCAACCGGAATCATCAATTAGCGGATCCGTGAGGTCTTATTTTTCCCGAGTTGCCTCACAATGCCCTGTTTACTCGGTTTTGCAGGTAAATAAGAGTCTGCCGATCCGCTATTCCGGGGATGATCGACCCATTCGATAAAATAAGTCCCCGCCGATCCGCTATTTCGCATGAACCTGCCAAGAAAGACTGGACTACCATGAAAACCTGGCATAACTCCCTCCCCAATCATCGGCCTAACGTGTCCAACCACCGTCAGCATACGACCCAGCCTGAGGAAATGAGGCAACGGCAGATAGAAGCCGGCAGCTTATGAAACTCAGCTTCATAAAGTCTCGTTAAATGCAAACAAAGCCCGCAACTGGCGAGCACCTTTCGGCGCATCGCGAGCTGCGGGCCCTGTTCGCACGGGGGTTGACCATCGTCGTGTAACCGTCACCGCACGCCGGGAGTCCAGACCCCCGTTTCCGCACGTAAAAGCCGCCTAACCTTTCACCGACCCCGCCGCAAGCCCCGCTACAAAAAATCGCTGCAAGAACATGAACAGCAAGGTCATCGGCAGCGCCGTCATCACAACGCCCGTGAGCAGAACCGGGTAATTCGTCACGTACTCGCCGCGGAACTGCAGGATGGCCAGCGGCAGCGTCAGCTTCGACTTGCCGTTAATCAGCAGCATCGGCATCAACAGATCGTTCCACACAATCACGAACAGGAACGTTGCGGTCGCCGCCAGAGACGGCGCCGCGAGCGGCACGGCCATGCGCCAATACATCGTCCACTCCCCCGCTCCGTCTGTCGAAGCCGCCTCCAGAATGTCTCTGCCAATCAATCGCATGAATCCGGTCAGCATAAACACGGACACCGGCATCAGCATCGCTGCGGACACCAGAACGAGCCCGCCCAGCTGATCGGAAAACCCGAGCTTATGCGCCAGTGCATAAATCGGCAGCATACTCACCTGCGACGGCACGATCAATCCGGCCGCGAACAAGGCAAACAGCGCCGGTCCGCTCCTGCCGCCGAGCCGCACGATCGCGTAAGCGATCAAGCTGCTCAGCAGCAGCTCAAGCGCCACAGTTGCCAGCGTAACCCCTGCGCTGTTGAGGAAGTATCGTCCCATCGGCTGCTCTCCGAAGATGGCCGTTACGTTTTCCAACGTCCAGGGCTTCGGCCACCCGAGCGGGTCGGCAAACAACCCGTTTCCCTGCTTGAAGATCGATACCCCCACCACATAGAGCGGCCCGGCGATCAGCAGCGCATAGAGAAGCAGCGTAAGTTTCCCTATGATTTTCACGAACATGAGAGGCCCCCCTTAATACGACACCCGTTCCGCACGCAGCGCCTTGAACTGGAGGAAGGTCAAGCCGCCGACCAGCAGCAGGAACAGCATCGACCCCGCGGACGCCATGCCGAACGAATAATTGGCGAACGCCACATGGTAAATATACGTCGTCAAAATTTCCGTAGCGTAGTTCGGCCCACCGTCGGTCATCGCGAATACCAAATCAAACGCTTTGAACGACTGGATCGTCGTATATGCGACGACAATGGTCGCCGAGGGCGCGAGCAGCGGCCATGTTACGCGCAGGAAGGTCTGCAGGCGCCCGGCGCCGTCGATCCGGGCGGCCTCGTAGAGCTCCGCAGGTATCGCATGCAGGCCGGCTACGAACACGATCATCATCTGCCCGGCATGAGCCCACACCTGTACGGCGGCAATGGAATAAATCGCCAGCCCGGCGTCGCCCAGCCAGTTCCGCGCCAAGCTGTCGAGTCCGGCCCCCTGCAGCACCCCGTTCAGCGCGCCGATCGTCGGGTCATAGATGAACGCCCAGATCAGCCCCACCGCAACCGAGGACAGGATCGCCGGGAAAAAATACAGCGTCCGCAGCGCCACATTCACCTTCGTATTCTTGACGAGCAGCAGCGCCAGCCCCAGCGAAACGGCCGTCTGCGCGATTACGACGGTCAGCATGAACTTGACGTTGTTCGCAAATGCCTTGCGGAAGACGATGCTTTCCAGCGTCTTGCGGTAATTGTCGGCGCCGACATAGCGGAAGGACGGCGAGACGCCGTCCCAATCGGTGAAAGAGTACATCAGACCCGACAATGTCGGATAGACGAACAACACGGCATACAGCAGCAAGCCCGGCAGTATGAATAGCCACAGCATTTTACGGTTCGGCATCGGCTATTTCTTGATGTGCTGGTCCACGATCGCTTGCGCTTCCTTCGCCGCGTCCTCAGGCGACTTGCCGCTCAGCACCGCCTGAATGGAGTTCGTGACCGCCTTCTGGTTCTCGGCGTTCGCTATGCTGAACCGAGGCTGGAAGATCGTCTTCTTCCCCGACCATTCCGCCGCCACCTGCAGCTCCGGCGAAGAATACTGCACATCCTTCACCGTCACGTTCTGCCCGGTTTCGTTCGCATACTGGCCGGCGATGTCCTTGCGGCTGAGGAACTCGATGAACTTCTTCGCTTCCTCCGGATGCTTCGATTTGCTGTTCACCGCGAGCATGAACGTCGTCGTGTGAACGCCCTCGTACTTCGCTTGGCCGGCTTGTACGGTGATCGGCGCGAGCAGCTTCTGCTCCAGATTCGGATTCGCCTTCTTGTTCTGCGCCAGCTGATACGAGCCGCTGGCCAGAATGGCCGCCTTCTCCTGCTGGAACAGCGCGCCGGCCGCAGCATCCTTCGTTCCGAGCGCGTTCGGCTGGAAGTAGCCCTTATCGTTCAGCTCTTTGAACTGCGTCAGCGTCTTGACCCAAAACTCGTCGGTCAGCTTCGCTTGGCCGGCCTCGACCTTCGTAAAGATGTCGTCGCTAGGCTGGTTGTTCATCACCATCGTGTTCATGAATTGGCCGGGGCCGATGTCTGCGCCTGCGAAGGCAATCGGAATCAAGCCGGCGCTCTTCAGCTTCTCGCACAGCTCGAGGAACCCGGCCCAATCCTTCGGCGGCGTAAGCCCCAGCTTCTCGAACAGCTTCACATTATAGATCGGATCGTTGTAGACGAGCTGGTACGGAACCGCAAGCTGCTTGCCGTCCTTCTTGCCGGAGGCGATCAAGGTATCGTTGAAGCTGCTCAGGAATGGAGCGCCCGACAAATCCGCGAACAGCCCGGCCTTCGCCAGCGCCTCGAACTGCGCGCCCGGGAACGACGTGAATACGTCGCCGACGGAGCCGTCCTGCAGCTTCGCCTGCGCCCCGGTTTGGTACTGCTCCGAAGGCATCGTCTGCATATCGACTTTAATGTTCGGATGTTCCGTCTGGAATTTCTCAATAATGGACGTCAGCGACTTCACGTCTTCGCCCCGCCAGTGGATGAACGAGATCGTAACCGGCTTAGCTGACTCCGCAGGAGCAGGAGCCGGGGTCGTTCCCGCGCCGGTGCTGCCGGATGCAGCCGGAGCCGACGAGCTTCCGCCGCCGCTGCTGCCGCAGGCGGAAAGAACAGTTACGGCTGCCAGCGATACGGTCATCAGATGCAGTAAAGGTTTGATTTTCATAGCTTCGATATCCCCCTCAATTCAGTGTTCGTTTCAACCCCGCTCCCGCATTTCTCGGCCCACTTCTTGCGGAAAACCGGCAGTACGGCGGACCCGAATATGTCAGCCTCCTCCAAATGCGGATAGCCCGATAAAATAAAGGTCGAGACGCCGAGCTCGGCATATTCGACCAGCCTGTCGGCCACCTGCTCCGGCGTTCCTACGATGAGAATCGCACCCCCGGACCGGACCAGAGACAACCCCGTCCACAGGTTCGGACCGACGACGAATTGGTCTTTACGGGAAAGCTCTCTCAGCTCGTTCTGCCGGCGCTGGTTCGTAGCATCCGTCCTGGCGAACGAGTCCTGCGCCTGCTGTATGACTTCAGGCGACACCTTGCTGATGATGTCCCATGCCGCCGCCCAAGCTTCTTCTTCGGTTTCCCGGACCAGCACCTGCGCCCGCATGCCGTAGCGCATCGGCCGCTGCTGTCCGGTCTCCTGCCGAAGCTGCTCCCGAATGGCATCGATCTCTGCGATCTGCTCGCGAATCCATTCGTGCGGCTCTCCCCACATCAGGTAACAATCCGCATACTCGACCGCCACGCGCTTCGCGATCGGCGAGCTGCCGCCCAGATAAAACGGCGGATACGGCTTCTGAACCGTCTTCGGCGTACTGACGGCCCGCGTAAACTCGTAATACTTGCCCTTGAACGGCTCCTTGCCGGGAACCGGCGCATCGGAAGCTGTCCCGTCCCCCTTATGCTCCGAGAACTCCGACAGCGCCATACCGTCCGATTGCGTCCATGACTGCGTCATCACCTCGAGATACTCGCGGGCCCGCTCATACCGCTCGTCATGCGCGTGAGCCAGCGGGTCTCCCAGCTCCTCCAAATCCTGCACCGAGCTTCCGGTGACGACATTGATCATCGCCCTTCCGCCGGACAGCACATCCAGCGCCGCCGCCATCCGGGCCGCCAATACCGGCGCCACCAGTCCCGGACGCACCGCGACCAGCGGCCGCAGCGTCGTCGTGTGGCTCATTACCGCCGATCCGACGACCCATGCGTCAAGACAGGCGCCTCCTGTCGGAATGAGCACGAATTCGAAACCGGACCGTTCGGCCGTTTGCGCCACCCGGATCAAATAATCCAAGGTCGGCTCTCTCTCCGGAGCAATCCCCACATACTTCCCGTCACCTGCGGTCGGCAGAAACCAACCGAATTGAATGTCCATCTGTGTCCCCACGCAGGGCTCCCCCTTTCGCTGGCGAAAAAAAATACGACGCAGCGCCGGCCCGCTTAGAACCTAAACTCTAAGCCTCGTCAGCACCATCGTCGTATCTCCAGTTCGACCGGTCGATAACCAAGTATTCAAGTAGGAATTGAAATCTATATGCATCATACCAAGCGCCCGGAAATACGGCAATGTCATTTCGCGGGCTTTTCAATTTGTCATTTTGCGTGTATGCAGCGATTACCTTGGATTGTCCATATAAGTATTTCAAGCTACAATCAAGCTATATCGTTGGAAAAATGAGGTGAACCTGCATGCAGCCAAGAACCATGACCGAGGACCATCACGAGTATTTGGAGATTCGTCATTTCACGCCGACCGATTTCGAGAAGGCGGGCCCGGCCTGGCCCATCCGTATCGGACACAACCGGGCCAAGCCGAACTACCATATCGGCCCCCGCACGTCGCCTTTCTACTATTTGCTCTTCGTTCTCGAAGGGGCGGGCCGGTTTGTTCAGGGCGGCGCGGGCTATCCCCTGCGCAGCGGCGATATGTTTGGCCTGTTTCCTCATGTAACGCATGAGTATATCACCGAGCCGGACGAGCCGCTGCGCAAAATTTTCTTCGCCTTTGACGGCAGCGGTGCGCCACACTTACTGGAGCGAATCGGATTAACCGCCTCCAAGCCCCATGCCGCCGGCGCGCTGCGTCCCGAAGTCGTTCAGCAGATGTGGACGTTTCTGGATGCCGCCGCTTCACCGAACATGTCCGATCTGATGCGCCTTTCTCATATGTACGGCATATTCGACAAGCTGTCCGAATGGTCCTCTCACCCTGCGGACAACGGGCACAAATCGGCTGCCTGGCTGCAAATCGGAAAGGAATATATGGACATTCATTTCGGGGAAGGCATCACGGTAGAGCACGTAGCTGCACACGTGGGCGTCGACCGGAGCCATTTCACCAAGCGGTTCCGGCTCAAGCATGGGATGGCCCCCGTCCAGTATTTGCAGCAATTGAAGATGACCGAGGCTAAACGGCTGCTCGGGCAAACCGGCTATACTGTCGCCGAAATTGCCGGCTCCGTCGGGTATCCCGACCTGTTCTCCTTCTCCAAGGCGTTCAAGAAACGGGTAGGCCTTTCACCGGCGGCATATCGGGAGGCGGAACGTGGGAAGCGCGGGTCTGCGGCGGACTAACCGTTACCGGCAAGCTTGCGCAGCGGCAGCTCAATGCGGACTTTCGTTCCCTCATCCGGCATGCTCTTCACCTCAATGACACCGCCGAAATCGTCGACAAGCTTCTTCACCATGAACAGGCCGATCCCTTGTCCGCCGCGTCCGGGGTGCATTTTCTCATATTTGCGGAATAGCCGACCCAGTTCCTCCCGGCTCATGCCGATCCCTTCGTCCGTAATCTTCAGCCTCAGCTTTCCTTCTCTGATTTTCGCCGCGAAGGTTACCGTCTGGCCTTCATTGCTGTATTTGAGCGCATTGCTAAGCACGTTGCTGATAATCAGACGCAGCCCGGCCGCGTTGCCCAGCATAACGTCTTCACGGCGCAGCTCCAGCTTCACCTTCAGATTCTGCTGCTGCAGACGCGCCTTCACCCTCATGAGCTCTACAACCTCTTCCAGCACCGCCAGCGGCTGAATCCGGGTATGATGCCACAGCGAATGCGAAGACAGCATCTGCTCCGTCGCCAGCATGTGGCTCAGCTCGTTATCGATGAGAGCGGCATAATCGCCGATCAAGTCGAGCTTCTGCCGCTTGTCCGGGTCTTCTTCCTTCTCCGCCAGCAGACTGGCATAGCTCTTGACGACCGTGAGCGGATTGCGTACTTCATGCATGACAATATGGGCAAAATCCAGCTTCTGCCGATACCGGTTCAGTTCGCCGTCCCCTTCAAAGCTGTCTTTAAACATTTCGGAGGCTTGGTCCGCCCCCTGCTTCGGATTGCAGTACAACGGAGATTGCCATAGCTCCGTGTCGTTCATCCAGTACGGATGCCGGCGCAGCATCAGCTGCAGCTGAGCCGCCGGGAGCGTCCTGCCGTCGTAAGCCCATACCGTAGGAGTGCCCATCGCCTCCAGGCTGAGTCCGCAATCGAATGCGCCCTTCGCCCGCTTGCGCAGGAGTTTCTCCTTCGCGGTCCACTCTACATGCCCCCAGAAACGGAGTTTGGCCGCTTGCGCCAGGAACGGCTGAATGACGCAAGCCAGCCATACCAACGCCGAATTGACGGTAAAGCCTCCTCCCTTCCAGCGTAACCCGACATTTTCGACAAAATCGATCCCGGCCCGCTCCTCTTTCGAGAGCTGTCTGCACAGCCGGCGGTATCGTTCCTGCGAATCGACGAACAGCGTCCGCTCGCCCTCTGACAGTCCTTGCCGCACATAGGCGGCCGCCCGCTCGACATACCGTTCGACGGACTCGTATACATAAAGGAACGATGGGCTGCTGCAGGATGGTTCGGCAAAAGTCTGTTCAACACTGAATTGACGGCATTCGGCCTCCATGGTAGTCCTCCTGTGAAGAAAAATCGTATATCACTGGTCACTTTTTATGTAATTATAACAAAGATTTGCTCGAAGTTTGTCAATTAAAAGTAAAAATCGCCCAAATATTCTAAAAGAGTGGCTGTTGCAAAACAATCCCGCACCGGAATCCGGCGCGGGATTGTGAGCCTGACGATAGGCGCTGCTTCGAATCTCATAATGTCACAAGCGTTCGCTGGAACGTTTATTACTTGCCGCGGCACTGTTCCGGATGAACGCCGTACGTTTTGGCAAACGCCCGGTAGAATGGGCTGGCGCTGGAATAACCCAGGCTTAGCGCAATGTCAATCACGCTTGCATGGGATGTCCGCAGCCGATGCATCGCTTCTTTCATTCTAAGCTTCAACACATATTGATAAGGCGTTTCACCTGTAGCGGATTTGAAGTAACGAATGAAATGGTACCGGCTTTGCGCGGCGATTCCGGCCAGCATATCCACCGAGAGCTCTTCCCGGTAATGGCTGTGAATATAGTCAAGCACTTGACGCAAATGGACGTCTTTGTGAGTAGCGGCGGCAAGGGAAGAGGGATGAGACAGCGACAGGGAGCCGGTTCCCGTCATGACGCTCGTCACATACTCGATCACCTGCGATTCCGTTTGCTCTTGAATCAAACGATCGTAGGGATCGCTTCTCATCAGCGTGTCCGTCCATATGCGAAAATACTGCATCAGCTGCATCGGGTCGAACTGCTGCTTTACCGCCCATTCGGCCTCGCTGCCCGGATGCGACCCGCCCATACCTTCCCGGCGGATCTTGAAAATAATGAGTCCGGACAACGTGCGGGCCTCAAAGAAATGCCGTTCCCCGGGATGCTGTACGAGGGCGGCTCCGTCATGCAGAAGGTACTGTTTGTTCTCTAGCGTAAATTGACAGTCGCCTCTTACCGGAACGGTAATTTGGTATTCGGCATCATGTGCATGCGGATGATTCGAGAATTCGCCGTCAATCCTCCATAACTCCAGCATCGGTGTTGCGATTTGTACGATCATTTGACTCACCCGATTGTATTGTATCATGAATATTCCGCACTTTGGGTCACCGATCCCGCAATTATTCGGATGAGCGTAAGGGCGGTGTCCGATAGTATGAGAGAAAACGAAAAGGTGATCGACATGTCAATGCTTTCTGTACCGACTACGGCCAAACAGGCTGCCGGCACCGCTCTTCTTGGCGTCAGCGCCGCGCACTTGCTGAATGATCTCATGCAGAATGCCGTTCCGGCAGCGTTTCCGATGTTCCAGCAATCGATGAAGCTCAGCTTCACGCAGATCGGCTGGATTGCGTTTACGCTCAATCTGACGGCGTCCGTCCTCCAGCCTCTTATCGGAGCTTATACGGATCGAAAGCCGACCCCTTATATGCTTCCGCTCGGCATGATCTTCACGCTGCTCGGTATGGCGGGGCTGGCTCTTTCGCCGAATTTGGCCGGGCTCATTCTTTCTGCCGCATTCATCGGGGTCGGCTCTTCCGTCCTGCATCCGGAATCCTCACGCGTGGCCCATATGGCGGCAGGGAAGGGAAAGGGTCTGGCGCAATCCGTCTTTCAGGTCGGCGGAAATGCCGGGCAGGCGCTGGCGCCCCTGCTGGTCGCCTATGTCGTCACACCGCGCGGTCAATTCGCGCTGCTTTGGTTCACGCTGCTCGCGGCGGCCGGGATCGTCATTCAATCCTGCATCGCGCGCTGGTATAAGGCACGGCTGGTTCCAGGGCAGGAGGCGGAACGCCGGCAGCCCGCTTCAAGCGCCCGGCCGGCTCCATCGAGGGGATTTGTTTGGTTCGTGGTGAGCGTGCTTCTGGTCCTGCTCTTTTCCAAATTCGTCTATCTGGCCGGAATGACGGGCTACTATGCTTTTTATTTTATGGAGCGATACGGCCTCCCCTTGGACCGGGCCCAAACGGCCTTGTTCGCTCTGCAGTTTGCCGGTATGGCGGGAACCTTGTTAGGCGGACCTCTGGCGGACCGCATCGGCCGGAAGCAAGTGATTTGGTTCTCCATTCTCGGAACCGCACCGTTCTCCCTGCTGCTTCCTTATGCCGGGCCGGCAGGCGCCATTCTGCTGTGTCTGGCCATCGGCGTTATCCTGATGTCGGGCTTCTCGGTCATTATCGTTTACGCGCAGGAAATGCTGCCGGGGCGGGTCGGGCTGATTGCCGGCTTATTCTTCGGGCTTTCCTTTGGCATCGCGGGGCTCGGGTCCGTCGCCCTGGGCTGGCTGTCGGATCAAACCGGCGTAGCATCCACAATTCGCCTGTGCTCTTACCTGCCGCTGCTCGGCATCTTCGCGCTCTTTCTGCCAAAGGACGCAAAACTTATGAGAAGTTAGTTTGAGGAGGGTCACGAATGAATCGTAACATTATTGTACTTGATACGACACTGCGCGACGGGGAGCAAGTACCGGGAGCGAAATTGAACGCGCAGCAAAAAGCAGAATTCGCCCGCCAATTAATGCGGCTCCGTGTGGATATCATCGAAGCGGGCTTCCCGGCGTCCTCAAAGGGGGATTTTCAAGCCGTACAGGAGATCGCGCGAATCGCGGGAGAACGTGCAGCGGTTACGGCCTTGGCACGAGCCGTTAAGGGGGATATCGACGCGGTCTATGAAAGCGTAAAATTGGCGCAAAATCCCTTCATTCACATTGTGCTGGGGACATCGGACATCCATGTCGAACGGAAA
The DNA here is from genome assembly GCF_042432825.1 of Paenibacillus chartarius. NCBI lineage: Bacteria > Bacillati > Bacillota > Bacilli > Caryophanales > Paenibacillaceae > Paenibacillus > Paenibacillus chartarius. The sequence continues at coordinate 10,074 of NZ_JBHLWN010000022.1, read as the reverse complement.
TTTCACCGCTCTAAGGATGCGGTTCTGCAAATGGGCGTCGACGCCGTCAAATATGCCAAGTCTCTGCTGCCACAGGTACAGTACTCCACGGAAGACGCATCGCGTTCGGACTTCGAATACTTGTGGCGAACGATCGAATCCGTCGTCAAGGCCGGGGCCACCATCATCAATGTCCCCGATACCGTCGGGTACGCAGAGCCGGAGCAGTTCGGGGATCTGATTTGCCGAATAAATGAACGTCTAAAGAATATCAACGATAACGTCATTCTTAGCGTACATTGCCATAACGATCTCGGCTTAGCCACGGCCAATACGCTCAGTGCAATCAAAAACGGGGCGGACAAGATTGAATGTACGATCAACGGATTGGGCGAACGGGCGGGGAATGCCTCTCTGGAAGAAGTCGTGATGGCGCTCAGAGTGCGGGAAGGTCATTACCGCTGCACAACCAATATTGAAGCGAAAGAATTGACCAGAACCTCACGATTGCTTACCTATCTAACGGGATTGGACGTCCAGGTGAATAAAGCCATTACCGGGGATAACGCATTTGCCCATTCCTCGGGAATTCATCAGGACGGATTGCTCAAGGACAAGAATGTTTATGAAATCATATCCCCGGAGGAAGTCGGCGCAGAGAAGATGGAATTAGTATTGACGGCGCGTTCCGGACGTCATGCTTTTAAACACGCCGTTGAAAAGATGGGCTTTGACGCCGATGATGAACAAGAATTGGAGGAGCTTTTTCAAAAATTTATCGCGCTTGCCGACTTGAAGAAGGAAGTCTACGAGCCTGATATTTTCTACCTGGTGAACAGTCATCGGGAAATGTCGAAGCTCGGGCCGTCTTTATACGAATTAGGATCGTTCCAAGTAACAAGCCATACCTCCCGTGCAACCGCTGCGGTCGAGTTGAGAAAGGGAGACGAAGCGTTGACCGGAAGCGCCGACGGAGACGGCCCGATCGATGCGCTGTACAGTGTAATGAAAACATTGACCGGACTGGACGTAAATGTAAAGCATTATAAAATTAACAGCATTTCCGGCGGTAAAGAAGCGGTCGGCAGAGTCAACCTCCATATCGAGCATCAAGGGAAGCTTTATACCGCGCGCGCTATGGATACGGATATTATCAGAGCCAGCGCAATGGCATTCCTGAACGGGGTTAATGCCGTAATGCTCGAGAAGGCCTGACAACATGCAATGGCTGTCGGCCGGCACCATTGCCTACGTATCCATACGAATGTGATCCCAGCCCTCTTCCCCGAGCCCCAGCAGCCAAAATAACGCCCGGCGCCTTTCCATTACAATACTCTCGTCCATACCGCCGGGCGGAATTTGCCCGTGAATTCTCGCACTCACGCAGGCCCAGTGCAGCCGGTATATATTATCCGCCTCGTCCAGAATAAATGAAAACCGCCCTCGGAGATACCGTGAAGGTATTCGCGATGAGCGGCGGGCGCAGGACTAGCGGTATTTTCTCGAAACGATGAATTCCGTCACCGGCAATATGACCATAGAAGCGCAAAAAACGATGAACAGCGGGACATTCCGGATCGGCTGACTGCCTGCTGCCGGAAACTCAACGGCAACAAATACAATCAAGATGAGCGCCGTCAAAACAAAATAACCGGCTTGGGAGCTTCTATACGTAATATGCCGCCCCAGCTCGTCCGTCTCCTCCTCCAACGAGCCCCAGGTCATGGCGCTGAAGAAGCCGATCAGCACAACAGGCATCGTAATCAGGTCGCTCAGGCTCAGCGGCTGACCGGTCAGCACTTTGTAGGCATTATAGCCGATAACGATTATGGCGGCGATGCCCGTAACGATTCGAGAGATGATTTTCACCTCGGCTATGTTCCTCATCCTCCATCGACATCCCTTCTGCATGTTTCTGCACTACGGGTGCACGAACAGCCGGTCGACCGTCACCTGCAGCACTTTGGCCAGCTGGAAGGCAAGACTTAGGCTGGGATCGTACTTGTTGTTTTCAATTGCGTTAATCGTCTGCCTCGACACACCGCATGCCTTCGCTAATTGCTCCTGGGACATTCCCCGCAGCTTGCGGTGTTCTTGTCAAACATGTTTGACATCACACATCGCAAAAAAGCCCGGAGAGGCTCATTTAGGCTCCCCCGGGCTTCGCCGATTATTGCTGCTGCAGCCTGCGCATGAATTCGTCCGCTGCGCTGTAGCCTTGCGTCTGCAAGTACCAGTTATGCGCGGCCGCCTCGATCAGCGCGGCGACGTCCCGCCCCGGCTGAAGCGGAATTTGAATGCAGGGCACGCGCACGCCCATATATTCGGACGTCTGCGGCTCAAGCTGAAGGTCGTTGTACAGCTCGTTCTCTTTCCACGGCACAAGCTCAATATCGAGCACGATCCGCGTCTCATCCTGGAAGGCGCCGCGTCCGTACACCCGCACCACGTTCATCAGCCCTACGCTGCGCAGCGCGAGGAACTCCCTCGTCGTCCCGTTATGGGTGCCCAGCAGCACCTGCGGATTCACCTTCTTCAAGACGACCGCATCGTCAGCCACCAGCCGGTGACCGCGGCGGATGAGCGCCAGCGCCGTCTCGCTCTTCCCGATCCCGGAGCGGCCCCGCAGCAAAATGCCCGTTCCCGCCACCGTTACGCACACGCCGTGCACTTGAATTTCCGGCGCAAGCTGCTTCATCAGGTACCCGTCGGCGAGCATCATGAATTCCGTCGTCGTCTGCGGCGTGCGCAGCAGCGGAATGCCTTCCTTGCGGCAGTGCGCCGTCAAATATTCAAGACCATCCTGATTCCAAGTCACGACGAAGCAGGGCGGATGATACTTGACGACGTTGCCGATCCGTTCATCCCGTTCCTGATGCGTCAGCTTATGCAGATAAGTAATCTCCTTCTTGCCCAGCACCTGTACGTGCTCGATCGGAAAGAAGTCGTAATATCCGGCAAATTCCAGACCCGGACGATGCACCTTCGAGCGTCGGATCGGCCGGTCCAGCGCCTCTTCTCCAACGATGACTTCCAGCTTCAATCGATTGACCAGCTCGCGGACCGATACGCTCTTCGACACACCCGCGTTCGGCGCTCCCTGATTCGCAGTTCCGGCTTCGTCTCCCATTGACATCCACCCTCTCCCGTTGCTCTGAAGGCAATCTACCATACCCGAGGCGGAGCGGTCAAGAAGAAAAGGGTTGCAATCCGGCATATAAGCCGAAGCCGTTTAGAGTGGGCGGGAACCGGCCGGATACCGTCGGGCGTAGGCCTGCAGTCCCCTCCCCATCGAACTGAAGCCCCTTACAGCCAGCGGCGCACCGGAGGAAGAAGCCTTAGCAACGCAGCCCCGGCAAAGCATAGCGGAACTGCGATGCAGCCGACCAGCACGAACTTCAGCAGCGGATACAGCGGAACGGCTGCCAGCAAGTACGCCGTCCGCGGAGCTCGTCCCGGCGCCCCCCCTGCCGGAAGAGAGCCATGAATTGCGGCAGGTTGACGGCTATGCTGGCCAGAACAAGGAGCAGGAACAGCCGGTTGCACCACAGAAGCAGCACGTCCGGCGCCGAGGCCACGGCGGCGCCCGTCGTAACGAGGAGCAGCAGAGCGCCCAGCATGGTCAGCAGCCGATTCGCCGGTCGCCGCCCCGTCTGCAGCAGATGCTGCGAAAACAGCACGGCCAGCAGGACGATTCCATTCTTGACGACCAGCGAAAAATACGGCCAATAGGGAAACGGTCCGAACAACAGCTCCTTCTCATCCCACTCGGCCGCCAGCTGCGCCGCCGAGAGCAAACAAAAACCGATCAGGTACAAATAGCCCTTCTCCTTCATCTGCACCCGGTACATCCCCGCGAACAGCAGCGCCGCCAGCAGGAATATAAGACCAAACACTCCCTCGTCCGCATGAAACCGAAGCGCCCGCACCGCCGCCGGCTCCCCTTCCCGCGGCAGCATCAAGCGGTAATTGATCAGTCCGTTCAGCGCAAATAGGGCCGCAGCAGCAGCCCCCATACGTCCAACCGCCGTCCATGTACGCATGTTCCGTCCGTTTCCCCCTTGTCCTCGTGCTCGCCCGATGTCTTGTACGTTGATCGTAACATGAGCGGTTGCTTCGGAACAAGATAAGGCAGAGAGAGGTTACTCGACACAATCCTTCGCTCCGTTTGCTTAACCATCCCCTGCAATCACTCCAAGACGCCGGCATACTTCGCCCGGATCAGCGCATACTTCAGCCCTCCGCCCCCCAAGGCATCCTTCAGCTGCCGAAGCTTGTCACGTTTGTCATCCGCCCCATGAATGTAATTATCGAACGCCGCCACCGACCGGAGGTTCATCTCGCTCAGCCGCGCCAGCCGCCGCCTGTATTCGTCAAGCACCGGAAGCTTCCGGTGCGGCAGCAAGGCCAAGTCCACAATGCACGCTTCCCGTCCGAGACCATACCTTTCCGCATAAGCAAACAGCCGCTCTACATTGCGGTCATAGTCCTGCCGGTCAGCACCAGGTTCATAAGGAACAAGCACGATTGAGCGAAACAGCCCCTCCCCCAGCGCAGCTTCATACGCCTGCCAATACCGTTCTTCGAGCCAGAGCGAGTTCAGCACCGGCCGCCGCAGCCGCCGTGCCGCAGCCAGCGTCCGTTCCGGCACGAACGACTCCAGCCACACGTCGGCGTCCGCCTCGCGATCCTCGGTGAGTACCGTCGCCTCATCCAGGTGCACGCAGCACGTTCCCCGCACATGTACCTCTGGCTGACGTATATACAGAACCGTTTCCATAACCGGATTCTCCCCTCCTAGACAGGCGCAAAGAAAAATAACCGCCAGCAGGCTTCCTCCGAAGCCGCGCGGTTATTTTCCGATGACTAGGCCAGACCCGGCAAATACCGGTCCCTTACAATGTTCAGATGGTGCAGCGCATGTCCGGCAGCAACGTACGCCAGTGCATGAGCCGTAATCCGGTTGCCGCTAACCGTCCCGGACCGCTCCAGCTCCTCCGCCGTCACGCCGCCCAGCAGCGCCAGCGTCGCCGCACGCACGGCGCGGAATTCTTCCAGCAGCTCCGTGATCGTCCGCCGGCCGAAATCGGTGTTGGCGACGAACAGATTCTCATCGAAGCCCGGAAGCGGCGTCGTATCGCCTCTGGCAATTCGGAGCAGACGGTACGTCATGACCCGTTCGGTATCCGTCATATGCCCAAGCACTTCCTTGAGACTCCACTTGTCCGCCGCATACCGGAACTCGCCCTGCTCATCGCTCAGCTTGGCAAACACCTCAATCGTATCCCGTTCCTGCTGAAGAAGCTGTCCCTTCAGATCACCTTCGGCAGCAAGCCCGATATAAGCTTCAAAATGCGGCGCATAATCGCCCTGCTTCGGTTTTCCCGCCATTCCCCGGCACCTCGCTTATTCCTAGGATGCTCTTAGTGTACCAGATGTTCCGCCGCGAATAAAAGCGGGAGCCCCTCCGGCAAGGCCGTCAGAAGCCGTTGGCCTCCGCATAACGCCCCCAGTGCGGACTGCGCCCGTCGATATCGATGAAGCCGTATTCGTCGGACAACCCCCACGAGCTAAGCAGCTGACCCGTTTTGGCCGCGACGTTTGGGTCGGCAGCCAGCGAAGCGACAGCGCGGGCAACGAAATAAGGCGTCTCCGACTGCAGAAAATGAATCTCCTTCTCCCCCGCATCCCGCCAGTTCTCCTCTTTCACGCCAAAATGCTCCAGCATCGCTTCCGACCGCAAAAATCCCGGCGTCACCGCAAGCGCCGTTACGCCGTGCGGCTTCAGCTCCGCCGCCATCGCTTGAGCCAAATGAGACACCCCGACCTTAGCCAGACTGTAATACAGGTTACCCCTGTAATGGTAACCGACCCCGTCGGTAATCTCCACGATCAGCCCTCGTCCCCGCTTGATCATGAGCGGCGCTGCGTAGTACGCGGTCGTGATGTGCGTGTGTACGGCTTGCCGCTGCATCAGCAGGCCGTTCCCCAGCGGCACCTCCCAGAACCCTTTGCCCCACTCGGCAAGCGGGTCGCCGCCCCACACATCGTTGACAAGAATATCGAGCCGTCCGTCCTGCTCGGTTCCAATCCGTTCGATCAGCGACCGGACCTCGGACTCCTCGGTATGATCCACGCGAACCGCAATTCCTTGGCCGCCGGCAGCCGTAACGAGCTCCGCCGTTTCCTCGATCGTTTCCGGGCGGTTCATCGGAGACGGACGCTCGCGTGTCGTCCGGCCCGTCGCATATACCGTCGCTCCGGCACGGCCCAGCTCCACCGCAATCGCCCGCCCCGCCCCGCGAGTCGCCCCGGCGACGAGCGCCACTTGCCCCTTCAATGGTTGATTCATCGAATCCCTCTCCTTTGCAATGTGCAAAATAATGATTTACATTCCCATCATACCGCCCAATCATGTCACCCTCTGTCATATATACATGCTACAATGGTTATGTACCGGACAATAAGGAGGGGTCGTTGAACATGCGAGCGGATCGGTTGCTGCACATTATGCTGCTGCTGCAAACGCGGGGCGGAATGACGACGAAGGAGCTGGCGGGGCGGCTGGAAGTGTCGGAGCGCACCGTCCATCGGGATATGGAAGCGCTAAGCGCCTCCGGGGTGCCCGTCTATGCCGATCGCGGCGCCGCGGGCGGATGGCGGCTGACCGAGGGCTATCGTGCCGATTGGGCGGGACTGCGCAAGGACGAGCTGCTGTCGCTGCTCGCATCGCGGCCGCAGCGTCATCTCACCGATCTCGGCTTCGGGGAAGCCTATGAGGCGGCGGTGCTGAAGCTGCTCGCCGCGGTTTCGCCGACGCAGCGGCGCGATGCGGAGTATATGCGTCAGCGAGTGTACGTAGATGCCGCAGGCTGGCATCCGAGCGGCGAGGACGTGCCGTGGCTATCCGTCGTGCAGGAAGCGGTCTGGGAAGGCCGCAAGCTGAAGCTTGGCTATGTATCGAGGCAAAGCCCGTCGGCCCCCCTGTCTTCTGCGACCACCGCAGCCTCTGTCTCACCGTCGACCGGAGCGCCCGCAGCCGAAGACTCGGGAGGAGCCGCAGCATCTCCATCCGTAACGACGGCGGACCAGGCACCGGCTGAGGTCGCCGCCTCGCCATCTGCAAGGTCTGCAGCAGAAGACCCGGCAGGAGCCGCAGCGTGGCCGACCCCGGCACCCGCCGCCTCGCTGTTCGAAGCGCCTCCAGCTCAGGCCTCCCGGCCCTCCGCTTCCCCGGCGACAGAGGAGCTGCGTCTGCTCAATCCGCTCGGCCTCGTGCTGAAGGGCTCGCTGTGGTACTTGATCGCCGCCCGCGACGGCGAGGAGCCCCGCTCCTACCGCGTCTCGCGCATCCGCTTCGCGGAGCTGACGGCCGAACCGGCAGAACGCCCGGAAGGCTTTGACTTGGAAGCCTTCTGGCAACGATCGGTCAGCCGGTTTCGCAGCGAGCTGCCGCGGTATGCGGCGCGCGTGCTGGTGCATGCCGACGCTTGCGGCAAGCTGGAGCAAACCCGCTTCGTCCGCGTCCTTGGCTGGCGGGAACCGCCGGAGGCCGGCCCCTGGCGCGAAGCCGAGCTTGAATTTCATACGCTGGAATCCGCCTGCGAGATTGCGCTTGGCTTCGGCGCCAAGCTGCGCGTCCTGGAGCCTGCCGAGCTGCGGTCCGCGCTTCAGCAGCAGGCCGCCGCGATAGCCGCCATGTACTCGCCGTCATAAGGGCAGTCCATTCGACCCTCCCCGGATTGCGCACCGTCTCGCAAATTTGCCACGCACAGCGGACCGTCTTCGCGTTCGGCCATTGCGTTAAAGCTCTCCGCTTCCGGCTCCGGCGTGACAAAGGAGCCTGCCGCTGGCCCGGCAGCGACAAAGCTCCTTTCAAAGACGTCTATACCCGGAATCGGGACGCGAGTGTCTGCAGCTCCTGGGCCATATGCGTCAAGTTGTTCGCAGAAGCGGTTACTTGTTCCATCGCAGCCAATTGCTCCTCCGTCGATGCCGTTACGTTCTGGCTGCCGGCGGCGGACTGTTCGGCAACCTCGGCCACGGCTTGCATGGATGTCACAACGGAGGCCGTTCCCTCTTGCGCCAGACCGATCGAAGACGACACCGTCTGAATATGGGCAAGCGACTCTTCTATCACCGTCTTAATGCCCTCAAACGTAGCTCCTAACGACTGAATGATGGCGGAGCCTTCCGTTACCTTCTTGGAGGTTGTCTCCATGGAGCTTGCGGCATTCTCGCTTTCGGTTTGAACCGCGCGGATCAGGCTTGTAATTTCCTGGGCGGCAACCGATGTTTGTTCAGCCAGCTTGCGTACCTCCGACGCAACCACGGCAAAGCCCCTTCCTTCTTCGCCGGCTCTTGCCGCTTCAATCGCTGCGTTCAGCGCAAGCAGATTCGTTTGGGAAGCAATCCCGGAAATGAGCTGAACGATATCCCCGATCTGCTTGGACCGCTCGCTAAGGCTGCTCACGACAAGCTTCAAATCGGTCACATTCTCGTCAATGGCGTGCATGGAATCAATGGCATTGGCGACATTCCCGGTTCCCCGCCCCGCACGCTCGGCAGCCTGCTCCGAATAGGCAACGGCTTGCTTCGACGAGACGCCGATCTCTTCAATTCGCCTGGATATGTCTTGGGAAACGCTTGAGCTTTGTTGAACGGCGTAAACCTGCTTCTCCGTGCCTATAGCCAACTCTTGTATCGTCTGTGAAATCTGCTCGCTGGAACGGCCTGTCTCTTCGGCGCTGGCAGTAAGCTGCTGGGAGGAAGCGGCGACAAGCTCTGCAGTTCCTTGGACTTGCCGGATCACGGACCGCAAGCCGCCGACCATGTTGTTGAACGATTCCGTTAGCATGCCGATTTCATCGCGGGACCGGTATGCTCCTTCCCCGGTCAGATCGCCCTGCTCCGCAGCCAGCATGAGGCTCTGCATGCTGCGAAGCGGCTTCGTTATCATGCGCACGATGAAGTAGGCCATGCCGCCGCCCAATAACAGAGCAACGATCAAGCTTACGGTAATGAGCTGCCTTGCCTGAGCAATCTGACGGTCCACTTGCTTCTTGACCTCATCGGCTGCTGCAGCGTTATAATCCGCCAGACTTGTGTAAATATCGTTGATCGATTTTAACAGTTCGCGGGAGCCGGCTAGCGCAGCTACTGCCTCAGCTTTCTTTCCGTTCACTGCGTCATTGACGATTTGAGTCCTTATCTCCTTATATTGGGGAATGAGCCGGTCGTGCTTAACGAGAAGCTCCTGTTCCTCCGGATCAAGAGGAGTTGCCATGTACTGCCCCATAAGTTCCCCCAGCTTGTTCTCGCGTGTCTGAAAATCCTCATGATAGAAGGAGATCATCTCTTTGTTTTGGCTGCCCGCCATATACAGCATGTCCGATTCCATGCCCCGGTTTTGTACGCGCATATCATTTAACCATTTGATCGCAAGCAGACGGTTCTCGTACATGTCCGTGATGGACCGGTTCATTACTTGAAAGGAATACAAGGCGGAAGCGCTAATTCCCCCCATGAAGATTAATAATACGCTTACAAGAATTACAAGCTTATAAGAAACGCGTAGATTTTTTAGTAACAACGTGATCAGCTCCATTGTATGGTTAGTAACCTCGGTGCCTTGCGGAATCTGTCATGCATATTAATAAACCGGCCAAAGAAATGCGCGGTCTTTCGTTCGAACCCGGCATCCCTTTTATGAGTTGGTCATGACCCACACCTTTCAGAAGAATAAAAATTAGTTAATGTAAACATAAGTACAGCGAGCGCAAAAAGATTCGACACAGTTCACCAAAATTCCTCTGTAAAAATACATATGAGCAAAAGAAGAAGCGGCTTTCGCCGTCTTCCAAACGCGCGTGTTTCCCGGTGAATATAATCCGGCGCTGATGCAATACGTTAATGGATTTTGAGGGCCTTATTTTACCGCTAGTGCGCTTTTTATTCAAAATAGCGGACTTTGGCGGCCCTATCCAATGTCTACTGATGAAATTGGGCCTGATTCCCTTGATTACCGGAAAATATGGACCTCCGTCAAGAAAATAGACACGCGTTACGATGTTTTTCTCTTAGAAACCTGTATGG